>JANJTU010000293.1 GCA_024710965.1 Thauera sp. | reverse complement strand
CCTGCATGCCGAGATCGTGCGCATCGGCCGCACCTCGATGACGATCGAGGTCGAGGCCTGGCGGCGCTCGCGCGACGGCGAGGAGCAGGTCAAGGTCACCGACGCCAGCTTCGTCTTCGTCGCCCTCGACCAGGGCGGGCGCCCGCGCGTGATCGCCCCCGCGCCTGGCGACCCCGCGGGCGCCTGAGCGTCGCCGCGGGCGCGGCGGGCGAAGGCGCAACGCCGGCTTCCACGCCACGGCGGGGATATTTCCTCCGGGGGCTGCAGTCAACCCGACACGCGGCGCCGCAAGTCCGGGCGGCCTGCCGCCGCGGTCGCCGTGGTGGATGCAGCCGGGCATCCGGCCGGCGTGGCCGGCATCGCTGCAGCAAGCATTGGTCCGGGGAGGCGCGCGATGAAGACTGCGAACTTGTCCGCTCGCCAAAGTCATGCCGCTGCGCGTGCCGCGGCGAGCGCGGGCGGGCGCGGCATGGCGGGCAACCGTCGAACTGCGGGAGTAGGGTGTGCGATGGCTGGCGCTGGTCCTCGCGCTGCTCGCGGGTGAGGCCATGTCCGCCGACGTGCTCGCCGACGCCCGGGCCCGCCTGCGCGAGCTGCACAGCTACCGCCTGACGCTGCGCGCGCTCGCCGCCGACGGCGAGCGGCAGGTGATCCGCTACGCGTGGCGCCGCCCCGGCTGGATCCGGATGGATTTCGTCGAGCCGCACCGCGGTGCGGTGCTGATCTACGATCCCGGCGCGCAACGCGTCCGCCTGTCGCCCTTCGGCGCCGAGCACCTCCCGACGCTGAATCTTTCCCCCGACAATCCGCTGATCCGTAGCCCGCGCGGCCACAGCGTCGATCGCTCGGACGTCGGCGCGCTGCTCGCGAACCTCGCCGAACTGCGCGCGCGCGGCACGCTGGCCGCGCCGGTTGCCGCCGAGGTCGGCGGACGCCCCGCGACCCTGATCGAGATCGAAGGCGACGCCGGCGTCAGCGTCGGCGGCGTGCATCGCTACCGTGTCTGGCTCGCCGAGGACTCGCTGTTTCCGCTCAAGGTGCAGAGTTACGACGCGCGCGGTGCGCCGATCGAGAGTGTCGACATGAGCGACGCCGAACTCGACGTCGCCTTTCACGAGCAGTTCTTCGTGCCCTGAGCATGCGTCGCCGCCGCGGGGCGAGCGGGGGCAGAGACCAGGGGGAGGAGGGAGCATGCGCAGCCAGGGCAGCAACCACTATCACCTCACCACGCTGTGGCAGTTCGACGCGCCGGTCGAGGTGGTGTGGGAGGCGATCACCCACCCCGAACGCTGGCCGGACTGGTGGGACGGGGCCGAATGTGTCGTCGCGCTCGACGCGGGCGACGCCAGCGGCGTCGGCGCGCGCCAGCGCTACACCTGGAAGAGCGTGCTGCCCTACCGCCTGACCTTCGTCAGCCGCGTCACCCGGGTCGAGCCCCAGCGCCTGCTCGAAGGCGAGGTCGAGGGCGCGCTCGAAGGCATCGGCCGCTGGCACTTCGAGCGCGCCGCAGGCCTCACCACGGTGCGCTACGAGTGGCGGGTGCGCACGACGCCGTGGTGGATGAACCTGCTCGCGCCGCTGGCGCGGCCGCTGTTCCGGTGGAACCACGACGCCCTGATGCGCGCCGGCGGGCGCGGCCTCGCCCGCTACCTGAACGCCCGCCTGCGCGCGCACACGAGCTGGAGGTCATGACGCGCCCGGCCGCCGTCGCCTGCGCGCTCGCCGCCTTCGTCGCCGGCACCGTCGCCACCGCCGCGCAGATGCTGCTGTGGTGGCTGGAGGCGACGCCGGTGATCGACACCCTGCTGCGCGACGCCCGCCTCACCGCCGCGATCGTCATGGGCCGCGGCGTGCTCGACGAAGGCGCGGCCTGGCGCTGGGACGTGATGGCGTGGGCGACGCTGATCCACTTCGGCCTGAGCCTGCTCTACGCGCTGATCGCCTGGCCCGTCGCGCGCCGGCTCGCGCCCGTGCCGGCGACGCTCGTCGGCGCCGCCTACGGGCTGGCGATCTACGCCGTCAATCTGTACGGCTTCACCTGGCTCTTTCCGTGGTTCGCGGTGGCGCGCGGCGGGGCGACGCTGCTCGCCCATGTCGTGTTCGGCGTCACGCTGCTGGGCCTGTGTACGGCCTGGTGCGCGCGGCGGGCGGGCACCGCTGGCGGGCCGCGATGAAGGCGGGGCGCCGCAGCTCTCCCTTGCAGCCCTCAGGCGGCGACCAGGCGGCGGAACAGGCCGAAGGTCCATTGCGCCGCCAGCGTCAGCACCACCACGCGCAGCACGTGGCAGACGGTGACGAGCGGCACGCCGAGCTGCAGCACTTTGGCGGTGATGCACATCTCGGCCACACCGCCCGGCGCGGTGGCGAGCGCCAGCGTCGCCAGCGGGATCTCGGCCAGCGTGCCGAGCAGCGCGGCGAGGGCGAAGCCGAGCACGATCGACAGCGCCGCCGACAGCGCCGCCACCGCCATGAAGCGCGGCGCGGCGCGGAAGAACTCGCGTGAGAAGCGGCAACCGAGGGAGCAGCCGATCAGCAGCTGGCCGCCATTGACGACCCAGGCCGGCAACGCCGACAGCTCGAGCCCGGCGCCGGTGGCAAGCGCCACGCCGAGCAGCGGCCCCAGCACCCAGCCGTTGGCGATGCGCAGCAGGCGGAACAGCGCCACGCCGGCGAGGCTGGCGGCGACGAGCAGCGGAAAGCGCGCCGCGTCCACCTCGCGCGCGAGCGGCGCGTAGAGGTCGGCGCCGTGGGCGCCGGCAAAGCTGAGCGCGAACGGCACCAGCGACACCACCATCATCACCCGCAGAGCGTGGGCCGCGGCGATGCGGTCGACCGCGCCGCCGAAGCGGTCGGCGAGCGTCGCCATCTCGGAGGCGCCGCCTGGCAGCGAGGCGAAGAAGGCGGTCGGCGCGTCCACGCCGGCGAAGCGCCGCGTGAACAGCGCGCAGGCGAGCCCGATCGCGAGCGCGGCGAGCGCCGCCGCCGCCACCAGCGCAGCGTGCGCGCCGAGCTGGGCGACGACCTCGGGGCTGAAGTAGAGGCCGAGCGCGGTGCCGATCGCCCATTGTCCGGCCTGGCGCCCGCCCGGCAGCGGGCGCAGCCCCCAGTCGCCCATGCGCAGGCCGGCGACCGCGAACAGCGGGCCGATCATCCACGGCAGCGGCAGCGCCAGCGCCTGCGCCAGCCAGCCGGCGACGGCGGCGACGAGGAGGGTGGGCGCGATCTGGCGCCAGCCGGCGAGGCGGGGCGAGCGCGGGGGCGACGGCTGGGGGCGGGGCGACGGAGTCATGAAGCGGCGGTGCAGGAAAGGTTCGGAAAGGACGGTTCAGCAACCGGGCGTCGAGGCGTAGGCGGATGCAGCAACAGGCGGCGAAGGCGGAAGCGGAGAAGCCGGGGCGGCGGCGCCTCTGGCGCGCGTGTCCGCCCGGTGCCGGCCGTCGCTCGCGTCGTCCTTGTCCCTGCCGCGGCGAGCCCGCGGCGGCATCGCCCGGCCGCTCACGGCTGCGTCGCCGCCGCCCACTGGCGCAGGAAGGCGCGCTGCTTGGCCTGGTCCTGGTAGGCGAGCAGGCCGGAGCCGATCGTGATCGGGCGGAAGGCGTGGCTCAGGCGCGCGCGCAGCAGCCCCGCCGCGGTGTCGGCGCCGCCGTCGGTGCGGATCGAGTACAGGCCGAGGTGCTCGACCAGCAGCGCCTGGCCGCGCTCGGACAGCATGTGGTCGAGCCACAGGCGCGCGGCCTGCGGATGGCGCGCGTCGCGCATGATGAAGGCGACGCGCGACAGCACCAGAGTGTAGTCGCGCGGCCACACTACGCCGAGGGCGGGATCGAGCCGGGCGCGCTTGTCGGCGTAGGAGCCGAGCACGTTGTAGGCGAGGCTGAGGCGGCCGGCGGCGACGCGGTCGAGCATGTCGGCGGTGGACACGTGCTGCTCGAGGCCGAGCGCGCCGAAGCCGCGCGCGAGCTCCCAGAAGGCGATCGGGTTGGCCTGCGCGTCCTGGCTGTGCAGCAGCAGGCCGAGGCCGGAGCCCACCGGGTCGTAGCTGCCGACGCGGCCGCGGAAGCGCTCGGGCGCGCCGGTGAGCAGGCGGATCAGGGCGATGCGGGTGTCGGGCACTTCGTGCTCGGCCAGGTGCTGCTTGTTGTAGACCAGCACCGCCGGCTCGTAGGTGGTGCCGAAGGCCTCGTCCTTCCACACCGCCCACTCGGGCAGGGCCGCGGTTTCGTCCGAGCGGTGGGGCTGGGCGTAGCCGTCGTTGACCAGCTTCACCTGCAGGTCCATCGCCGAGCTCCACACCACGTCGGCGCGGCGCTCGCCGCGCGCGCGCTCGTCGATGACGCGGTGGTAGAGCGCGGTCGAGTTCATGTCGTGGTATTCGACCCGCACGCCCGCATAGCGCGCCTCGAAGTCGTCGATCAGCGGCTGCACGACGGCCTGGTCGGTGGCGGCATAGACCACCACCACGCCCTCGCGCGCGGCCTGGGCGGGGCGCGCGGCCGGCTCCTCGGCCGTGGCCACGGCGCAGCCCGCGCCGAGTGCGGCGGCCAGCATCCAGCGTATCCAGCGCATGGTCGGTCTCTCCTGCAGGGGCGGCGCGGCCTCGCTCTTGCTGGCCGGGCCGCGGTTTTGGGTCAATAATCCCACGTCGGCCTTTCGATTCACTTTCATCCGCCATGCGCCTGCTGCTCGTCGAAGACCATGCCGAACTCGCCGAATGGGTGGCGAAGGCGCTGCGCCACGCCGGCTACGTGCTCGACGTGCTCGAGCGCGGCGACCACGCCGAGCTCGCGCTGCGCACCCAGCGCTACGACCTCGTCATCCTCGACCTGTCGCTGCCGGGGCTGGACGGGCTCGAGGTGCTGCGCCGCCTGCGCGCGCGCGAGCAGGGCGCGCCGACGCCGGTGCTGGTGCTGACCGCGCGCGGCAGCACCGAGGACCGCGTGCGCGGGCTCAACCTCGGCGCTGACGATTATCTGCCCAAACCCTTCGACCTCGCCGAGCTCGAAGCCCGCATCAAGGCCTTGCTGCGGCGCAGCGGCAACCTTGCGCCGACGGTGCGCATCGGCCGCCTCGAGTTCGACACCACGACCCGGCTCGCCAGCGTCGAGGGTCGGCCGCTGGCGCTGACGCCGCGCGAGCTCGCGGTGCTCGAGGCCCTGCTGTCGCGCATCGGCCGGCCGGTGGCGCGCGAGGCGCTGTTCGAGAAAGTGTTCGACTTCGACGCTGACGCCCGCGTCGAGGCGATCGAGATCTACGTCTCGCGCCTGAGGAAGAAGCTCGAGGGCTCGGGGGTGGCGATCAACACCCTGCGCGGCCTCGGCTACCTGCTGGCGGAGGCCGCCGGCACTTGAGCGCCCCCGCCTCCGCAGCCGCGGGCGCGCGCTACAGCCTGCGCCGCCGCATCGCCTGGTGGCTGCTGCCGCCGCTGGTGATCCTCACCGGCGTCAACGCCGTGCTCTCCTATCGTGGCGCGCTCGAGGCGGTCAATCGCGCCTACGACCGCTCGCTGACCGCCTCGATCAAGGCGGTGGCCGAGCGCACCCACTCGCTCGAAGGCGAGATCCAGCTCGACATCCCCTACGCCGCCTTCGAGGGCTTCGAGGACAAGGCGCAGGAGCGCATCTTCCACGCCGTGCTCGACCCCGCGGGCAAGCTGCTCACCGGCTACATCGACCTGCTGCCGCCGCAGCCGGTGCCCGACACCGGCGAGGTGCGCATCTTCGATGTGCGCTACCGCGGCCAAGCGGTGCGCCTGGGGGCGATGCGCAAGCGCCTCTACGACCCCGCGCTCGAAGGCGGCGACGCGGTGACGATCGTGTTTGCCGAAACCACCGACACCCGCACCGCGCTCGCGCGCGAGCTCTTCCTCGCCAGCCTGCAGCGCCAGCTCGTGCTCATCGCCGTCGGCGCGGTGGCGGTGCTGCTCGCGCTCGGCAGCGCCTTCCGCCCGCTGATCGCGCTGCGCGACACGATGCGCCGGCGCAGCGCCGAGGACCTGACCCCGGTCGCCGCCGACGAGGTGCCGAGCGAGGTGGCGCCGCTGATCGATGCGGTCAACCACCACATGGAGCGGCTGTCGGCGATGCTGGTGGCGCGCCGCCGCTTCCTCGCCGACGCGGCGCACCAGATCCGCACCCCGCTCGCGGTGCTGACCACGCAGGCCGAGTACGGCCTGCGCCAGACCGAGCCGGAGGAGATGCTGCGCACCTTCGCCAGCCTGCTCAGGAGCATCCGCGGCGCGCGCCGGCTCGCCAACCAGATGCTGACGATGTCGCGCGCGGAAGCCGCCAACGGCCTCATCGGCGAGCGCGCGCCGCTGGATCTGGCCGCCCTGGTCAAGGACGTCGCCATGGACCTGGTGCCGCTCGCGCTGAAGAAGGGCATCGACCTCGCCTTCGAAGGCCCGGGCACCGCGCTCGTCATCGACGGCAACGCCGCGATGCTGCGCGAGCTGGTGGCGAACCTGATCGACAACGCGATCCGCTACAGCCCGGCCGAGTCGGCGGTGACGGTGGCGCTGGCGGCCTTCGGCGGCGAGGCGGTGGTGAGCGTCAGCGACCAGGGCCCGGGCATCCCCGAGGCCGAGCGCGACAAGGTCTTCGGCCGCTTCTACCGCATCCTCGGCCAGGGCGACAGCGAGGGCAGCGGCCTGGGCCTGGCGATCGTGCGCGAGATCTGCCTCGCCCACGGCGGCCGCGTCGTGCTCAAGGACGGCGAGGGCGGGCGCGGGCTGTGCGTGGAGGTGGAGTTGCCCTGCGGGCCGCAGCCGGCGGCAAGCGAAGGGGTAGGCTAAAGAAAACGGGGCGCCCGTGAGGGCGCCCCCGGAAAGTGGCTGCGGGCAGGGACGGGACCGCAGCCGGGCCGGGTTCCGTGCGGCGGGAGGTGAGCCGCGGAACCCGTCGCAAGTAGTGCTCAGGCGGTGATCGCCTCGCGCCGCTTCTCCAGCATCTTCATCACGCGCGGGCCCGCCAGCATGGCGATGGCGCCGATCCACAGGCCGATCGCGATCGGGCTGGCGAACAGCACGCCGACGTCGCCGTCGCTGATCGACAGGGCGCGGCGCAGGTTCTGCTCCATCATGTCGCCGAGCACGAAGCCGAGGATGAAGGGCGCGATCGGGAAGTTCATCACCCGCAGCAGGTAGCCGACGCC
>JANJTU010000239.1 GCA_024710965.1 Thauera sp. | reverse complement strand
TCCTTGTAGAAGGGCACGTTCGAGTCGCCGTTGATCGTCGAGATCACCGCGGTCTTCTTGCCCTCGGCGGCGAACTTCTTGATCTTCGCGATGATCGTCTGGTAGTCGGAATGGCCGAAGGGGGTGTAGTCCTCCATGATGTCGGCCTCGGCCACGCCCTTGCTCTTGAGGAAGGCGCGCAGGATCTTGTTCGTCGTGCGCGGATAGACGTAGTCGGTGCCGAGCAGCACGAAGCGCTTGGCGCCGCCGCCTTCGGCGCTCATCAAGTATTCCACGGCGGGGATCGCCTGCTGGTTGGGCGCAGCGCCGGTGTAGAAGACGTTCTTCTCGAGCTCCTCGCCTTCGTACTGCACCGGGTAGAACAGCAGGCTGTTCAGTTCCTTGAACACCGGGTTCACCGACTTGCGGCTCACCGAGGTCCAGCAGCCGAACACCGCGGCGACCTTGTCCTGGCTAATCAGCTGACGCGCCTTCTCGGCGAACAGCGGCCAGTTCGAGGCCGGATCGACGACCACCGGCTCGAGCTTCTTGCCCATCACGCCGCCGGCGGCATTGATCTCCTCGATCGTCATCAGCGCGACGTTCTTCAGCGCGGTCTCGGAGATCGCCATCGTGCCCGACAGCGAATGCAGGATGCCGACCTTGATCGTGTCGGCTGCATGGAGTCCCGCCGGCAGGCCGATGGCGGCGATGGCGGCGGACAGCGTGAGCGCCTTGACGAAGTTGCGACGGTTCATGGACTGACTCCCTTGAGTGGAAAACGGACGACACCAGGACAACGCACTGCCGTCCCTTCCACAGCAAGGCACATGCCAGAGGCCAGGCGTCGCGCCGCGCTTCACCCGCGGCGCCGATCAAACCGCTGTCCTGGAAGGCTTTCCACTCCGCCGCGGCCGCCTGCGCAGCGCACCGCCGCGGTGCCGGCGCGAGGCGATGCACGCTCGGCGGGCCGAGGACGCCCAGGCTTGATGCGAGGCTGGCGGCGCGATGCACCATCGCGGCGCACGGAGGAAGCTCATCGAGGTGGGTCGTCGGGGCGCGCCCCGCCTTCAGTCCGGCGGCGCGAGCGCCGGCGCGCGTGCAGTCAGACGAAGACTGGCTCCGGTTCCAGCCTGACGCCGAAGCGTGCCTCGACGTCGGCACCGATCGCGTGCGCGATCCGCGCCACGTCGGCGCCGGTGGCGCCGCCGCGGTTGACCAGCACCAGGGCCTGGCGCTCGAAGCAGCCGACCGGGCCGAGGTCGCGCCCCTTCCAGCCGGCCTGCTCGATCAGCCAGCCGGCGGCGAGCTTCTCGCGGCCGTCGGCCTGCGGGTAGTGCGGCAGGTCCGGGTGGGCGGCGAGCAGGTGCGCGCAGTGTACGGCCTCGACCACCGGATTCTTGAAGAAGCTGCCGGCGTTGCCGAGCTCGGCCGGGTCGGGCAGCTTGCGCCGGCGGATCGCGATCACCGCGTCCGAGACGTCGAGCGCAGACGGCGCGGCGAGGCCGCGCGCCTCGAGCTCGCGCGCCACGTCGGCGTAGCGCGTGACCGGCCGCCAGGCCTTGGGCAGGCGGAAGCGCACCGCGGTGACCAGCCAGCGCCCGGGTGCGCGCTTGAACACGCTGTCGCGGTAGCCGAAGGCGCAGTCGGCGAGCTCGAAAGTGCGTGCCTCGCCGCTGGCGAGATCGACCGCGTCGAGCGCGTCGAAGCGCTCGGCCAGCTCCAGGCCGTAGGCGCCGATGTTCTGGATCGGCGCCGCGCCCACGGTGCCCGGGATCAGCGACAGGTTCTCCAGCCCCGGCCAGCCCTGCGCCAGCGTCCAGCGCACGAAGCCGTGCCAGTTCTCGCCCGCGCCGGCCTCGACGATCCAGGCCCCGTCGTCCTCGCGCACGAGGCGGCGGCCGCCGAGCTCGACCTTCAGCACGATGCCGGGCAACTCGCCGCCGAGGATCAGGTTGCTGCCGCCGCCCAGCACCAGGCGCGGCCACTGCGCCCAGCCGGGGCTGGCGATCAGCGCGGCGAGCGCGGCAACCGAGCGCAGCCGCGCCAGGCGCGCCGCACGTGCCGGCAGGCCGAAGGTGTTGAGGGCGCCGAGATCGGCGTCAACCGTGATCTCGGCGATCGCAGCGAGATCAGCGACGTCGATGATGTCCGCTGCCGCCATCTCAGCGCGCCTCCGCCGCTGGCGCGGCCGCCTGCGCGATCGGGAACAGGCGGTCGTAGGCCAGGTTGAACAGCAGCGCGTAGACCGTGTAGGTGATCGCCAGGCCGATGTCGGCCACCAGCGCCTCGACCCAGCCCATGCCGGTCCACAGCACGATGATCGGCAGCGTGATCAGCAGCAGGCCGGCCTCGAACAGGGTCGCGTGCAGGCAGCGCAGGCGGAACGGGCGGCGGTCGGCGGTCCGCCCGGTGAGGCGGCCTTCGAGCCAGTCGAAGCCGGTATTGAAGCTGCCGTTCCAGATCGCCGCCACCAGCGCGAGGAAGGCGAGCAGGCCGGCGGACTCCACCAGCGGCACGCCGCTCGCCCAGGCGAAGGGCGGCGTCACGAGCAGCAGGCCGCCGAGTTCGAAGAGGGCGATCTGGCGCAGGCGGTCGCGGAAGGAGCGCAGTTTCGGGGGCGTTGTGGACACGGCGGCGGTCTCTTGCCGGGCGGGCGGGCAGACAAATGGCTTGAGAAGATAGGCCGGGGCGCGGGCGAATGCAATCGCGCGCGCTGATAGCGCGTATAAGGCGGCGCCGACACCCTTCAGGCCGCGGACGGCGGCGCGGAAGGCGAGGAAGCTGCGGGACATGGGCTGCTCCGTTGCTGCGAACGGGCCGTCCCGTGATGAGGAACCGAGCGCACCTGCGTGCCTGCGGGGTCGTCCCCGCCTCGGGAAAGGTCCGCGCCGGGCGCGGACCCCCACGTTTTTAGCAAAGGGCGCGGCGCATGGCAAGCGCGCCGGCCGGGGGTGGCGCGTTCAGCCCATGTGCAGGCCGCCGTTGATGTTGATCGTGGCGCCGGTGATGTAGGCCGCCTTGTCCGAGGCGAGATAGGCGCACAGGTCGCCGATCTCGTCCGGCCGGCCCAGGCGCTTCATCGGCACGGTGTCGATGATGCC
>JANJTU010000233.1 GCA_024710965.1 Thauera sp. | reverse complement strand
ACTTCCGGACGGCTGGTGAACCACTCGGCGTCGGCCCACGACTGCATCACCGCCTTGGCGTTGGCGTTGCCGGGTTTGTCAACCGAGTCCGCCAGTTCCTTGACGTCGTGGAAGTAGTCGAACATCAGCAGGGTCTTCTTCAGGCCCTCGGCGGCGACGGTGCCCACTTCGGCATCGCCCAGCAGGTCGATCATCGGCTTGATGTTGAAGCCGCCCAGCATGGTGCCGAGCAGTTCGGTGGCCTTCGTGCGCGAGACCAGCGCACAGGCTTCCTCGCCCTTGGCGACCTTGGCGAGGAATTCGGCCTTGAGCTTGGCGGCGTCGTCCACACCGGCCGGCACGCGATGGGTCAGCAGCTCGACGAGGAAGGCTTCCTCGCCGGCGGGGGGGCTCTTCAGCAGGGCAACCAGTTCGGTGACCTGCTGCTTGGACAGGGGCAGCGGCGGGATGCCGAGGGCGGCACGCTCGGCGACGTGGGCACGGTAGGCTTCAAGCACGGCGACTTCCTCACTTTTTCGTGGCGGTGATCGGGACTCCGGCGGGGATCGCCCGCGCGGATCGGGCGGATTATATGTCTTTTATAAGACCTGCGGTGCAGCGCAACACAAAGACATCGATTCCACCTTGCAAACGCGCGGCATTCTACTCTCGCCGCCCCGTGCGCGCAGCCCGACAGCAATGTGGCGGGGGGAACATCGGTCGGGGCCGGTAGTCGCACCGAGGCGGTTTTCCACCACCGGCATCGCCATCCGTCCCCCGCCCCACGCGCCTGGAAAGGAGAAGCACCATGTCCGACTCGATCTTCCCCCCGCTGCAAACCTTCACCACCGCCGCCGGCGCCGTCGGCCAGTTCCATTCCCTGCCGGCGCTGGAGGCGGCCGGCATCGGGCCGGTGTCGCGCCTGCCGGTGTCGATCCGCATCGTGCTCGAGGCGGTGCTGCGCCACTGCGACGGCGGCAAGGTCACCGCCGCCCATGTGCGCGAACTCGCCAACTGGCGCCCGCATGCGCCACGCACGGCGGAGATCCCCTTCGTCGTCGCCCGCGTCGTGCTGCAGGACTTCACCGGCGTACCCCTGCTCGCCGACCTAGCGGCGATGCGCAACGTCGCCCTCGAGCAGGGGCGCGACCCGAAGCGGATCGAACCGCTGGTGCCGGTCGATCTGGTGGTCGATCATTCGGTGCAGGTCGATCACTACGGCACGCCCGACGCCTTGCGCCGCAACATGGAGCTCGAGTTCGAGCGCAACCGCGAGCGCTACCAGTTCATGAAGTGGGGCATGCAGGCCTTCGACACCTTCCGCGTCGTGCCGCCGGGGATCGGCATCGTGCACCAGGTCAATCTGGAATACCTGTTCCGCGGCGTGCGCCACCAGGGCGGGGTGTATTTCCCCGACACCCTGGTCGGCACCGACTCACACACGACGATGATCAACGGCGTCGGCGTCGTCGGCTGGGGCGTCGGCGGCATCGAGGCAGAGGCGGCGATGCTCGGCCAGCCGGTGTACTTCCTGACGCCGGATGTGGTCGGCGTGGAGCTGAAAGGCGCCCTGCCTACGGGCACCACCGCCACCGACCTGGTGCTCACGGTGACCGAGCTGCTGCGGCGCGAGAAGGTCGTCGGCCAGTTCGTCGAGTTCTTCGGCGAAGGCGCCGCCAGCCTGCCGGTGCCCGACCGCGCCACCCTCGCCAACATGGCACCCGAGTATGGCGCAACGATGGGCTTCTTCCCGGTCGACGACAAGACCGTCGCCTACATGCGCGCGACCGGCCGCAGCGAGGCCGAATGCGCGCTGTTCGAGGCCTACTTCCGCGCCCAGCGCCTGTTCGGCGTGCCGCGCGCGGGCGAGATCGACTACAGCCGCACGCTGACGCTCGACCTCGCCACGATCGAGCCTTCGCTCGCCGGGCCGAAGCGGCCGCAGGACCGCATCGCGCTGCCGGCGATGCGCCACGAGTTCGAGCGCCTGTTCTCGACCCCGGTCGCCGACAATGGCTTCGGGCGCGAGGAAGGCAAGCTCGTGGACCGCTTTGCCACCGGCCGCGACGACGTCGAGCTGGGCCACGGCGACGTGCTGATCGCCGCCATCACCTCGTGCACCAACACCAGCAACCCGGCGGTGCTGATCGCCGCCGGCCTGCTGGCGCAGAAGGCGGTGGCGCGCGGGCTGACGGTGCAGCCGCAGATCAAGACCTCGCTCGCGCCCGGCTCGCGCGTGGTCACCGACTACCTGCGCAAGACCGGCCTGCTCGAGCCGCTGGGGCAGCTCGGCTTCGCCCTGGCCGGCTACGGCTGCACGACCTGCATCGGCAACTCCGGCGACCTCGCCCCCGAATTCAACGACGCCATCATCGAGCACGACCTCGTCGCCGCCGCCGTGCTGTCGGGCAATCGCAACTTCGAGGCGCGCATCCACCCCAACATCCGCGCCAACTTCCTCGCCTCGCCGCCGCTCGTGGTCGCCTTCGCGCTCGCCGGGCGGGTGAACATCGACCTCACGCGCGAGCCGCTCGGCACCGGCGGCGACGGCGAGCCCGTGTTCCTGCGCGACATCTGGCCCAGCGCCGACGAGGTCGCGGCGCTGCTGCCGGTGGCGCTCGATCCGGCCACCTACCAGCGCCTGTACGCCGACTTCACCCGCGACCACGACCTGTGGAACGCGATCACCGCCCCGATCGGCCAGGTGTACGACTGGCCCGAATCGACCTACATCGCCCGGCCGCCGTTCTTCGACGGCTTCGCGCCGCAGCCCGGCGCCATTGGCGACATCCGCGATGCCCGCACCCTGCTGCTGCTCGGCGACTCGGTCACCACCGACCACATCTCGCCCGCCGGCTCCTTCCGCGAGACCAGCCCGGCCGGCCACTGGCTGCTCGGGCGCGGCGTCGCGCGCGCCGACTTCAACTCCTACGGCTCGCGCCGCGGCCACCACGAGGTCATGGTGCGCGGCACCTTCGCCAACGTGCGCATCCGCAACCTGATGCTGCCGCCCAACCCCGACGGCAGCCGCGTCGAAGGCGGCTACACCCTGCTCGACGGCGAACAGACCACCGTGTATGAGGCGGCGATGGCGCACCTCGCGCGCGGCA
>JANJTU010000165.1 GCA_024710965.1 Thauera sp. | reverse complement strand
CGATGGTGAGCGGCGCGCGAGCGGGCTGCCGTGGGTGCCGCAGTTCGACACCAAGGTGATCCCGTTCCGCCGCGCCACCGATCCGCCCGGCGCCGAAGGCTCGCGCATCACGATGCGCATGGCGATGCCGGCCGTGTTCGGTGCCGGCGCGGTCAGCATCGACACCCTGGTGCCGCTTCCCGCGTCCGCTGATGCAGGGGCCGCCGAGGCCGCATCCGGGCCGGCCGTGCGCGCGGCGTCGAGCTGATCGCGGGCCGCGTCGGTGCGGCCACGGCGCGGCGCTCAGCTCCGCGCCACCGCCGGCTGCGGCAGCGCCGCCTGGCGTGCGGCGGCGAGCGCGACCGTGACCGCGCCCAGCTGCAGCGCCGCCACGCCGGCCATCACGAGGGCGAAGTGGGCGCGGTCCATCAGCGGCCCGAACACCAATGGCGACAGCGCCATGCCGGCGTCGATGCCCGAATACACCAGGCCGTAGATCCGCCCGTAGGCGCCGGCCCCGGCGCGCGACACCGCCGCGCGCCGCACCAGGATGTCGCGCGAGGGCCCGGCCAGGCCGGTGCAGAAGCCGATCGTCGCCAGCGCCGGCACCGCCGCCCAGGCCGGCAGCACGCCGGCCGCCAGCGTCGCCGCGACCAGCGCCGAGCAGCCGAGGAACCCGGCGAGCAGGCGGTCGTGCGCCTGCGTGCGGCCGGCGACGAAGCCGCCGGTGAACACCCCGGCGGCCGAGGCGAGCAGGAAGGCGGTGATGCCGCTCGCCGCCGCCGGCAGGCCGAGGCCGTACAGCGCCTGCAGCAGCGGGGTGCCGAAGTTCTGGAAGGCGCCGAAGGCCATCGTGGTGCAGAAGAAGAACAGGAAGCACAGCCACACCGCGGGCAGGCGCAGGAAGGCGAGCGAGCCCGCCGCCTGCGCCTGGCCGCGCGCGGCCACACGCTCGCGCTCGTCGGCGAGCCAGGCGCGGGCGAGGAACAGGCAGCCGACCGCGGCGAAGGCGACCAGCGCCGCGCCCAGCGCCGCCGTCCGCCAGCCCGCCAGCGTGGCCAGGCCGACGATGAACACCGGCGCCAGCGCCCAGCCGAGGTTGCCCGACAGGCCGTGGGCGGAGAAGGCGTGGCCGAGGCGCGGCTCGGAGACCTTGCGGTTGAGCAGGCTGAAGTCGGCGGGGTGAAACACCGCGTTGCCGCAACCGGCCACCGCCGCCGCCAGCACCAAGCCGCCCAGGCCCTGCGCCATCGACACCAGCACCGCCGCCACCCCCAGGCAGGCGACGCCGGCGCTGAGCACGCGGTAGGCGCCGAAGCGATCGACGGCGAAGCCGGCGGCAGCCTGGCCGAGCGCGGAGACGACGAAGAACACCGACATCGCCAGGCCGACGCGGGTGAAGTCGAGGCCGAAGTCCTGCATCAGCCACGGGAACAGCGCCGGCAGCACGAGCTGGAAGAAGTGCGAGGTGCCGTGGGCGAAGGCCACCACGGCGATGACGCCGAAGTCGTGGCGGGCGGAGGCGGGCGGCGGGGAGGCGAGGGTCTGGGTCGTCATGCTGGTGTCCGGAGGGAGTCCTTGCGCCATCATAGGAGGCCCTGTGCTGGCTGACGGCAGCCAGTCGGCCAACTTCTGTCGAGAACATGCCACGCACCATCGTCGACCTGCCCGCCCGCCGCCCGCCCACCGCTGCCGAGCCGATTGTGGTCTCGGTGCGCCGCCTGCCGCGCGACGCGCTGATCCCCTACCACAGCCACCCCTGGGGCCAGCTCGCCTACGCGATCAGCGGCGCGGTCTGCCTCGACGTGCCCGGCAGCCGCTGGCTGGTGCCGCCCTTCCGCGCGGTGTGGGTGCCGCCGGGCGTGGATCACGAGATGACCCTGCTCGGCCCGGTCGAGCTGCGCACCGTGCATGTCGCCCCCGCGTGCGCGCCGCTGCCGGCGGCGCAGTGCACGGTGATCGAGATCGCGCCGCTGGTGCGCGAGCTGATCGAAAGCCTGGCGGTCGCGCCGCCTCCTTGTGGCGAGCGCCGGCGCCAGATCGAGGCCCTGCTGCTGACCGAGCTCGGCCATGCGCGCAGCCTCGACCTGCGCCTGCCGCAGCCGAGCGACCGCCGCCTGCGCGCGCTGTGTGAGGCGTTGATGGAGGACCCCGCCGACAACGCGTCGCTCGCCGAGTGGGCGCGCCGCGTCGGGGCCAGCGAGCGCACGCTGGCACGGCTGTTCCGCACCGAGATGAAGATGTCCTTCGGCCTGTGGCGCCAGCAGGTGCGCCTGACCCGCGCCACCGTCCTGGTCGCCCAGGGCCGGCCCTATGCCGAGATCGCCGCCGAGCTCGGCTACGCCAGCCCGAGCGCGTTCTCGGCGATGTTCCGCCGCGCCTTCGGCCTGTCGCCGCGGCGCTTCTTCGGTGAGCGGCCGCCAGCCTGAGCGGGCGGCACCGGGTCGCTCCAAGACGGTTACGCCGTCCCCTTGGGGGGCGACTGCGACGCGGGGGGGCATACAAGCGGGCGGCACCGGAACGCTTCGCGGTGGTGCGGGACGGCGGCGGGGCGCGAGTGTGCCGCGGGCGGCGATTCGATCGGCCGCGATCGCGCCGGCGGCGACGCGTGGGACACTACCGTGGGCGCGCCCCGGCCGGCGCACGGTCGCCGTCTGCGCCTACTCGGCCAGGTGCAGGCCGCGCGGCTCGAGCAGGGTCGCGCCGGGGCGCGGGCCCGCCGCCTCGGCTTCGCCGGGCGGCGCGAGTGCGAGGCGGCCTTCGACTTCCACCCGCCGGCCGCCGAAGGCGGCAATCTCCTCCGCCGGGCGCCGACCCTCGCCGAGGCGGATGTACGCCGGGCTGTCCTCCCAGGCCGTGGGGTCGTAGGCCGCGGCGCCGCCTTCGAGCGCGATGACCACCTCGCCGAGCTGGACCAGTTCGCGCCCGCGCCCGGGACGTGGCATCTTCTTCAGCGTCGGCAGCGCGAGATAGGTGCCGGCCAGCCGCAGCCACTGGCCGTCGAGGTGGCGCAGTTGGTCGGCGTGGGTGCACCGCGGGGGGGCGGTCATGCGCGTCAGGTGTCGGTTGCGTCAGGTGTCGGTGCGCACCGCGATCGAGGTCGCGTGGGTGCCGTGGGTCTTGCTCGCCAGATGCTCCTGGTGGAAGGTCTGGCCCTTGTCGGCGGTGCCGTACATGGCGAAGTTCCAGTCGCGGTCGATGAAGTCCCAGGAGCTCACGCCCTTGCTCGCGGCGTAGGCCTTGGTCACGGCGTAGGCTTCGAGGGTGATGTTGTCGCTGCCGTCCTTCATCACCAC
>JANJTU010000164.1 GCA_024710965.1 Thauera sp. | reverse complement strand
GCGCACAAGCGCCCTCGCCGACCGTGTCGGTGCACTCGGCGAACGCCTGCAGCGCGCCGCCGCCCAGCTCCTGGCGCAACGCCACACCCGGGTCGACACCCTCGCCGCCCACCTCCAGCACCTCGCGCCGCAGGCCGTGCTGGCACGCGGCTATGCCATCGCCCGCGACGAGCGCGGCCGCGTCCTGCGCAGCGCCGCCGGCGTCCCCGAGGGCGCGGCGGTGAGCGTGCAGCTGGCCGACGGCCGTCTCGACACCCGGGTGGTCGGGCACGCGAAGACCTGAGCGCGCCGATTCCGCAAATCCCCCTCATGGGCTTAACATGCGGGGCGCAAGCTTGTTCGGGGTCTAAATCCAGACTAAAATAGTCCGGCTTCTACCCCCAACCCGAACACAGACAGACCAACGACGGAGATCACGCATGGAACACACCCTGCCCGCCCTGCCCTATGCCAAGGACGCCCTCGCCCCGCACATCTCGGCCGAGACCCTGGAGTTCCACTACGGCAAGCACCACCAGGCCTACGTCACCAACCTGAACAACCTGATCAAGGGCACCGAGTACGAGAACCTCGACCTCGAAGCCATCGTCAAGAAGGCCCCCGCCGGCGGCGTGTATAACAACTCCGCGCAGGTGTGGAACCACACCTTCTTCTGGAACAGCATGTCGCCCAACGGCGGCGGCGAGCCTGCCGGCGCGCTGGCCGACGCGATCAAGGCCAAGTGGGGCTCCTTCGACGACTTCAAGAAGGCCTTCCAGGCCTCCGCGGTCGGCAACTTCGGCTCCGGCTGGACCTGGCTGGTGAAGAAGGCCGACGGCGCGGTCGACATCGTCAACATGGGCGCCGCCGGCACCCCGTTGACCACGGGCGACAAGGCCCTGCTCTGTATCGATGTGTGGGAGCATGCCTACTACATCGACTACCGCAACCGTCGTCCCGACTTCGTCGCCACCTTCCTCGACAAGCTGGCGAACTGGGACTTCGCGGCGCAGAACTTCGCCTGAACCTCCCGCACCGGCCCGGCACGCCGGGTCGTCCGATGCAGAAGCGACCGCGCGAGCGGTCGCTTTGTCTTTTCGGTGCAGGCTCACGCCACCGTTCCCATGCTCGAGATCCTCTACCGCGACGACAGCCTGATCGCGATCCACAAGCCGGCCGGCCTGCTCGTGCATCGCAGCCCGATCGCCGCCGACGCCGAACGCTTCGCGGTGCAGTTGCTGCGCAACCAGATCGGTCGCCGCGTCTATCCTGCACACCGGCTCGACCGCGGCACCTCGGGCGTGCTGCTGTTCGCCCTCGAACGCGAGGTCGCGGCGCGGCTCGGCGCCCTGTTCGAAAGCCGCCAGGTCGACAAGCGCTACCTCGCGATCGTGCGCGGCCACCCGGCGGAACAGGGCAGCATCGATCACCCCCTCGTGCGCCAGCTCGACCCGATCGAGCGCGACCGCGGCCGCGGTGCCGGCCGGCGCGATGCCCTGGCCGAGGACGACGAGCCGCCCGCCGACGACAGCGCCACCGCCGCAACGGCGCAGCCCGCGCTGACGCGCTATCGCCGCCTTGCCATCGCCGAACTGCCGTATCGCGTCGACCGCTACCCCAGCAGCCGCTATGCCCTCGTCGAACTCGTGCCCGAGACCGGCCGCCGGCACCAGCTGCGCCGCCACCTCAAGCACCTCGCCCACCCGATCATCGGCGACGCCACCTACGGCAAGGGCCGCCACAACCGCCTGTTCCACAGCCTGTTCGGCAGCGGCCGCCTGCTGCTCGCGTGCACCGGCCTCGCCTTCACGCACCCGGTGAGCGGCGCGGCGCTGCGGATCGCGGCCCCGGTCGCCGCCGACTTCGCCCGCGTGGCGCAGGCGCTCGGCTGGGCGGAAGCCTGCGGCGCAGCGGCCGGATTTCCCCCGAGCTAGGCCTCCGCCAACCCCAAAGGGCGGATTTCGGGGCACAATCGTCGCTCCGATTCCTCAACGACGATGCGCACACCGATGAATCCGCTGCTCCAGGTACGCCAGCACGGCCAGCAGATCTGGCTCGACAATCTCTCCCGCACGCTGCTCAACGACGGCCATCTCGCGCGCTTCGTCGCCGACGACGGCATCGCCGGCGTGACGACCAACCCGGCGATCTTCCACAAGGCCATCGCCGGCGGGCGCTACTACGAGGGCGACCTCGCCGCGCTGAAGCAGCGCCCGCTGAGCGCCGAGGCCCGCTACGAAGCGCTGGTGATTCCCGACGTCCAGCGCGCCTGCGACCTGCTCGCGCCCCTGCATCGCGACAGCGCGGGCGAGGCCGGCTACGTCAGCCTCGAAGTGTCGCCGGCGCTGGCGCACGACGCCGAAGGCACGGTCGCCGCCGGCTTGCGCCTGAAGGCCGCGGTCGACCGCGCCAACCTGCTGATCAAGGTGCCCGCCACCGCCGCCGGCCTGGTGGCCATCGAGCGCCTGATCGGCGCCGGGGTCAGCGTCAACGTCACGCTGATGTTCTCGCTCGCCCATGTCGATGCGGTGGCCGCGGCCTATGTGCGCGGGCTCGAGCAGCGACGGGGGGCCGGCGGCGACCTCGCGTCGCTGATGTCGGTGGCGAGCCTCTTCCTGTCGCGCGTGGACACCCTGGTGGACAAGCAGCTCGAGGAGATCGGCGGCGACGCACTGCAGCTGCGCGGCAGGACCGCGGTCGCCACCGCCAAGCTCGCCTACCGCCGCTACCGCGAGCGCTTCCACGGCGCTGCCTTCGCCGGCCTGCGCGCCGCCGGCGGCCGGCCGCAATACATGCTGTGGGCCAGCACCGGCACCAAGAATCCCGCCTACAGCGACCTGCTCTACGTCGAACCGCTGATCGGCGCCGAGACCGTCAACACCGTGCCCGATGCCACCCTCGACGCGCTGCGCGACCATGGCCGCATCGCCTCCACACTGGACACCGAGCTCGCCGCCGCCGACGCCCAGTACGCCACCCTGGAAGCACTCGGGATCGACCTCGACGCCGTCGGCGAGCGCCTGCAGCAGGAAGGGCTCGCGCAGTTCGAACAGGCTTTTGCCGCGCTGCTCGAACTCACCGCCTGAGCCTGTTGCCCGCACCGGCGACCGAAAGGACCACGGCCCCGTCGGCGCTTGCCGGCGGGGCCGTGGTCCTTTCGGGGCGAGGCGCAGGCGTGCGCCCCCCAAGCTCAGGCCGCAACCATCTTCGGCGCTTCCTTCACCAGCGCCGAACGCGGCACGCCACGCTGGTCGCCCGCCGCGCCGAGCAGTTCCTTCATGTCGAGGATCAGCACGATCTGGCCGTTGGCAAGCGTCGACACCCCCGCCACGCCCTTCGGGCGAAAGACCTCGAGCGACTTGATCACCGCGTCCTCACGCCCGGCAAAGCTGTCGATGGCAAGGATGAAGGACTGTTCGGCCGCCTGCATCAGCACGCCGTACTCCGGCACGTGATCCTGCGGCCAGCCCAGCAGCGCGGACAGCGGCAGCACCGGCAGCACCTCGCCGCGCACGACCATCGTCGCCCGGCCGCCGACGTCCTGCAGCAGGCTCGGATTGATCGGCAGGATCTCGCGCACCATCGACAGCGGCACGGCAAAGGGCTGTTCGCCCAGGCGCACCAGCAGCACCGGCAGGATCGCCAGGGTCAGCGGCAGGTTGATGACCAGCGTCGTGCCCTTGCCCTGCTGCGAGCGGATGTCGATCGTGCCGTTGAGCTTCTGGATGTTGGTCCGCACCACGTCCATGCCGACGCCGCGCCCGGACACGTCCGAGACCTTCTCCGCCATCGAGAAGCCGGGCAGGAAGATCAGGTTGTAGCTCTGGCGGTCGTCCATCGTGCTCGCCTCCTCATCGCTGATGAGGCCCTTCGCGAGCGCCTTCGCGCGCAGGCGTTCCGGATCCATGCCGCGGCCGTCGTCGGCCACCATGATGACGATGTGGTCGCCCTCCTGGCGCGCCTCGAGGCGCACCACCGACTTCACCGGCTTGCCGGCGGCCGCGCGCCCGGCGGCATCCTCGACCCCATGGTCGACCGCGTTGCGGATGAGGTGGATGATCGGGTCGGACAGGTCCTCGATCATCGTCTTGTCGATCTCGGTGTCCTCGCCGGCGAGCACCAGTTCGACGTCCTTGCCGAGGCTGCGCGCGAGGTCGCGCGCAATGCGCGGGTACTTCTGGAACAGGCGCCCGATCGGCTGCATCCGCGTCTTCATGACCGCGTTCTGGAGGTCGGACACGAGCAGGTCGAGCTGGCTGACGGCCAGGTCCAGCGCGTGCAGCGTCTCGGCGTCGCTGCGCCCGCTGAGGATGTCGCCGCGCAGCGCGTTCAGCCGGTTCTTGGTGAGGCCGATCTCGCCCGACAGGTTCAGCACCTGGTCGAGGCGGGCGGTGTCGACGCGGATCGAGTTGTCGCGCTGGCGCTCGCTGTCGCGCCGCCCCACCGGGCCGCCCATGCCCGGCCGGTCGGCGCTGCGGCGGCCGATCGCGGCCTGGATCACCGCCTCGGGGTCGGCCGGCGCGGGCACGGCCTTGGCCAGGGCCACCGCCGTCGACGCCGGCTTGATCTCCTTGCCGGTCACCACCGCGTGCAGCAGCGTCCAGTCGAGCTCGGCGCCCGCGCCCTGCCGCTTCGCCGGCGCCGCTTCGGCAACCGTAGCGGCGGCGGGCGCGGCGTGCCCGGCGATGGTCAACCTGAGCCCCTCGATCAGGGCGGGGTCGGCCGCCGGAGGCTGGGTCTGGCGCTCGAGGTGGCCGAACATGTCGCGCACGGCGCCGGTGGCCTCGAGGATGATGTCCATCGTCTCGGCCGTGATCGACAGCTCGCCGTTGCGCAGCTTGTCGAACAGGCTCTCGGTGAGGTGGCACAGCGTCACCAGCTCGCTCGCGTTGAGGAAGCCGGCACCGCCCTTGATCGTATGGAAACCGCGGAAGATGTCGTTCAGCAGGCCGCGATCATCGGGCGAGCGTTCGAGGTCGACCAGCTTGTAGTCCACCCCCGAAAGCAGATCGCCCGCTTCTATCAGGAAATCCTGCAGGAGGTCTTCCATTCCGGCAAAGTCACTCATGGCTTTTCAAGCTCCACGTCCATCTCTCGCGCCCCGCCCGCAGCGGGGCACCACGGTTGCCGCACTCGATCAGAAGCCCAGGCTCTCGAGCAGATCGTCCACCTGGCCCTGGCTGGTGACGACATCGTCGCGCCCTTCGCTGCTCACCACCGGGCCGTTGAGCAGGCCGGCCTGCTTTTCCTTGCGCACATCGGGCGGCGCCACTTCGATCAGCACCTGCACCAGTTGCGTCTCCAGGTTCTGCGCCATGTCGATGACCTTCTTGATCACCTGCCCGGTCAGGTCCTGGAAATCCTGCGCCATCATGATCTCGAGCAGCTGGGCGTTGGTCGCCTACGCGCCCGCGACCGTACCGTCCAGAAAGCTGCGCGTGTCCGCGCTCAGCACCCTGAAGTCTTCCGGCGTCAGCGCGCCGGCATAGAGACTGTCCCAGCGCGCCCGGAGCCGGGCGGCGTCGGCCTCGATGCCGTCCTGGATCGGCTTGGCGATGTCGGTCGCATTGAGCACGCGGCTCGCCGCCTGCTCGGTCATCTGCGCGATATAGCCGAGGCGCTGGCGCGCATCGGGAATGACATCGGCCACTTCCTTGAGCGCGGTGTCGAGGCCGAGACTGCGCAGCGCATCGTGCACCTGACGCGCCATCTGGCCGATGCGGTTGAACACCTGGTCGCAGTTGAGCTCCGGCGCAGCTGCCGCCGCGGGCCCCGGAGCCGGCGCGGGCCCCGGAGCCGGCGCGGGCTCGACGTCCGCGCGGGTTTCGGCCGCCACGGCGTCGAACAGCGCCTGCAGCTCGTCATTGTCGCCGCTCGCATCGGCCTCGACCGCAGGTTTCACCACCGGCGCCGGCTGCGGCGGCGCGCTGCCGCCCATGGTTTCCGATGCGATGCTGTCGAACAGCGCCTGCAGATCGTCCGAGTCGCCCGATTCGTCGACTCTCAGCCTCTTGGTCATGTCCGCGATCCCTGTCATGGCGGCCCTGCCCTCAGGCAGCGGGGCCCTTGCCCATCTTCTCGAAAATCTTCCCCAGCTTCTCGGCCAGAGTCGCCGCGGTGAAAGGCTTGACGACATAGCCGCTCGCCCCCGCCTGCGCGGCGGCGATGATGTTCTCCTTCTTCGCTTCGGCGGTGATCATCAGCACCGGCAGGTGCTTCAGGTGGGGCGTCTTGCGGATCGTCTGCAGCAGCGTCAGCCCGTCCATGTTCGGCATGTTCCAGTCGGTGACGACGAAATCGAACTGGGCGCTCTGCAGCTTCTGCAGCGCGATGGCGCCGTCTTCGGCTTCATCGACGTTGGCGTACCCGAGCTCCTTCAGGAGGTTGCGGACGATACGACGCATGGTCGAGAAGTCATCGACGACGAGAAATTTCAACTTGAGATCGGCCATTGTTTTCTCCGTGTTTCCCTGCCGCCGCCATTCACGCCTGTTGGGCCTTCTGCAGCAGGGGCCTCAGCGTTTCGGCAAGCACATCGGCGTCGAATTTTGCCACGTACGAATCCACCCCGACCCTTTTTCCCATGGCGCGGTTGGCCTCCGACGACAGCGAGGAGTGCATCACCACCGGGATGCCGTTGAAGCGCGGGTCGCCCTTGATGTTGCGCGTCAGCACGTAGCCGTCCATCTCCGGCATCTCGGCGTCGACCATGATGAGATCGATCTCCTCGCTCAGGTCGCGCCCGATCTGGCCGGCATGGGTGGCCATGCTCTCGAGCCGGGTCCACGCCTCGAGGCCGTTCTGCGCCTGCTTGTGGCGCACGCCGAGTTTGTCGAGGACCTCGACGATCTTGCGCCGCGCCACCGCGGAATCGTCGACGAAGAACACATTGACCTCGTGACCGTTGCCGATCGGGGCGATGTTTCCCACCACCGCCTCGCCGAAAGTGTTGGCGAGGATCGTCTCGACGTCGAGGATCGACACCAGGCGGCCGTCCGGCAACTCGGTGATCGCGGTGATGAAGCTGTGCACACCGGCAGAGATGTTGTCCGGGGTGCGGACCTTGTCCCACTCGACGCGGATGATGCGGTCCACGCTCTCGACGAGGAAGCCGAGCGTGCGTCCGCTGTACTCGGTGACCATCATCGCGCCCCCCAGCGGCGCGCCGTGCTGCGCGATGCCGAGCGCCTTCGCCAGCGACAGCACCGGGATGACGTTGCCGCGCAGCGAGATCAGGCCCTCGACCCCGGCCGGCATGTTGGGCGTCCAGGTGATCAGCGGGGTCGTGGAGACCTCGCGCACCTTGAAGACGTTGATGCCGAAGTTCTCGCTCGTGCCGAGCGAGAAGAGCAGGATCTCCATGCAGTTCGAGCCGACCAGCATGGTGCGGCCGTCGACCGTCTCGAGCAGGGCGGTGTCCTTGGTGTCCCGATTCAACATGATGCGTCCTCAAATCCTCTGGTCGGCTTTGCCTTGCGGGCTGAGCAGGCGGGTCAGCGTCAGCGCCAGCCGCTGCGGCTCGAACTTGGGCACGTACTCGTCGACGCCCACCGACATGCCCAGTTGCTGGTTCGACATGCCCGACAGCGACGAATGCATCAGCACCGGCACGCCGGCAAAGCGGCGGTCCGACTTGATGTGCTTGGTAAGGATGTAGCCGTCCATTTCCGGCATCTCGACGTCGGTCAGGACCAGGCTCACCATGTCCGCCACCTTGCGCCCGGTGGTGTCGGCATGGGCAGCGACCTTCTTCAGTTCCTCCCAGGCCTGGCGCCCGTTCGCCGAGCCGACGTGGCGCACCCCCATCGCATCGAGCGTTTGCGTGATCTGGCGGCGCGCAACCGCCGAGTCGTCGGCAAAATAGACGACGTGATCGTCGCCGCCCGGCACCGGCTCGATCTCCTTGAACAGGAAGTCGTTGTCGTAGTTCGTCGTCTCCGACAACACCTTCTCGACGTCGAGCATCATCACCAGCTTGTTGCCCGCGAGCTCGGTGACGGCGGTCACCAGCCCGCCCATGTTCGCGGTGAGCATCTCCGGCGGCACCCGCATCTGCGACCAGTCGAGGCGCAGGATGGTGTCCACCGCCTCGACGAGAAAGCCCTGGGTGTGGCCGTTGTACTCGGTGACGATCATGATCTCGCGCCGGGTATCGACGCCGATGCCGACATACTTGGCGAGGTCGACCACCGGCACGAGCACGCCACGCAGGCTGACCATGCCCTCGACCGCGGCCGGCATCTCCGGCGCGGCGGTGATGGTGGGCGTGCGCATCACCTCGCGCACCTTGAACACGTTGATGCCGAACGTCTCGCGACGACCGGTGCGCGCGTCCATTCCCAGCGTGAACAGCAGGATCTCCAGCTTGTTGGTGCCTGCAAGCCGCGTGCGCGCATCGATGTTTTTTAGCAGGTCGGACATGACTTTCTCCGCATTGGCGGGCGATCGTGAAACCTATTGGACGGGGCCGAGCGCCCCGGGCTGAACAGCATAACGGCGCGGGGCGCAGAGACTTTAATCCTGATCGAAACGCTCGCCTCCGCGCGTATCGGCTCGCAGGCGGCCCAGCGCGCGCTGCACCTGCGCCGCCACCAGGCCGAGCCCAACCTGCTCGGCGGCCGCCCCGAGCGCAACGGCCTCCCGCGGCATGCCATAGACGATGCATGACGCCTCGTCCTGCGCCAGCGTCCAGGCGCCGACCCGGCGCAGCGCCAGCAGGCCCTTCGCGCCATCCTTGCCCATGCCCGTCAGCAGCACGCCGACGGCGGCCGCGCCGAGGCTGCGCGCGGCAGACTCGAACAGGACATCGACCGAGGGCCGGTGGCCGTTCACCGGCTCCGAGCCGAGCAGCTCGCAGGCATATCCTCCGCCCGCACGGCGCAGGCTGAGGTGCGAATGTCCGGGCGCCAGGTAGGCGGTGCCGGCCGCGATGCGCTCGCCGTGCTCGGCCTCCTTCACCCGCATCGCGCAGGCGCGATCGAGCGCGCGCGCGAAGGCGCCGGTGAAGGTGGCGGGCATGTGCTGGGCGATCAGGATCGGCGGCGTGTCGGCGGGCAGACCGGTCAGCACTTCGCGGATCGCCTCGGGCCCGCCGGTCGAGGCGCCGATGAAGACCATGCACCCCGGCCGCACCGTGCCGCGCCTGCGGTCATGCACGGCACGCGCCCACCGGCTCGTACACCGTGCGCCCGAGCGGCCGGTAGAGGTCCGCGAGATCGGCCAGGCTCTCGGAATGACCGATGTACAGCCGTCCCTGCGGCAACAGCAGCGGCGCGAACCGCCGCGCGATCAGCTGCCGCGCCGGCTTGTCGAAATAGATCATGACGTTGCGGCAGAAGATCGCGTCGAACGCGCCGGACAGCGGCCACGAGCGGTCGAGCAGATTGATGCGCCGGAAGCTGACCAGGCGGCGCAACTCGGGGCGCACTTCATACTGCACCTCGCCACCCGGCTCGCGGCGCACGAAATGGCGCTGCAGCCGGCCATTCGCCAGCCCCTCGGTCTTCTCCGCCGGATACTGGCCGCGCACGCACTGCGCGAGCGCATCGGTGTCGATGTCACTGGCGATGATCTCGACCGGCGGATCGAGCCGGGCGAAGGCCTCGCAGGCCGTGATCGCCAGCGAGTACGGCTCCTCGCCGGTGGAGGCCGCCGCGCACCAGATCCGCAGCCTGCGCGGGGACGCCTGAGCGAGGGCCTTCATGTGCACGCCGAGCGCGTCGAAGTGGTGGCCTTCGCGAAAGAACGAGGTCAGGTTGGTCGTCAGCGCATTGATGAAGCGCTCGCGCTCGGCACCGTCTCGACCGACGCGGCCGAGGTAGTCGCCGAACGACAGCGCCCCGCACGCGCGCAGCCGGCGCACGAGCCGGCCGTAAGCCATGTCCCGCTTGGAGGGCGTCAGCACGATGCCCGCATGCTGATGAATGAGGAGCCGGACGCGCTCGAACTCCTCATCCGAGAACGGGAACTCGTCCCGCTGCAGGCTTGCGCCCGCCGCCCACGAAGGCATCACGCGCGCATTCATTCGGCCTGGCTGCCCACAGCACCATTGACCAGCTTCATGCCTTCCTTGCGGATCGCCTCCTCGGCGAGCTTGTTCAGCACGATGATGCTGATGCGCCGGTTGATCGGGTCGAGCGGGTCGGCAGGATTGAGATGGACCGTGTCGGACAGACCGACCACGCGCACGACCTTGCCCGCCTCCAGCCCGCCGCCGATCAGTTCGCGCCGCGAGGCGTTGGCGCGATTCGCGGACAGCTCCCAGTTCGAGAACCCCC
This sequence comes from Thauera sp., assembly GCA_024710965.1. Taxonomy (GTDB): domain Bacteria; phylum Pseudomonadota; class Gammaproteobacteria; order Burkholderiales; family Rhodocyclaceae; genus Thauera. Next base: position 1,704 of record JANJTU010000164.1, on the reverse strand, counting down.
GCTCGCCCCCCGCGTACTGGGCCGAATCGGTGTGCCCGGAGAGGCTGACGCGGTTGTCCACGCCGTTCAAGGCACGGCCGATCTCGCGCAGCAGGTCCCGCGTGTAGGTTCGCAGTTCTGCGCTGGCCGAGCTGAACATCGGCCGGTTCTGCTCATCGACGAGTTGAATCCGCAGGCCCTCATTGACGATGTCGATCAGGATCTGATTCTTGAACTGACGCAGCGCCGGATTCGCCTCGATGATGGCCTCGAGCCGCCCCTTCAGGTCGATCAGCTTCACGCGCTCGCGCTGCTCGGCGATCTTGTTCGCATCGACGTCGACGCCGCTGATCTTGCGCCCGCCTGCCGCATCGAGGTTGATCGCGCGCGCGCCCTGCACATCGCCGCGCTTGACCTGGCCGACCGAGCGCGTCAAGTCCTCGCCGCCTCCCTTGATGATGCTGGAGCTGTCGCCCGAGCCGTCGCCGCCGTTCATCGACAGCTTCAGCGGGTTCTGGAAATAGTCGGCAATGCCCTCGAGATCACCCTGCGCGGTGGAACCGAGCAGCCACATCAGCAGGAAGAAGGCCATCATCGCGGTGACGAAGTCGGCATAGGCGATCTTCCAGGCGCCGCCATGAGCGCCGCCGCCGCCCTTCTTGATGCGCTTGACGACGATGGGCTGCTGGGTGTCGTCGCTCACGGCTCACCCCACCACGATGCGCACGCTGCCGTCGCGACCGCGATCCGTGCCCGTCCATCGCAAGTTGTCGCGCCCATCGTCAGCCCTTGCGGTTCTTGATTTCCTGCTCGAGCTCGAGGAAGCCCGGGCGCTCGGTGGAATACAGCACCTTGCGGCCGAACTCGATCGCCACCTGCGGCGCGTAGCCGTTCATGCTCGCCAGCAGCACCACCTTCATGCACTGGTAGATCTTGCCGCCCTCCTCCACCTTCTGCTCGAGCTGGCTCGCGATCGGCGCGACGAAGCCGTAGGAGAGCAGGATGCCGAGGAAGGTGCCGACCAGCGCGCCGCCGATCATCTTGCCGAGCACCGCCGGCGGCTGGCCGACCGAGCCCATCACGTTCACCACGCCCATGACGGCGACGACGATACCGAATGCGGGCAGGGCGTCGGCAACCTTGGAGACGATGTGGGGCGCCTGATGCGCCTCGTGGTGATGGGTCTCGATCTCCATGTCCATCAGGTTCTCGATCTCGAAGGCGTTGAGGTTGCCGCCCACCATCATGCGCAGGTAGTCGGTCATGAACTCGACCGCGTGGTGGTCGGCGGCGACGCTCGGATACTTGGAGAAGATCGGGCTGGAGTCGGGGTTCTCGATGTCGTTCTCGATCGACATCAGGCCTTCCTTGCGCACCTTGGCGAGGATCTCGAACAGCAGCGCGAGCAGATCGACGTAGAGCGCCTTGTTGTACTTCGAGCCCTTCACCGCCAGCGACAGCGAGCCGAGCGTGCCCTTGAGCGCCTTGGGGCCGTTGCCGGCAACGAAGCCGCCGATCATCAGGCCGAAGATCGCGAGGTACTCCATGGGCACCCAGAGCGCGGCCAGGCTGCCGTGCACCGCGTAGGTGCCGAGCGAGGCGGCGAGGATGATGACGTAGCCGATGATCAGGAACACGGGGAAACTCCGGAGCGTTTCGCTGCGCCACGCGCATGCGGGCGCGGCTCTCGCAGGGGATAACGGCGGCAGGGGGAGGAACTTGAAC
>JANJTU010000129.1 GCA_024710965.1 Thauera sp. | reverse complement strand
CGGTGCGAATCCTGGTTCGGATGAATGACGGCGGACAGCAGCAGCGTGTCGAGCACGGGCTGATCGAAACGGATGCCGGTCGCCTCCTCCTTCAACTGCAGGAAGCGCATGTCGAACGCCGCGTTGTGCGCGATCAGCACGGTATCCTCGGCGAACGCATGGAAGGCCGGCAGCACCGCCTCGATGGCCGGCTGGTTCTTGAGCCTATCCGGCGTGATGCCGTGGATCCGCACCGATTCGGGCGACAGGTAGCGACCGGGATCGACGAGCTGCTCGAACGACTCCTGACGCAGCAGCTTGCCATTGACGATGCGGGTCGCGCCGATCTGGATGATCTCGTCGCCCTGCGAGGGGTTGAGCCCGGTCGTCTCGGTGTCGAAGACGGTGTAGGTCAGCTCGCTGAGCAGGCGGTCGTCCAGCGCGCGCGACTTGTCGGACCAGTTGAAGAGGTCGAAGTCGTAGTATTCCGGCCGGCTTTCGCCTTTGAGGATGGTCGCCTCGTCGAGCTGTTCCTGCGGCATGGCGGCCGGCAGCAGGATGCGGAAAAAGGCGCGGTGGCGCACCTTCTCGCGCTCCAGCCACATCTCGCCGTCGTGACGGTCGATGACGTCGCGCACGGTCAGCGGGCTGCTCTCGCCTTCGATCCGCATCGGCTCGAGCTCCCAGCTCATCACCGTTTCGGTGCTCATCGCCTGGCCGGACCAGATCAGGTCGAGATGCACCAGCCGCCCGGCACTCGTCAGGCGGAAACGGACCTCGCGCACCTCGAACTCGTCCGACAGCCGGCTGGCGAGATAGGTGATCGCCTGCATCAGCGAAAAGCTGTCGACCTTCACCCACAGCGACTCGTCGACTTCCTCGAGCTTGGTCGGCAGCTCGATGCGGCTCTCGATCCGACGCTGCACCGCGGCGATCAGATCCGCGCCCAGCATCTCCTCCAGCGGCCAGCGCGCCTTGAGCGAATCGGCGAATTCGTTCGCGGTATGGTCCAGGCGCGTGCTCATCGCCTGCACCTCGTCGCGGATCACCTTGCGGAAACGGTCGCGCATGTCGTCGCCGAGGTCGGGATACTCGAGCATCTCGGCCGCGGCGCGGACATTGGCGAGCGCGGCGCGGTTGCCCTCGGTGAGGTTGTGCAGCATCTGGTCGCGGCGCGACTCGTTCTCGAAATTGCGGGTGATGTTGTCGAGCATCAGGATGAAGCCGGTGGGGGTGCGCTCGGCGAAGGCCTTCCTGCCCGGCTCGGAGGCGGCATCCTCGTGCGCGGCGGTGCCATTCCCCGCCTCCCCACCCGCCACCGTCCCCGGCGCGGCGGTCGACAGCACTGGCGCCATCTGCACGCGCAGCAACTGGCCGGCCCGGGTCGTGGTGACGAAGTTGGCCTGGGGCTGGACCACGCCGCGGCGCAGGCGCTGCTGGATGGTCTCAAGTGCGTGCGCGATCAGGTTGCGCTCGAACACCGCGTAGATCGAGCGCCCGAGGCCGATCAGCTCGCCCCCGCCGGCCACGCTCGGCGCGTCCGACAATGCGCGGAACTGGGTGCGGGCGCGGTTGTTGTAGAGCAGGATGCGGCCGTCGAGATTGCACACGACCACGCTCTGGGTGAGCTCGGACATCAGCGCCGCGAGGCGGTTCTTCTCCTGCTCGACCGACTCCTTCGCGCGCGCGATCTGGGCCTCGACGTCGCCGAGCAGCGCGTCGCGCTGGGTGGCGAGCTCGTTCGCCGCGGTCGCGAGTTGCCGTACCTCGGGCGGGCCCTCGGCCTGGACCCGGAAGCCGCGATTGGCACCGAGCATCAGGCGCAGGTTCTCGGCCATGCGCAACAGGCCTTGCACATACTGGCGGAACAGCGTTCGCACCACGCCCACGCCGGCGGCAAAGCCCATCGCCGTGAGCAGCGTGCCGAGCGTCAGGTGCGGCGCCAGCACATCGACGAGCCGCTGCCGGCCTTCGCCTTCGGTCTCGACCCAGACGATCAACGCCGTGAGCAGGAAAGGCCCGGTCATCAGCAGGCCGAGGACGATGACCGCAAGGATGAAGCGCGTGCGGGCCGCCATCGTTCAGTGCTCCAGCAGGCTGCGCACCTTTTCCACCAGCTCCTTCGTCGAAAAGGGCTTGGTCATGTAGGCATCGGCACCGAGCGCGAGCCCCTTCGCCACCTCGGTGTCCCGCCCCTTCGCGGTGAGCATGAGGATGCGCACCGCGGCGAGCGCCGGGTCGGCCTTGATCTCCTGGCAGACCTCGAAGCCGCTCTTCTTCGGCATCATCACGTCGAGCAGCACGAGGTCGGGCAGGTCGGCGCGAATGCGGCGCACTGCCTCCTCGCCGTCGCTGGCGACGAGGACGTCGAAGCCCTCGCGCTTCATGAGGAATTCCAGTGAAATGACGATGTTCTGTTCATCGTCGGCGATCAGTATTCTTTTCGTCATGCGCATCTCCCTCCCCTCGGCGCTATTCTATGTCATTGGGCGCCCGGCGCAGACGTCAGCGGCAACTCGAAGCAGAAGGTCGCCCCTTCGCCCGGCACCGATTCGAGCCAGAGCCGCCCCCCGAAGTGCTCGACGATCTGGCGGCTGATCGGCAGACCGAGCCCCGTGCCCTGCGGCCGCGAGCGCTCGTCGCCGCCCTGGCGGAACTTCTGGAAGATCACTGGCGCCAGCGCGGGTTCGATCCCCGGCCCGTTGTCGGCGACCTCGACCCGGAGCAGGCCCTCCCCCATCTTGAGGCGCACATCCACCCGCCCGCTGCCGGCCGGCACGAACTTGGCCGCATTCGACAACAGGTTGAGCATGACCTGCAGCAGGCGGTCGTGATCCGCACGCAGCGGCGGCACCTCGGGCGCGAGGTCGAGTTGCACGACGGCGCCGCGGTCGCGGAAGAGCTGCATCGTCGCATCCACCGCATGCGTCACCAGTTCGCGCATGTCGATGTCGGTGTTGTGCCATTCGGCATGGCCGGATTCGATCTTCGCCATGTCCAGCACCTGGTTCACCAGCCGCGTCAGGCGCACCGTCTCCGACACGATGATGCCGAGGAAGCGCTGGCGGTCGTCGACGTCGATGTCCGGATCGTCGACCATCATCTCGGAGAAGGCGCGGATCGAGGTCAGCGGCGTGCGCAACTCGTGCGTGACCGAGGACATGAAATCATCCTTGAGGCGGTCGAGCTCCTTCAGCTGCTCGTTGGCCGCGCGCAGCTCGGCGGTCGCGGCCTCGAGCGCGCGCGACTTCTCCTCGAGCTGGTGCGAATAGGCCCGCACCTGCGACGCCTCGTCCAGGATGTCCATCACCTCGCCCAGCCCGAGCGGCTCTTCCTGCACCACGGTCGACACCATCACGCGCGCCGATGCCCCGCCGATGGCCCCCGCCAGCAGCGATTCGGCGAAGTGCACGAGCTCCGGATCGGCCTTCAGCGCATCGATGCCGCCCAGTCCGTGCGCGTGCGCATACGCGGCGAAGGCCTCCTCGGTGCGGCGCCCACCGAGAAAGCGGGCCACCAGCGGGATCAGGTCGCGCACCTCGGCGCGGCCGCGCCAGAAGCTGGCGGGCGGCGCATCGCCGCGCCGGAACACGTCGACGAAGAGCGTTCCCTGAGTGGTCTCGGCCCCGGTGGGCACCCGCAGCAGCGACACGCCGACATAGCTGCCGATGTTGGCGAGCAGGCTCCAGAACAGCGCGTGGCTGATGTTGTCCATGCCCTGCAGGCCGAAGAGCTGTTCCGGCTTCAGCCACCAGAGCCCGAACAGCCCGTGCTGGAGGAAGGCGGGGTCGAGCCAGCCCGACTTCGCGAACGAGGGCAGGAGCAGCGTGTAGGTCCACACCGCAAAGCCGGCGAGCAAGCCCGCCAGCGCGCCTTCGCGCGTGCCGCCGCGCCAGTACATGCCGCCCAGCATCGCCGGCGCAAACTGGGCCACGGCGGCAAAGCTGATGAGGCCGATGCTGACGAGCGCATAGGCCTCGCCGGCGAGGCGGAAGTACAGGTAGCCGAGCAGCAGGACGGTCAGGATCGCGCCGCGGCGTATGCCCAGCAGCAGGCCGGTGAGGTCGCGCCGGGCGGCGAGGTCCAGGCGCCGGCTGCGCAGCAGCATCGGCATCACGAGGTCGTTGCAGACCATGGTCGACAGTGCGATCGCCTCGACGATGACCATGCCGGTCGCCGCCGACAGGCCGCCGACGAACACGAACAGCGCCAGCGCCGCATTGCCGTGCGCCATCGGGAGGGTCAGGACGAAGGTGTCCGGATCCACCGTGCCCTGGCCGAAATGCAGCAGGCCGCCGAGCGCGATCGGGATCACGAAGATGTTGATCGCGAGCAGGTAGGCCGGGAACAGCCAGGTGGCGCGCCGCAGGTGTTGTTCGTTGACGTTCTCCACGACCGCGATCTGGAACTGCCGCGGCAGGAAGATCACCGACAGCATGGCCAGCACCACATGGGCAAACCAGCCGCCGTGGCCGATGCTGCGGCCGCCGTCGAACGCCAGCAGCCTTGCCAGCTCGGGTGCCGCGCCTGCGCGCGCGTAGAGGTCGCCGAAGCCGTCGTACAGCACGTAGGTGACGTAGACGCCGACGGCGAGGAAGGCGAGCAGCTTCACCACCGACTCGAAGGCGATCGCCGCCACCATGCCCTCGTGGCGCTCGGTGGTGTCGAGGTGGCGGGTGCCGAACAGGACGGTGAAGGCCGCCAGCGCCAGCGCCAGGTAGAGCGTGCTGTCGCGCCACCAGCCGCCGGGTTCGGCAACCCGGAACAGGGCGTCGTGCTCGCCGGTGAGCAGCGCGTAACCGCTCGAGATCGCCTTCAGCTGCAGGGCGATGTAGGGCACGATCCCGACCACCGCGATGACCGTGACCAGCCCGCCCAGGAGCTGGCTCTTGCCGTAGCGCGAGGCGATGAAGTCGGCGATCGAGGTGATGCGGTAGCTGCGGGCGATGCGGATCATCTTCAGCAGCACCAGCCAGGCCAGCGCCAGCCCGAGCGTCGGGCCGAGATAGGTGGGCAGGAACCCGACGCCGCCCGAGGCCGCGCGCCCGACGCTGCCAAAATAGGTCCACGCGGTGCAGTACACCGCCAGCGACAAGCCGTAGGTCCAGGGATTGGCGATGATCGATCGCCCCTGATCGGCCCGCCGGTCACCGAAATAGGCGACGGCAAAGAGGATCAGCAGATAGGCGAAGGAGGTGGCGACAATGAGCCAGCCGGGAAGCATCGATGCCTCGGCCTCAGCGGGCGCCCCGCTCCACGATCCAGGCGACGGCGGCCACGAGGCCCGCCCAGACGGTGAACAGGTATACGTGCAGCAGCGGGAGCCCGAACAGACTCACGGGCCGGTCGAACAGGGTCAGCAGCGGATGGTTCAGCAGCAGCAGGCCGGCGATGAACACGGCCACCAGGCGCTGCCCGGCAAGTCCCTTGCGCATCATGACCCTCCCATGATGTCCGCGTTGACTCCGATGATGACGGACGCGCCGCCCGCTCTTGCCGACGGGTTCGACGCTCCGTGCAGACAGGTGGCGCAGCTCGCGCGCGCCGGATCTCCTCTCCCTGCGCCCGGCTGCGTGGCCGGGCTTTCTCCTGTCGTTCGGGTAGCCGAGGCGCCGGACCGTGGTGCGTCCGGCGCCGGGGGCATCAGCCCTTGAGCTGCTCGAGGATGGCCGGGTTCTCGAGCGTGGAGGTGTCCTGCAGGATGTCCTCGCCCTTGGCCAGTTGGCGCAGCAGGCGGCGCATGATCTTGCCAGAGCGGGTCTTGGGCAGGTTCTCGCCGAAACGGATGTCCTTCGGCTTGGCGATCGGCCCGATCTCGTGGCCCACCCAGGCCTGCAGTTCCTTCACGACCTTGGCGGCCTCCTCGCCGGTCGGGCGCGGTCCCTTCAGCACCACGAAGGCCACGATCGCCTCGCCGGTGACATCGTCCGGACGGCCGACCACGGCGGCCTCCGCCACCTTCTCGTGCGCGACCAGGGCAGATTCGATCTCCATCGTGCCCATGCGGTGGCCCGAGACGTTGAGCACGTCGTCGATACGGCCGGTGATCGTGAAGTAGCCGGTTTCCGCGTCGCGGATCGCACCGTCGCCGGCGAGATAGAGCTTGCCCTTGAAGTCGTCCGGGTAGTAGGCCTTCTTGAAGCGGTCGGGATCGCCCCAGATGGTGCGGATCATCGACGGCCACGGCTTCTTGACGACGAGGATGCCGCCCTGCCCCCAGGGCACTTCGGTGCCGGTCTCGTCCACCACGGCGGCCTGAATGCCCGGAAAGGGCAGCGTGCACGAACCCGGCACCAGCGGGGTGGCCCCCGGCATCGGCGTGATCATGTGCGCACCGGTCTCGGTCTGCCAGAAGGTATCGACGATCGGGCAGCGGCCGCCGCCGACGTTGTCGTGGTACCACTCCCAGGCGGCCGGGTTGATCGGCTCGCCGACCGAGCCGAGGATGCGCAGGCTCGACAGGTTGTACTGCTTCGGGTGCACCACCGGGTTGTTGTCGGCGGCCTTGATCAGCGAGCGGATCGCGGTCGGAGCGGTGTAGAAGATGCTGACCTTGTGGTCCTGAATCATCTTCCAGAAGCGGCCGGCATCCGGATACGTGGGCACGCCCTCGAACACGATCTCGGTCGCGCCGCAGGCGAGCGGGCCGTAGGTGATGTAGGTGTGGCCGGTAACCCAGCCGATGTCGGCGGTGCACCAGAAGGTGTCGTCGGGCTTGATGTCGAACGTGTACTGCATCGACAGCACGGCCTGCAGCAGGTAGCCGCCGGACGAATGCTGGACGCCCTTCGGCTTGCCGGTGGAACCCGAGGTGTAGAGGATGAACAGCGGGTGCTCGGCCTCGACCCACTCCGGCTCGCACACTTCGGACTGGCTGGCGACGGCGTCGTGGAACCAGGTGTCGCGGCCGGCGACCATGTTGCAGTCGGCACCGGTGCGCTTGACCACGACCACGTTCTTGATCGTATCGCAACCGCCCAGCGACAGCGCCTCGTCGGCAATCGGCTTCAGCGGCAGGGCCTTGCCGCCGCGGAACTGGCCGTCGGAGGTGATCAGCGCCACGGCGCCGGCGTCCTCGATGCGGTCGCGCAGGGCCTGGGCGGAGAAGCCGCCGAACACGATCGAGTGCGTGGCACCGATGCGGGCGCAGGCCTGCATGGCGACGACGCCTTCGATCGACATCGGCAGGTAGATGACGACGCGGTCGCCCTTGGTGACGCCCATGCCGCGCAAGGCATTGGCGAACTTGCTGACGCGGGCGAGCAGATCCTTGTAGGTGACGCGGGTGACTTCACCGTTGTCGGCCTCGAAGATGATGGCGACCTTGTCGCCGAGGCCGTTGTTGACGTTGCGGTCGAGGCAGTTGTACGAGACGTTCAGCTTGCCGTCGGCAAACCACTTGAAGAACGGCGCATTCGATTCGTCGAGCACCTGAGTGAACGGCACCTTCCAGTCCAGCAGTTCCTTGGCGCGACGGCCCCAGAAACCTTCGTAGTCGTCCTCCGCCTCCTTGCACAGCGCGCGGTAGCCATCCATGCCGGATACCGCGGCGTTCTTCACCATATCTTCCGAAGGGTTGTAAATGCGGACTTGCTGCTCGTTGGACATGCTCACCTCTCCTCAACGTATCAAATGGTTGAAGCTGACCCTTTCGGATCGGCTGGTTGGATCCAGCCTTGAATTCGCTCGCCTGCAGTTGCTTGCACGACTGTCGTCGGCTGGCGTGCATTAAAGGACGTCTATCTTACACAGGACTTACACGCCCCAGCCAGCGCCCGACGCCGCGGCGCAATGGTAAAATCCGCCGGTTGTCCGGAGCCCGATCCGGCACGGGCATTCTGCCCTCATGTCATCCTGGAGACCAAGCGTCATGACGATTGTTCGCGAAGAAGACCTCATCCAGTCGATTGCGGATGCATTCCAATATATCAGCTACTACCACCCGCTCGACTACATCAAGGCCCTGGGCGAGGCCTGGGAGCGCGAGGAGAGCCCCGCCGCGAAGGACGCCATCGCCCAGATCCTGACCAACTCGCGCATGTGCGCCGAAGGCCATCGCCCCATCTGCCAGGACACGGGGATTGCGGTCGTCTTCCTCAAGGTCGGCATGAACGTGCAGTGGGACGCCAGCATGAGCGTCCAGGACATGGTCAACGAGGGCGTGCGTCGTGCCTACAACAACCCGGACAACAAGCTGCGCGCCTCGGTGCTGCTCGACCCCGCCGGCAAGCGCCAGAACAGCAAGGACAACACCCCGGCGGTGGTGCACTACGAGATCGTGCCGGGCGATCACGTCGAAGTCATCTGTGCGGCCAAGGGCGGCGGCTCGGAGAACAAGTCGAAGATGGTCATGCTCAACCCGTCCGACTCGATCGTCGACTGGGTGCTGAAGACCGTGCCGACGATGGGCGCGGGCTGGTGTCCGCCGGGCATCCTCGGCATCGGCATCGGCGGCACGCCGGAGAAGGCGATGCTGCTCGCCAAGGAGTCGCTGATGGCGCCGGTCGACATCCACGAGCTGCGCGACAAGGCGGCCGCGGGCGCCGCGCTGACCCGCGTCGAAGAGCTGCGCCTCGAGCTGATGGAGAAGGTCAACGCGCTGGGCATTGGCGCCCAGGGCCTGGGCGGACTCACCACCGTGCTCGACGTCAAGATCATGGATTACCCGACCCACGCCGCGAGCCTGCCGGTGGCGATGATCCCGAACTGTGCGGCAACGCGCCACGTGCACTTTCACCTCGACGGCTCGGGCCCGGCGAAGCTCGAGACGCCGAAGCTGGAGGACTGGCCGCAGGTGACGTGGACGGCCGACACCAACGTCGCCACCCGCGTCAATCTGGACACCCTCACCAAGGAGGAAGTCGCCTCCTGGAAGCCGGGCCAGATCCTGCTGCTGAACGGCAAGATGCTCACCGGCCGCGACGCCGCGCACAAGCGCATCGAGGACATGCTGGCCAAGGGCGAGAAGCTGCCGGTCGACTTCACCAACCGCGTCATCTACTACGTTGGCCCGGTCGATCCGGTGCGCGACGAGGTCGTCGGCCCGGCCGGCCCGACCACCGCCACCCGCATGGACAAGTTCACCCGCATGATGCTCGAGCAGACCGGCCTGATCTCGATGATCGGCAAGTCCGAGCGCGGCCCGGCGGCGATCGAGGCGATCCGCGACAACAAGTCGGCCTACCTGATGGCGGTCGGCGGCTCGGCCTACCTCGTATCGAAGGCGATCAAGGAGGCCAAGGTGGTCGGCTTTGCCGATCTCGGCATGGAAGCGATCTACGAATTCACCGTGCAGGACATGCCGGTGACGGTCGCGGTCGACTCCAGCGGCACCAGCGTGCACAACACCGGACCGAAGGAGTGGCAGGCGAAGATCGGCAAGATCCCGGTCGCCGTGGCCTGACCGATCGGTCGCCCAGCAGGACGAAGCCCGGCAGCGCCGGGCTTCTTTTTGTCACCGTTCGCCCAAGCAAAACGGGAGAAAGGCTCTCGCCCTCCCCCCGTCAGCGTTTGCGTGAGCGCCGAGTTACTGCGCGCGATGCTCGGCCAGCTTCAGCCAGGTATCGACGACGGTGTCAGGATTCAGCGAGATCGTCTGGATGCCCTCGTCCATCAGCCATTCGGCGAAGTCGGCATGGTCGGACGGGCCCTGGCCGCAGATCCCCACGTACTTGCCCAGCTTGTTCGCCGACTGGATCGCCATCGACAGCAGCTGCTTGACCGCTGGATCGCGCTCGTCGAAGGCGTGGGCGACCAGGCCGGAGTCGCGGTCGAGGCCGAGGGTGAGCTGGGTGAGGTCGTTCGAGCCGATCGAGAAGCCGTCGAAGTGCTGCAGGAACTGGTCGGCCAGCAGCGCGTTCGACGGGATCTCGCACATCATGATCAGCTTCAGGTCATTGACGCCGCGCTTGAGCCCATGCTCGGCCAGCAGCTCGACGACACCCGCTGCTTCCTCGACGTTGCGCACGAACGGCACCATGATCTGCACGTTGGTCAGGCCGAGTTCGTTGCGCACCTTCTTCATCGCCGCGCACTCGAGCTCGAAGCAGTCGCGGAAGCTGTGGGCGATGTAGCGCGAGGCGCCGCGGAAGCCGAGCATCGGGTTTTCTTCCTCGGGCTCGTAGATCTCGCCGCCGAGCAGCTTGCGGTACTCGTTCGACTTGAAGTCGGACATGCGCACGATCACCGGCTTCGGGTAGAAGGCGGCGGCGATCGTGGCCACGCCCTCGACAAGCTTCTCGATGAAGAACTGCTTGGGCGTCGCGTAGCCACGCGAACGGCGGGTGATCTCGTCGCGCAGGCTGGCCGGCACCTGCGACAGCTCGAGGATCGCCTTCGGGTGGATGCCGATCATGTTGTTGATGACGAACTCGAGGCGCGCCAGGCCGACGCCGCCATTGGGGATCTGCGCGAACTCGAAGGCGAGCTCCGGGTTGCCCACGTTCATCATGATCTTGACCGGAATCTCGGGCAGGTTGCCCATGTCGGTCCGGATCACCTCGAAGTCGAGCTTGCCGCGATAGACGTAGCCGGTATCGCCTTCGGCGCAGGACACCGTCACCGAGTCGCCTTCATCGAGCACCTCGGTGGCGTTGCCGCAGCCGACGATCGCCGGGATGCCCAGCTCGCGCGCGATGATCGCGGCGTGGCAGGTGCGGCCGCCGCGGTTGGTGACGATCGCGCTGGCACGCTTCATCACCGGCTCCCAGTTGGGGTCGGTCATGTCGGTGACGAGGATGTCGCCGGCCTGCACGCGGTTCATTTCCGACGCATCGGCGACGACGCGCACGGTGCCGGCGCCGATCTTCTGCCCGATCGCGCGGCCGTGCGTGAGCGCCTTGCCGTACTGCTTCAGGCGGTATTTCTCCATCACCAGGCCGCTGTCCTGGCTCTTCACCGTCTCCGGGCGCGCCTGCAGGATGTAGAGCTTGCCATCGACGCCGTCCTTGCCCCACTCGACATCCATCGGCCGGCCGTAGTGCTTCTCGATGATCACGGCGTAGCGGGCGAGTTCGAGCACGTCCTCGTCGGTGAGCGAGAAACGGTTGCGATCGGCCTCCGGCACGTCCACCGTGCGCACCGACTTGCCCGCCACCGCCTTGTCGGTGAACACCATCTTGATCAGCTTGGAGCCGAGGTTGCGCCGGATCACCGCCGGCTTGCCCAGGGCCAGCGTGGGCTTGTGCACGTAGAACTCGTCCGGGTTCACCGCGCCCTGCACCACCGTCTCGCCCAGGCCGTAGGAGGCCGTGATGAACACCACCTGGTCGAAGCCGGATTCGGTGTCGATCGAGAACATCACGCCCGAGGCGCCGCTATCCGAGCGCACCATGCGCTGCACCCCCGCCGACAGCGCCACATCGGCGTGGCGGAAGTTCTTGTGCACGCGATAGGCGATCGCGCGGTCGTTGTACAGCGACGCGAACACTTCCTTCATCGCGTGCAGGATGTTCTCGTAGCCGTGGATGTTGAGGAAGGTCTCCTGCTGGCCGGCGAAGGAGGCGTCGGGCAGGTCTTCCGCAGTGGCCGAGGAACGCACCGCGAAGCTGCCTTCGCCTTCGGCGGTAATCGCCTCGTAAGCCGCCTTGATCTCGGTCTCGAGCTTCGCCGGAAAGGGGATGTCGATGATCCACTGGCGAATCTGCGCACCGGTCTTGGCCAGCGCCTCGACGTCGTCGACGTCGAGCGCGTCCAGCGCGGCGTTGATGCGGTCGGCCAGGCCATCATGGGCGAGGAATTCGCGGTACGCTTCTGCCGTAGTCGCGAAACCACCCGGAACGCGCACGCTAGAAGGCAGCTGGCTGATCATCTCGCCGAGCGAGGCATTCTTGCCGCCGACCATTTCGACGTCGGTCATGCGCAGTTCGTTGAAGGGGATCACGTAACGGGTCATGGCTGGCTTCCACAAAGTTTGGAGAGAAAGCAAAATATAAGTTTAGCGGCTTTTTGTGCTCTGCCGCACGACAGGGTTTGCCCCAATACACGCCGGTTGATCCGGCCGCCGACCAAAGGCCAGCAATCATGAGCGACGCACCCATGCGCACGGTATTCTTCGTCTCCGACGGCACCGGCATCACCGCCGAAACCCTCGGCCACAGCCTCCTTGCGCAGTTTCCGGAGGGAAAGTTCCGCCAGGTGCGCGCGCCCTTCGTCGACAACATCGACAAGGCGATCGAGTGCGCGAACCAGATCCGCGACGCTGCGGCGCAGGATGGTGTGCGCCCAATCGTGTTCAGCACATTGGTCAGTGACGACACGGTTGCTGCACTGCACAAAGCCGACGCGCTGTTCCTCGACCTCTTCGACCGCTTCATCGGCCCGCTGGAAGCCGAGCTCGGCCAGCGCTCCACGCACGCCGTCGGCCGCTTCCACGGCATCGCCGACAGCACCAACTACAAGTACCGCATCGAGGCCATAAACTTCGCCATGGCCCACGACGACGGGATTTCCAGCGACGGCGAACTGGCCGAGGCGGACGTGATCCTAGTCGGCGTGTCGCGCTCCGGAAAGACCCCGACCAGCCTCTACCTGGCGATGCAGTTCGGCGTGAAAGCGGCAAATTATCCGCTGATCCCGGAGGATTTCGAGCGCAACAAGCTGCCGGGCGAACTGCACCGCTACCGCAGCAAGCTCTTCGGCCTCACCATCGCACCCGAACGCCTGTCGCAGATTCGCCAGGAACGGCGTCCCAATAGCCGCTACGCCTCGCTCGAGAACTGCCGCTACGAGATCGACGCCGCCCAGAAGTTGATGCGACGCGAGAACATCCGCTGGCTGGACTCGACCACCAAGTCGATCGAGGAGATCTCCGCCACCATCCTGCAGACGGTGCGACTGAGCACGCCCGGTTTCTGAAGCGACCGCGCTACGCGGCCTGGCCGCGGGCTTGGGCTAGAATACGGGTTCTTCCGGGCCGGACGTTTCCCCCGGCCCACGCATGCGACCCGAACAGGACATCCGATGAAAAGAACGCGCCTCAAGCGCCGTGGCGGCCTCGGCCGCATTGCAGAACGCCTTGTCTGGCTGGCCAACGGGCTGGCCGAATCCGGTAGCCGGGTGGAAGACCGCTATTGGGATCAGCACCTGTCCACCGTCCTCGACGAAGCGCTCGCAGACAACGAGGAAGACGCCCTCAATACCGCGCTCGACCACCTCTACAGCGCCGAACCGCGAGCCTACGACGAGCTCGCCGACTACATCGAGTCGCGTGCGGAGTGCGCCGCCGGCGCATTCGGCAGTCATGACGTGGTGCTGATTGCGGCCCCGGTCCTCGCCTGGTCACGCTATCGCATCCCCGCCACTTCGATCCCCCCGGCGGTGCTTTCGAACTTGCGCGTGCACCTGCAGGCCCACGTCCTCGCCAAGGGCGCGCGCCTGGCGCTGGCCGACTTCCTCTTCAGCCCCGACCAGTTGCCGCAGGGCTATTGCGCCACCGCCGACTTCGCCAAGGAGTTGGGCGGAGCCGCATTCGACAACCACGACCTGCGCATCGACACCGACGGCATGCCGGAAACGACCCAGTTCCTGTCCGACACCCGCTACCTGCTCGCCGCCGTCGCCGTGCCCAAGGGCGAGGCGATATTCCGCTGGCAGGAGCAGGACGGCAACCGCGACGCGGCACGCGAGCAATGGCGCGTCCAGGGCGGGGCCTGCCTGGGCCCGCTGCTGCCAGGCTGTGCGATCGACCTTGTCCTGCCCGAATCCTATTTCGCCGCGAGCCGTGCGGCAGACAAGGACAGCCGCCCCTACTCGGTGCGCGCATCGGTGGCCTACCTGGGCACGGCGCTCGAGACTCCGGCGGCCAACCTGCGCGCCGTCATCGCGCCCTTCTGGGACCGCCAGCTCGAGGAATACCGCATTGGCCTCACCGTGCGCGGCCAGGACCAGGTCGTCCATGGCGTGGTGTGGCCGTTGCTTGGCGCCGAAGACGAGACCGCCGAATGTCCCGCGCAGATCGAAGCCGTGTTGCGCGAATCGGGCGTCAACGACATCGTGCACCTGGACCATCAGTTTCCGCTCGAGTATTGCGACGACTGCGGCACGCCGCTTTACCCTTCGCCCGAAGGCGAAGCCGTTCACGCCGAAATGCCGGAGGAGCAGGCCGGGCAGATGCCGCGCCACCTGCACTGACGCGGTGTGGCCGCCCATCGATGGAGGCAGCGAGATGAAGCGCAAGATCGAAAAGACCGACGCCGAATGGCGTGCCCAACTCAGCGCCACGCAGTACCACGTCACGCGCGAGAAAGGTACCGAACGCGCCTTCAGCGGGCAATACTGGGATGTCTGGGACCAGGGCAGCTATGCCTGCGTGTGCTGCGGTGCACCGCTGTTCCGCTCCGAACACAAGTTCGACGCCGGTTGCGGCTGGCCCAGTTTCTGGACCGCCGCTGAGCCCGACAACGTCGACACCGCTACCGACCACAGCCACTTCATGACTCGCACCGAAGTGCTGTGCCAGCAGTGCGGTGCCCACCTCGGGCACGTCTTCGAGGATGGTCCGCAGCCGACCGGCCTGCGCTACTGCATCAATTCGGCGTCCATCAAGCTCGAACCGGACCCCACCGCGGAAGGCTGACTGCGCCTCGACCGCCCCGCGCTGCGACCGCACTCACGCGGTCGTGAATCACGAAGTCCTGCGCGGGGCAGCCGCCTCTGCACAACGTCACCCAAATGAAAAAACCCGCGCGGCCTTGCGGCCAGCGCGGGTTCTTCGCTTTGCGGGAGAGGCGCTTACACGCGTTCCCAGACCGTGGTGATGCCCTGGCCACCGCCGATGCACATGGTCGCCAGGCCATAGCGGCCATTGACGCGGATCAGTTCGTGCAGCAGCTTGGTGATGATCACGCCGCCGGTTGCGCCCACCGGATGGCCCAGCGAGATGGCGCCGCCGTTCGGGTTGACCTTGCTGGTATCCAGTTCCAGGCCGCGATTGACCGCGATCGACTGCGCGGCGAAGGCTTCGTTGGACTCGATCACGTCCATCTGGTCCAGGCTCAGGCCGGCGCGCTGCAGCGCAAGCTTGGTCGCCGGGATCGGGCCTTCACCCATGACGTCGTTCGGCACGCCGGCGATGGCGTACGACACCAGGCGGGCAATCGGCTTGTGACCGGCGGCAGCGGCCTTAGCCGCATCGGCCAGCACCAGGAAGGCGGCCGCGTCGTTGATGCCCGACGCATTGCCGGCGGTGACGGAGCCATCCTTCTTGAACGCCGGCTTCATCTTCGCCAGCGCTTCCAGCGTGGTCATGCGCGGATGCTCGTCGGTGTCGAACACCACGGTGCCCTTGCGGGTCTCGAAGCTGATCGGCACGATCTGGCTCTTGAAGCGGCCATCGGCGATCGCCGCCGCAGCACGCTTCTGCGATTCCAGCGCAAACGCGTCCTGTTCCTCGCGCGAGATGCCCCACTTGCTGCAGAGGTTCTCGGCGGTGATGCCCATGTGGCCCACGCCGAACGGGTCGGTCAGCACGGCCACCATCGCGTCGATCGCCTT
Organism: Thauera sp.; assembly: GCA_024710965.1. Taxonomy (GTDB): domain Bacteria; phylum Pseudomonadota; class Gammaproteobacteria; order Burkholderiales; family Rhodocyclaceae; genus Thauera. Next base: position 1,867 of record JANJTU010000129.1, on the reverse strand, counting down.
GGTGTCGCCCATGCGCGCGCCGCTGCGCAGCGCCGGAAGCAGGTAGGCACCGCGGGACATCACTTCCACGCCGCCGCCAATCGCAAAGTCGGCATCGCCCAGCAGGATCGCCTGGGCCGAGTTCACGATCGCCTGCTGCGCCGAACCGCACAGGCGGTTTACCGCAAAGGCCACGGAGTCGAGTGACATGCCGCCATTGACCGTCGCGACGCGAGCAACGTAGGGGTAACGGGAGTCGGTCGGGATGCAGTTGCCTACGGCCGCGAACGACACGGCCTTCGGATCCACGCCGGCGCGCGCGATCGCTTCCTTCACGACCACGGCGCCCAGTTCGGCGGGCTCCATGTCCTTCAGCGACCCACCAAAGCCGCCGACGGCGGAACGAACAGCACTCAGAACAACGACTTCACGATTTGCCATAACCATCTCCCTCTTAGGACATAAATCTTCTACCTGCTCACCCAGCCGGCCAGGCCGACCAGCGCGAGCAGGAACAGGCACACGAGCAGCGCCCGCCATACCAGCCCCACCGTGCCCTGCATGTGATCGGCATCAGCCTCGTCGCCCTGTCCCATCTCGGGCCGGTCGACGATCTCGCCGGACTCGTGGACCGGCATGCCGAGCCTGACACCCAGCGCGCCGCCACCACTTGCGATCAGTATAGCGGACGACTTGTCCGGCCACAGTATGGCCTGCGTGCGCCAGCAATAGATCGCGTCCTCGAAATCCCCCGCCACCGAGAATGACGCTGCGGTCAGGCGCACCGGCAGCCAGTCGATCGCCTCGAAGGCGCGCCGGGCGAAGCGGCCGAAATCGCCGAACTCGATATCCCGCCGCTGTCCCCAGTCCTCCGCAAAAAAGCGCGCCAGGCGGTACATGACCGCCCCGCTCGGGCCGGGCAGCAGCACGAACCAGAACGCCACCCCGAACACATTCCGGTGCGCCGCCACGAGCGCCTGCTCGATCGCGAGTCGCGCCACCTCGCTGGAACTGGCTTCCCGATACTGCCCGCCGCGCCACTCGCTCAGCAGCGCGCGGGCGCGATCGATCTCGCCCATGCGCAGCGCAAGGTGAATGTCGGTGAAGAAATGGCTTTCGTGGCGAAAACCCATCGTCAGATAAAGCATCGCCACGTTGAAGACAAGTGCCAGCAGCGGATTGAGTTCCCAAAGCAGCCAGTAAGCCACGGCCGAGCCGACGGTGCCGGGCACCACGACCAGCAACCACGCCATCCCGCCATGCCGCGCTTGCCCGTCGTTGAAGCGGGTCACCAGTGCGAGGGACAGCGCACGCAACGGCCTGAGCACGACATCACGAACCGGAAGCGGGCGGACCTGCTCGATCAGCAGGGCAAGGATGAGGGTGAAGAGGGTCATGCGAAATGGGAAGAAAACACGCCAGGAGGGGCCGAAAGCGATTGCAGCCAAGATACCATAAAGCCGCCGATGCACGGCGCAGCGAGGGCTCGCGCCCGTGGATGCATTCCTGCCTCAAGGCGTCGCTGAGGGCGGCATGCATGCCCTTGACATTCCAGGTTTCGCCCGGATGGCGAAGCCGACCGCAACCCGTGGCCGCCGGCACCTCACCCGCCGCCGGATGGCGCCGCCGGTCCGCCACGAAGCACCCGGTAGAGCGACATGATGATGCCCGCCGTGGCGCCCCAGATGTAGTAGTCCTTGTAGGGCATCGCATGAAAATGCCGCTCCCGCCCTTCCACCTGCAGGCTGTGGCGCAGGTGGTTGGCCGGATCCATGAAATGTGCCAAAGGCACTTCGAAGGCTTCGGCAACTTCGAAACTGTCGAGCGTGATCTCGAATGGCGGATGCACCAAGCCCACTACCGGCGTCACGCAAAAGCCGGTGCCAGT
>JANJTU010000170.1 GCA_024710965.1 Thauera sp. | reverse complement strand
AATCGCCGGAGCAATCGAATCGAATTCGTCGCGATCATCATGCATACCGTCAGTTCGAACCGGTTAAGCCCGACGACTGGCGGGGTCCAGAAAGCAAGAAACCCCAGCGTCTGCCGGGGCTTCTGCTCGTTGATAATTCGTCCCATATCATCAACGACAATCTCTTATATTCTTGATTGTTATAATGTTTTCTGTCCGCGTCACTCCCACTCGATCGTCGCCGGCGGCTTGCCCGAGATGTCGTACACGACGCGGTTGATGCCACGGACCTCGTTGATGATCCGATTGCTGACCTTGCCGAGCAGGCTGTGCGGCAGTTCGGCCCAGTGCGCGGTCATGAAGTCCTGGGTTTCGACCGCGCGCAGCGCGACCACGTACTCGTAGGTGCGGCCATCGCCCATCACACCTACACTCTTGACCGGCAGGAAGACGGCGAAGGCCTGGCTGGTCTTGTCGTACCAGTCTGCGGCGCGCAGCTCGTCGATGAAGATCGCATCGGCGCGGCGCAGCAGGTCGGCGTACTCCTGCTTCACTTCGCCGAGGATGCGCACGCCCAGGCCAGGGCCGGGGAAGGGATGGCGATAGACCATGTCGTGCGGCAGGCCCAACGCCACGCCAAGCTCGCGCACTTCATCCTTGAACAGGTCGCGCAGCGGTTCGAGCAGCTTCAGGCCGAGCGTCTCGGGCAGGCCGCCGACGTTGTGGTGGCTCTTGATCGTGTGTGCCTTCTTGCTCTTTGCGCCGCCCGACTCGATCACGTCGGGGTAGATCGTGCCCTGCGCCAGCCACTTGGCCTCAGTTCCGTTCACGCGCAGTTTCTTCGCTTCGGCCTGGAAGACCTCGACGAACTCGCGGCCGATGATCTTGCGCTTCTGCTCGGGGTCGGTGACGCCCTTCAGGTGGCCCATGAACTGGGCGGTGGCATCGACGTGCACGACCCTGGCATGCAGGCGGCCGGCGAACATCTCCATGACCATGCGGCCTTCGTTGAGGCGCAGCAGGCCGTGGTCGACGAACACGCAGGTGAGCTGGTCGCCGATCGCGCGGTGGATCAGCGCGGCCGCCACCGACGAATCGACGCCGCCCGACAAGCCGAGGATCACCTCCTCGTCACCGACTTGTTCGCGGATCTTCGCCACCGCCTCGGCGATGTAATCCGGCATGTTCCAGTCATAGCCGCAGCCGCAGATGTCATGCACGAAGCGGGCGATGATCTCCTTGCCCTTGATCGTGTGCGTGACCTCGGGGTGGAACTGCACGCCGTAGAAGCCGCGCGCCTCGTCGGCCATCGCCGCAATCGGGGTGGATTCGTTGCTGCCGATGACCTTGAAGCCCGGCGGCAGCTCGGTGACCTTGTCGCCGTGGCTCATCCACACGTCGAGCAGGCCATGGCCTTCGGCATTGGTCCGATCCTCGATGCCTTCGAACAGCTTCGAATGCCCACGCGCGCGCATCTCCGCGTAGCCGAACTCGCGCTTGGTCGCGCTCTCGACCGTGCCGCCGAGCTGCGAGGCCATGGTCTGCATGCCGTAGCAGATGCCGAGCACGGGCACGCCGAGCTCGAACACCGCCTGAGGTGCGCGCCATTCTTCGGCCTCGTACACCGAGTTCGGCCCGCCCGACAGGATGATGCCCTGCGGCGCGAACTCGCGGATGAAGTCGTCCGACACGTCGAACGGATGCAGCTCGCAGTACACCTGCTGTTCGCGCACGCGGCGGGCGATCAGCTGGGAGACCTGGGAACCGAAGTCGAGGATGAGGATTTTCTGGTGAGCCATGGCGCCAACGTCTGAAGCGTCGAAAAAAGAAGAAGGCGGCCTTGCAGCCGCCTGGAGCTAGGGGAAGCGCCGATCAGCTGATCTGGTAGTTCGGCGCTTCCTTTGTGATCTGCACGTCGTGCACATGCGACTCGCGCATGCCCGCCGAGCTGATCTGGACGAACTGCGCACGCGCATGCATCGTCGGGATGTCGGCGCAGCCGAGGTAGCCCATCGATGCGCGCAGGCCACCGATCAACTGATGGATCACGGCCCCGACCGGCCCCTTGTAGGGCACGCGACCCTCGATGCCTTCCGGCACCAGCTTGTCGATGTTGCCGGTGTTCTCGTCCTGGAAGTAGCGATCGGCCGCGCCCTTCTCCATCGCGCCGAGCGAACCCATGCCGCGGTAGGACTTGTACGAGCGCCCCTGGAACAGCACCGTCTCGCCCGGTGCCTCCTCGGTGCCCGCGAACAGGCCGCCGAGCATGACCACATTGGCGCCGGCGGCGATGGCCTTGGCGATGTCGCCCGAGAAGCGGATGCCGCCGTCGGCGATCATCGGCACCCCGGTGCCGGCCAGCGCGTTGGCGACGTTGTCCACCGCCGAGATCTGCGGCACGCCGACGCCGGCGACGATGCGCGTGGTGCAGATCGAGCCCGGCCCGATGCCGACCTTGACGCCGTCGGCGCCGGCATCCACCAGCGCACGCGCGGCGTCCGCGGTGGCGATGTTGCCGCCGACGACCTCGATCTGCGGGAAGTTCTTCTTCACCCAGCTGACGCGGTCGAGCACACCCTGCGAATGGCCGTGGGCGGTATCGACCACGATCATGTCGACGCCGGCGTCGGCCAGCCGCTCGGCGCGTTCCTCGGTGCCTGCGCCGACGCCGATCGCGGCCGCGACACGCAAGCGGCCCTGTTCGTCCTTGGCGGCGAACGGGTGCTCGGTGGCCTTCATCATGTCCTTCACGGTGATCAGGCCGCACAGCTCGCCGGCGTCGTTGAGCACCAGCACGCGCTCGAGGCGGTGCACGCGCAGCAGCTCGCGCGCTTCGTCCAGGCTGGCGCCCTCGCGCACCGTCACGAGGCGCTCCTGCGGGGTCATGATCTCGGAGACCAGTTGGTCGAGCTTGGTCTCGAAACGCGTGTCACGATTGGTGACGATGCCGACCACCTTGCCGCCCGCCACTACCGGCACGCCGGAGAAGCGATGCTGGCGCTGCAGCGCGATGACCTCGCCGACGGTCATCGTCGGCGGGATGGTGATCGGGTCCTTCAGCACGCCGGACTCGTGGCGTTTTACCTTGTGCACCTCGTCCGCCTGCTGGGCCGGCGTGAAGTTCTTGTGCACGACGCCGATGCCGCCTTCCTGCGCGAGTGCGATCGCGAGACGGCTCTCGGTGACGGTGTCCATGGCAGCGGACACGAGCGGGATGTTGAGACGGATGCGGCGGGTGACCTGGCTCTGCAGGCTCACGTCGCGCGGGAGGACCGTGGAGTGGGCGGGAACGAGAAGGACGTCGTCGAACGTCAGCGCCTTCTGAATCACTCGCATGGCTTTTATCCTTTCGACCAAATCCGTATTATACAGACGCCTTTGGCGCCGTGTAAGCGGCGCATTCCGGAGACAGTCGATGATCCGCCGCACGGCCCTCGCCCTTGCCCTGCTCGTGGCGCTGCCCGCCGCGGGCCAGATCTACGGCTGGAAGGACCGGGAGGGGCGCACCTACTATTCCGATCAGCCGCCGCCGGCCGGCGCGACGCGGATCCTGCAGACGCCGCGGCAGCCGCCTGCGGAGCCTCTGGTCGAGCCGACTGCCGCGCCCGACGCCGGACAGGAGGGCCCGGACCGGGCCAGTCACCCGCGCACGCTCGCCGAGCGCGAACTCGAATTCCGCCAGCGTCGTGCCGCCGCGGCCGAAGCGCAGGCGAAGGCGGATGAAGAGGCCGCGCATGCGGCCGAGCGCGAGCGCTTCTGCCAGGAGGCGCGCAACCAGCTTGGCGCGCTCGCTTCCGGTCAGCGCATCACGCGCTTCAACGCCGCCGGCGAACGCGAATATCTCGACGACGTGGCGCGCGTGCAGGAAGCGGGCCGCCTGCAGCGGCAGTTCGACGAGCTGTGTCGCTGAGCGGATTGCGACAAGCGCGCCTCAGCCCTCCTCCTCGGCCGAGCCGCCGCCCTTCTTCATCACCTTGCCTTCGTCCGCCCGCTTCTTGCGCACGGCCTTGGGGTCTGCGATCAACGGGCGGTAGATCTCGATGCGGTCGCGGTCGCGCACCACAGTGTCGGCCTTGGCGAGCTTGGCGTAGATGCCGAGCTTGTTGCGGCCGTCCAGCTCGATGTCGGGGTACTTCTCGAGCAGGCCCGAGGCTTCCACCGCCTGGCGCACCGTCGCGCCTTCGGGCAGGCGCACGTGCACCAGTTCCTGGCGCTGCGGCAGCGCGTAGACCACTTCGACTTGAACCGTCTCAGCCATGTTCAGCCCTTTGCGTAGACCTGCCCCGCACGCTTGACGAAGGAATCGACGAAGGTGTTGGCGATGTGATTGAAGACCGGCCCCAGAACCTTCTCCAGCAGCTTGCTGGAGAACTCGTAGTGCAGACTGAACTCGACCTTGCATGCCGTGTCGCCGAGCGCAGTGAACAGCCAGTGGCCATCCAGATGCGTGAACGGCCCGTCGGTCAGGCGCAGCTTCATTTCATTCGGCCAGCGTTTGCTGTTCTCGGTGCTGAAGTGCGCCTTGATGCCGTGGTAGTTGATGTGGATGGTGGCGGCGGTCACCGTGTCGGTGCGCTGATGGACCTCGGCCCCGCCGCACCAGGGCAGGAACTGCGGATAGTCCTCGCAGCGATCGACGAGTTCGAACATCTGCACGGGCGTGAATTCGATCAGAACCAGCTTCTTGACGTCGGCCATGGGCTAGAGGAGGTATCGGCCGCGCACCGAAGGAAACGGACGCTTCGCCGAGCTGCTAAAATCGCGAATTCTACCGCATGCGGACACGCCCGTTCGCAGTCTTGCGCAGCCGCAGGCCGCGCCCGAAGGATCTTCACGCCATGAGCATCATCGACAACCGCAAGGCCTATCACGATTTCTTCATCGAGGAAAAGCACGAGGCCGGGATCGTCCTCGAGGGCTGGGAAGTCAAGGCGATCCGCGCGGGGCGCGCGAACATCAAGGAAGCCTACGTCGTCATCCGCGACGAGGAGATCTTCATCTTCGGCATGCACATCACGCCCCTGATCAGCGCATCCAGCCACGTCAGCCCCGACCCCACCCGCACGCGCAAGCTGCTGCTGCACGGGCGGGAAATTGCGCGCCTGATCGGCAAGGTCGAGCGCGCCGGTTTCACCCTCGTGCCGCTCGACCTCCATTACAGCAAGGGGCGCGTCAAGCTCGAGATCGGCCTTGCCAAGGGCAAGAAGCTGTACGACAAGCGCGAGGACGAGAAGAAGCGCGACTGGGAGCGGGAGAAGCAGCGCCTGATGCGCGCCCGCGCCTGAGCGGGCTGCGGCGTTGCCGCTTCCGGCGGGCCCCCGCGCGGCGGACTACGCGACCCCCTGCTCCACGGCGAAGACCGCCGCCTGCACGCGGCTCGACAGGTTCAGCTTGCGCAGCATGTTCTGCACGTGGATCTTGACCGTGCTCTCCGCCACGTCGAGCGCGCGTGCGATCTCCTTGTTGCTCTGGCCGCGTGCGACGAGCCGGAGGATCTCGCGTTCCCGGGGCGAGAGCTTGTCCAGCTCGGCCGCGCCCGCCGCCGCCTCGGGGACGGGCGCGGACTCGGCTTCCGGCGCCGATTGCGGACCGCCGCGCCTGAGTTCGCCACCGCCGCGCACGCCGTTCAGCAGCTTGCCCATCATCTGCGGCGACACCACCGACTCGCCCTGTGCGGCAGCGCTGATCGCCGACACGAGGGCCTCGGCCTGGATGTTCTTCAGCAGATAGCCGCAGGCGCCCGCGCGTAGTGTCTCGAGCAGGTCTGCCGCGTCTTCGGACACCGTGAGCATCAGCACCCGGCAGTCGGGCGCTTCCTCCATGATCAGGCGGGCGGCCTCGCGGCCCGACAGGCCCGGCATGTTCAGGTCGAGCAGCACGACGTCGGGCCGCAGTTGCCCGGCACGCTTGATCCCCTCCATGCCGTCGCCAGCCTCGCCGACGATCTCGAACTCGGGATAGTTCTGCAGCAGCGAGCGGATCCCGCTGCGGAACAGCGTGTGGTCGTCCACGAGCAGGACGCGTATCGCCTTCGTCATCAGTTTTCCACCTTCGCCTGTCGCGGCAGATCGAGCCTGATCTCGGTGCCACGCCCGGGCGACGAGCGTACCGCAAACTGGCCGCCGATCCGCATCGCACGCTCGCGCATGATCTGCAGCCCGATGTGCGCCTCGCCCGGGCCGTGCTCGGCCTCGCCCTCGACGAAGCCGACGCCGTCGTCGCGCACCGACACCGACAGCCCTTCCCTGCCCCGCCGCACGCTCACCATCACCGATTTTGCGCCGGCATGCTTGCGCACGTTCGAGAGCGCCTCCTGGACGATGTACAGCACCTGCGTTTCGGCCTCCGCATCGAGCGGCGCGCCATCGCCCTGTACGTCGAGGTCGGTCGCCACGCCGGTCTGCTCGGCGAGCCGGCGCAGCGCCGCCGTGATCGCCGCATCGAGATCCTGGCGCTCGACCCGCGTACGGAAGTGCACGAGCAGTTCGCGCACGTCCTCGTAGCTCTCCTGCACGCCGCGCCGCAGCATGTCGACGATGTCGCGCGCCTCGGCCTGCTTGCCGTCGGCGAGCGCGCGCTCCAGCATCTGTACCTGCAGGTTGAGGAAGGCGAGGCCCTGGGCGATCGAGTCGTGGAGTTCGCGCGCGAGCAGGTTGCGCTCCTCCGAGACCGCCATCTCGCGGTCGCGGGCATGCAGGCGCTGGTTCTCGATCGCCAGGCCCAGCTGCTGCCCCAGGGTCTCGAGCAACTGCCGATCGGCGTCGCCGATCGGATGCGCGGCGCTGAAATACAGGTTGAACACCCCCAGCGTGCGCTTCTTGGCGCTGATCGAGATCGCCGACACGGTCTCGAAGCCCGCCCGCTGGCAGCTGTCGCGCGTCATGTCGAAGAGCGGCGCGCGTACGTCGAGCGTCAGCGAGTTGCCGTCCTTGGCCACCTCGCCGCAGACACACTCGCCGCAGGCGAGCACCTCCTCGCGGTCGATGAACTCCTCGCCCAGGCCGTCGTGCACGATCATGCACAGATTGCGCGAGTCCAGGTCGAGCAGGCGCGCCGAGCTCGCGCTCGCGCCCATCGTCCTCTGCACCCGCGCGAGAAAACCCTTGCACAGGGAGTCGACGTCGTTCGGCTCGCGCAGGAAGGCGCCGATGTCGTAGAGGATCTCGAGCTCGCGGTTCTTCTGCTCGAGGCTGTGCGTCTTCGCCACGACCCGCTCCTCGAGTGTGTCGTACAGGCTCTGCAGGTGCGAGGCCATCTGGTTGAAGCCGACGGAGAGCTCGCCGAACTCGTCGCCGGCGAGGATCGGCACGCGCACGGTGAAGTCCTCCTTCTCCATGCGCTTGACGCCATCCTGCAGCTCATACACCGGCCGGATCACGGTGAGGAAGAAGAAGCGCAGGAGGACGATGGTGCCGACGATCGCGAGCGCGATCAGCAGCACCTGCGAGGCGCGCAGCACGTTGGTGCTGTACGCGTAGCTGTGCTCCATCCGGAGCACGATGTCGTTGATGCTGTGCACGGAGGACTCCGCCGCCTGCTCGAACGCAGGCGCACGCACGCGCAGATTCTCCAGCGTCGGCGTGACGACCAGGTCCGCCACCAGCGGCTTCACGCGCGCGGCCCAGTCCTGCTGCAGACGCACGATGTCGGCGGGGATCTCGTCGTCCTTGGGCACGAACAGCGGGCGCAGCGGATCGCCGGCGTGCAAGCCTTCCAGCACCCGATCGAAGTCGTCCAGCTGGTGGCGCAGTTCGGTGGCGAAGGTGGTGCGGTCTACGGCGGGGTCGTCCGCGCGCGACAGGTGATGGGCGATGCGATAGACCCGCATGCGCAGGCTGCCCGCATCGTTGATCGCGGCGGCAGCCCCTTCGAGCTGCCAGGAGATGAACAGGGTCAGACCGACCGCAACGAGCGCGACGAGGAAGAAGCCGAGCAGGATGCTGCTGATCTTGACGGAAAGGCTGACGCCGCGAATGGGCATTCGGTGTACCTGGAGGCGTTCGGAGGATTGAAGCTAATTTCAAAACGCCTGCAAGGCAAGATGTGCGGAACGACGCCCCCGCACATCCTGCCCTGTACGGCCGATCAGGCCGATTGCCCGGCGCGAACCCGGCGCTTGCTGCGCACGATCTGGTAGGAGCGACCCAGATAGTTGAACGGCGCGGTGAGGATGTGCACCAGACGGGTGAAGGGGAACACGAGGAACACCGTCAGCCCGAAGAAGATGTGGGCACGGAAGATCGGGTCCACGTTCGCCAGCAGTTCCGGCTGCGGGTTGAGCAGCAGGATGCTCTTCACCCAGTCGGCCAGCGCCAGCATCACCGCCGGATCACCGTGGTTGGCGTGGCCGATCGAGAACGGCACCGTCGCCAGGCCGAGCAGCAGCGTGAGCATCAGCCAGCTGATGACGAACACGTCGGCGCGGCGGCTGGCGCTGCGGATGCGCGGATTGAACATGCGGCGCGCCCACAGCATGGTGCCGCCGATCAGCGCCAGGGTGCCGAACACGAGGCCGGCGATGATGGCGATCCACTGGTGGGTCATGTCGGAGATCCCCAGCCCCAGCCACAGCGCGTGCGGCAGCACGAGACCGGCGAAGTGGCCAAGGAAGATCGACAGCACGCCGATGTGGAAGAAGTTGCTCGCCAGCACCATGCCGGACTTCGACAACAGCATCGACGAGTCCGTCTTCCAAGTGTATTGCTCGTTGTCGTAGCGGATCCAGCTCCCGACCACGAACACCGTCAGGCAGATGTAGGGGTAAACCCCGAAGAACAGTTTCAGCAGAGACATTTTTCCCTCCTCAGGCCGCCAGCTGGGCCAGCGTGCCGTGGTTATCGATGACGCGGATCAGGGATGCATAGGGGCTTTCGGCCTTCTCCAGGTTGGCCGCCAGCACCTTCAGCACCTTCGTCGCGTCGGTCAGGAAGATGCGCGCCTCGGTCTCTTCCAGCCCGGAGACGAACTCGAGCATCAGCGGCAGGTAGTCCGGAATCTCGCGCTCGTCGTGCTGCAGGCCGAAGGACTTGTAGTACTCGGACAGGTCGATCAGCGCGGGGCCGCGGTTCTTGTCGTCGCCGAAGACGTGGTGCGTCAGGTGCAGGCTGTGCTCGGGCGCGAGGTCGAAGGTCTTGACGTAGCCGGCCTCGAGCTCGGTCTGGTCCTGCGCCAGCGTCCACTCGATGAAGGTCGCGATGCGGCCGTGTTCGTCCGCCGAGAACACGCGCTCGGTGTCGACCGACTCGACGAAGGCCGCAGCCCCGCCCTGTGCGGCGACCGCGGTGCGCAGATCGGCGACGAACTCGCTGCCCGGATAGTCGAGCAGCACCGCAAGCAGTTTGTAGGTTCTCATGAGCCTTGCTCCTAGTAGCGTTCGCCGGAAATGTCGCGCACCTCGTCGGCGTGCGGCGCCAGCTTGCGCGATTCGACCGTGTCCTTGCGCCGCTCGGGGAAGAGCGAGTTCGGCGAGATGCCGACCGACGACTCGTTGCCGAAGCTGAAGCCGACCTGGCCCTGGAAGCCGTAGTAGTCGTCCATGCGCATCTCTTCCTTCGAGGTCGGGATGACGAAGCGGTCTTCGTAGTTGGCGATGGCGAGGTAGCGGTACATCTCCTTCGCCATGTCCTCGGTCATGCCCACGGCGTTGAGCGCGCGCGTGTCGGCCTTGCCATCGACGTGGATCGAGCGCTGATAGGAGCGCATCGCGATCATGCGGTTGAGCGCATCGACGATCGGCTGCTCCTTGCCGGCGGTGAGCAGGTTGGCGAGGTACTGCACCGGCAGGCGCATCGCGGAGGCCTTCGGGATCACGCCATCGGCCTCGGTCGGCAGCGTCTTCTGGTCGATCTGCGACTGCACCGGCGAGAGCGGCGGCACGTACCAGATCATCGGCAGCGTGCGGTACTCGGGGTGGAGCGGGAAGGCGATCTTCCACTGCACGGCCATCTTGTAGATCGGCGACTTCTGCGCGGCGAGGATCCAGTCCTCGGAGATGCCGTCCTTCTTCGCCTGCTCGATCACCTTCGGGTCGAAGGGGTCGACGAACATGTCCAGGTGTTCCTGGTAGAGGTCCTGCACGTTGTCGGCGCTGGCGGCCTCGAGCACCTTGTCGGCGTCGTAGAGGATGATGCCGTTGTAGCGGATGCGGCCCACGCAGGACTCGGAACAGACCGTCGGCAGGCCGTTCTCGACGCGCGGGTAGCAGCCCACGCACTTCTCCGCCTTGGACGATTCCCAGTTGAAGAACACCTTCTTGTACGGGCAGCCCGAGATGCACATGCGCCAGCCGCGGCAGCGGTCCTGGTCGGCGAGCACGATGCCGTCTTCCTCGCGCTTGTACATCGCGCCCGAGGGGCAGGAGGCGACGCAGGCGGGGTTGATGCAGTGGTTGCAGATGCGCGGCAGGTACAGGTGGAAGGTGTTCTCGAACTGCTTGTACATCTCCTTCTGCATGTTCGCGAAGTTGGCGTCCTGCGAGCGCGCGGCGAATTCGCCGGCGAGGTCGTCCTCCCAGTTCGGGCCCCAGGTGATCTTGTCCATCTTCTCGCCGGTGATCTGCGACACCGGGCGCGCGGTCGGCGCGGCTTCCGACAGCGGCGCGTTGTGCAGGCGCGCGTAGTCGTAGGTGAAGGGTTCATAGTAGTCGTCGATCTCGGGCATGTTGGGGTTGGCGAAGATCTGCACGATCTTCTTCAACTTGCCGCCGGCCTTGAGTTCCAGCTTGCCGTTGACCTTCTCCCAGCCGCCTTTCCACTTCTCCTGGTTTTCCCAGTTCTTCGGATAGCCGACGCCGGGCTTGGATTCGACGTTGTTGAACCAGGCGTACTCGATGCCCTTGCGGTTCGACCACACGTTCTTGCAGGTCACCGAGCAGGTGTGGCAACCGATGCACTTGTCGAGGTTGAAAACCATCGCGAATTGCGCGCGAATCTTCATTTGAATCTCCTGTGTCCTGTTCGGTACCCCGCCGCGCGGGAGCGGGCCGGGAAGGGGATGGGGTTAGCTTCCCCTTGCCCTGCCGCTGCTGCCCGCGCGCGGAAGTACCCTGTCGTGTGCGTTAGCGGGGCCCGACGCCGACCGGATTGCGCTGCTGTTCGCGCTCCGGCGTCAGCGGCCGCTCCAGCCAGTCGATGTCCTGATCCGCGATCTTGTGTAGCACCACCACCTCGTCACGCTGGCAGCCCACCGTGCCGTAGTAGTTGAAGCTGTACGCGAGCTGGGCGTAGCCGCCGACCATGTTGGTGGGCTTCACGATCACGCGCGTCACGGAGTTCAGGATGCCGCCGCGCTTGCCGGTGGAAGGCGAGCCGGGCACGTTCACCGTCTTCTCCTGGGCGTGGTACATCAGCGCCATGCCGCGGGGCACGCGCTGCGAGACCACCGCGCGGGCCATCGTCGCGCCGTTCGCGTTGATCGCCTCGACCCAGTCGTTGTCGCGCAGGCCGATCTCCTTCGCGTCGTCCTCGGACACCCACACGTAGGGGCCGCCGCGGAACAGCGACAGCATCCGCAGGTTGTCCTGGTAGGACGAGTGGATGCCCCACTTGGAGTGCGGCGTGATCCACGACAGCGTGAGGTGGGGCTTCTTGCGGACCGAGTCCGGGATCACGTTCTGGGCCTTCATGTCGATCGGCGGACGGTAGGCGCAGAAGCCTTCGCCGAAGTCGAGGAACCACTCGTGATCCTGGTAGAAGTGCGCGCGACCGGTGAGCGTGCGGAACGGGATGTGCTCGTGGATGTTCGTGTAGCCGGCGGTGTAGCTGACGGTCTCCGACTCAATCCCGGACCACGTCGGCGCGGTGATGATCTTGCGCGGCTGGGCCTGGATGTCGCGGAAGGTGATCTTGTCCTCGTGACGACCGGCGTACAGGTGGTGGTGGTCGATGCCGGTCTTCTTCGACAGGGCCGACCACGACTTGTGCGCGACCTCACCGTTGGTTTCCGGCGCCATGCGCATCACCGCATCGCACACCGAGATGTCCTCTTCCAGCGAGGGCATGCCGAAGGAGACGCCGGGGATCTGCACCGTGTAGTTGCACTTCTTGAGCTCGTCGTACTCCTGCTCGGTGTTCCAGTCCAGGCCCTTCACGTTGTTGCCGAGCTTGGTCATCAGCGGGCCGAGCGCGATGTACTTCTTGTAGGTGTCGGCGAAGTTGCGCTCGACGACCTTCAGCAGCGGCATGGTCTTGCCCGGCACCGGCTCGCATTCGCCCTTCTTCCAGTCGCGC
>JANJTU010000110.1 GCA_024710965.1 Thauera sp. | reverse complement strand
GTCGCACGCGGGGCCGGATCAGCCGAGATCGGCGAGGAGGGCCTCGGCCCCCTGCGCGCGCAACGCCTCGGCCAGGGCCCGGCCGAGGCTTTCGGCTTCGCCGGCAGCCCCTTCCCGCTCGGCGCGGACGATCTCGCTGCCATCCGGACGGGCGACGAAGCCGCGCAGCCACAGCCGGCCTGCACGGATCAGCGCATAGGCGCCGAGCGGCACTTCGCAGCTGCCCGCCAGCGCGCGCGCCACCGCACGCTCGGCGAGGACGCAGGCGGTGGTATCGGCGTCGGCCAGCGGCTGCAGCCAGCCGATCACGTCCTCGCGCGCGGCCAGGCACTCGATGCCGAGCGCACCCTGCCCGGCGGCAGGCAGGGACACTTCGGCCGGCAGGATCGAACGGATGCGCTCCCCCATTCCCAGCCGGGTGAGGCCGGCGGCGGCGAGGATGATCGCGTCGTACTGGCCTTCATCGAGCTTGCGCAGCCGGGTGTCGAGGTTGCCGCGCAGGCTGGTGACGCCGAGGAAGGGATACTGGGCATGGATCTGCGATTCGCGGCGCAGCGACGAAGTCCCGACGACCGCTCCCGGCGGCATGTCGGCGAGGCTTTCATAGCGGCGGGAGACGAAGGCGTCGAGCGGCACTTCGCGCGCGCAGATGCAGGGCAGGGCGAACGCCTCGCCCATTTCCATCGGCACGTCCTTCATCGAGTGCACGGCGATGTCGGCGCGTCCGTCGAGCAGCGCGGTCTCCAGTTCCTTGACGAACAGGCCCTTGCCACCGACCTTCGCGAGCGGGCGATCGAGGATCTGGTCGCCGCGGGTGGTCATGCCGAGCAGCTCGACGCGGCAGCCCGGATACAGGGCTTCGAGCCGGGCCTTGATGTGCTCGGCCTGCCACAGGGCGAGGCGGCTTTCACGGGTGGCGATGACGATGCGCTCGGGGGTGGCTTGGCTCACGATGCTTAACTCACCAGACAGGAAGGGATCATGCTGCGGCAACCTATTTTCGCCGCACCGCAGCATCAGGGTTCGCACCAATGGTGCGTCGGCAGGGCGCAATTCTAGCATGCGTGCCGACGCCCCCTTCCACGCCTGCCCGCTGCCGGACCTGAACCTGGACCGCCGCCGGCAGGCAGTTCCCCCCTTGCCGAAAACATGAACCAAGACAAAGACGCCCCCCTGCGCGAAGACATCCGCCTGCTCGGCCGCCTGCTCGGCGACACCGTGCGCGACCAGCAGGGCGCTGCCGCCTTCGAGCTGATCGAACGCATCCGCCAGAACTCGGTACGCTTTCGCCGCGACGACGACGTCGCCGCGCGGCGCGAACTCGAGGACATCCGCGATGCGCTGGCGCGCGAGCAGATGATCCAGGTCGTGCGCGCCTTCAGCTACTTCTCGCATCTGGCGAACATCGCCGAGGACCAGCACCACATCCGCCGCAGCCGCGCCCACCTGATCGCCGGCTCGGCGCCGCGCGAAGGCAGCCTTGCCCACGCCCTGGCGGCGGCCTTCGCCGGTGAGGCGACCGATGCCGCGGGCCTGGTGGAGTTCTTCGACGGCGCGCTGATCTCGCCGGTGCTCACCGCGCATCCGACCGAAGTGCAGCGAAAGAGCATCCTCAACTGCGAGACGGTGATCGCCCGCCTGCTCGACGAGCGCGACCGCATGCAGCTCACCCCGGAGGAGGCCGAAGCCAACCTCGAGGCGCTGCGCCGCGCGGTGCTCACGCTGTGGCAGACGCGCATGCTGCGCACCGCCAAGCTGTCGGTCATCGACGAGGTCACCAACGGCCTGTCCTATTTCGACACCACCTTCCTGCACGAGCTGCCGCGCCTCTACGCCAGCCTCGAGGACCGCCTCGCCGCCGCCGACCCCGCACTGGGCGCACCCGAACTGGCCGCCTTCCTGCAGGTTGGCAGCTGGATCGGGGGGGACCGCGACGGCAACCCCTACGTCACCGCCGAGGTGCTCGAGCGTGCGCTGGCCATGCAGGCGACGGTGGCGCTCGGCCACTACCTCGACGAACTGCACGTGCTCGGCTCGCAGCTCTCGCTCGGCCTCGGCCTGGTGAGCGCTTCCGATGCGCTGCTCGCCCTCGCCGCGCGCTCGCCCGACCATTCGCCGCACCGCAGCGACGAGCCCTACCGCCGCGCCATCTCCGGCATCTACGCGCGCCTCGCCGCCACCTATCGGGCGCTCCTCGGTGCCGCCCCGGCCCGCCACGCGGTGGCGGAGGCCGAGCCCTACGCCGACGCTGCCGCGCTCGCCGAAGACCTGGACATCCTCCACCGCTCGCTGGTGGCCAACGGTTCGGGCGCGCTCGCGCGCGGTCGGCTGCGCCACCTGCGCCGCGCGGTGAAGGTGTTCGGCTTTCACCTCGCGCCGCTCGACCTGCGCCAGAACTCCGACGTGCACGAGCGCGTCGTCGCCGAGCTGCTCGAAGTCGCCCGCCCCGGCACCGCCTATTCGGCCTGCGACGAAGCCGGCCGCTGCGCCCTGCTGCTCGAGGAGCTCGCCACCGCGCGGCCCCTGGCCTCGCCGCACGTGCACTATTCGGCGGAAACCGAGGGCGAGCTGGCGATCTTCCGCGCCGCGCGCCGCGCCCACCTGCGCTACGGCGCGGGCGCGATCCGCAACTGCATCATCTCCAAGACCGACGACGTCTCCGACCTGCTCGAACTCGCGGTGCTGCTGAAGGAAGCGGGCCTGCTGCGCCCGCTCGAGCACGCGCTCGACGTCAACCTCGTGCCGCTGTTCGAAACCATCGGCGATCTCGAGAACGCCGCCGCGGTCATGGACCGGCTCTTCGCCCTGCCCATCTACCGCAGCCTGCTCGCCGCGCGCGACGAGGCGCAGGAGGTGATGCTCGGCTACTCGGACAGCAACAAGGACGGTGGCTTCCTGACTTCGGGCTGGGCGCTGTACAAGGCCGAGGGCGAACTGGTGGCCACCTTCGCCCGCCACGGCGTGCGCCTGCGCCTGTTCCACGGCCGCGGCGGCTCGGTCGGGCGCGGCGGCGGCCCCAGCTACCAGGCCATCCTCGCCCAGCCCGAAGGCGCGGTGCAGGGCCAGATCCGGCTCACCGAGCAGGGCGAGGTGATCGGTGCCAAGTACGGCAACCCGGAAGTGGGCCGACGCAACCTCGAGGTGCTGGTCGCCGCCACCCTCGAGACCAGCCTGCGCCCGGCCGAGATCGCCCCCACCCCGGCGGCCTTCCTCGAGGCCATGCAGGAGCTCTCGGATGCGGCGTTCAAGGCCTACCGCGGCCTGGTCTATGAGACCGAGGGCTTCGAGCAGTATTTCTGGGAATCGACCGTGATTGCCGAGATCGCCGGCCTGAACATCGGCAGCCGCCCGGCCTCGCGCAAGAAGGGCACGCGCATCGAGGACCTGCGCGCGATCCCCTGGGTGTTCAGCTGGTCGCAGTGCCGGCTGATGCTGCCGGGCTGGTACGGCTTCGGCAGCGCGGTGCAGGCCTTCCTTGCCGCGCACCCGGACGACGGCCTCGCGCTGCTGCAGCGCATGGTGCGCGAGTGGTCGTTCTTCGCCACCCTGCTCTCGAACATGGACATGGTGCTGGCCAAGAGCGATCTCGCGATCGCCAGCCGCTACGCCGCGCTGGTCAAGGACGCCGCGCTGCGCGACACCATCTTCGGCCGCATCCGCGCCGAGCTGCAGAGCACCGTCGAGGCGCTGCTCGCGCTCACCGGCCAGCGCGAACTGCTCGACGGCAACCCGCTGCTGAAGCGCTCGATCCGCAACCGCTTCCCCTACCTGGATCCGCTCAACCACGTCCAGGTCGAGCTGCTGCGCCGCCACCGCGAACATGGCGCCGAGGGCAGCGTCGATGAGCGCATCCGCAACGGCATCCACATCTCGATCAACGGCATCGCCGCCGGGCTGCGCAACAGCGGCTGATCACAGGCCGAGCGCCTGGCGCACCGCCGGCCACTGCCGGCGGCTCACCGGCAGGCGCTCGTCGAGGCCTTTGAGCAGGATCTCCCAGCGCGCCTCGCCGTCCTGCTCGCCGACGCGCTCGACGCCGCGCACTGCGTCGCGGGCGACGAGGCCGCTGCGGTGCACGCGCAGGAAGCGCTGCGGGAACTCCTGCTCGATCTGCGTGAGCGACTCGTCGAGCAGGTAGTCGCGCGCGGCCGTGCGCGCGGTGACGTACTTCAGCTCCGCCTTCAGGCACAGCACCTCGGCCACCGGCAGCAGCAGGATGCGGCCGCGCTCATTGACGCTGAAGTGGCGCCGCTCGCCCGGCGCCAGCGCGGCGGGCACCGCCACGCCCGCCGGCTGCCGGCCGCGCACCTTCGCCAGCGCGGCGGCGAGGCGCTCGGCGCGCACCGGCTTGAGCAGGTAGTCGGCCGCCGCGAGCTCGAAGGCCTCGATCGCGTACTGGTCGTAGGCGGTGACGAACACCACCGCCGGCGGCGTCGGCAGGCGGGCGAGGTGGCGCGCCAGCTCGACGCCATCCATCGCCGGCATGCGGATGTCGGCCAGCACGAGGTCGGCCGGCTCGACCTCGAGCAGGCGCAGCGCCTCGACGCCGTTGGCAGCCATGCCGACGACGACATTCGGCTGGCTGGCGGCGATGTCGCCGAGCAGGTCGCGCAGGCGCGCACGCGCCGGCGCCTCGTCGTCGACGACGAGCACGCGCAGCGCGGCGGCAGGGGCGGCGGGAGCAGAAGTCATGCGGGGCGGCTCCGAAAGCTGAGGCCCGGGCGGGCACGGTCCCGGCCCGCCGCGCCCGGGTACGGCGGCAGGCCCGGCAGGCGGCGCGCGGCGAGCGCGGGAGGCTTTTGCTTTATACTTTCGCTCGCCTTTTCACGCCGCCGCGGCGGCGCAATTCCCTGATGCGAGGCCGCCGCAGCGCGCCGGCCGCCACCCTTTCCCGACGCACATTATGACAGACACCCCCACGCCGGCCGCCGGCGGCAGCGAACCCGCCAAGGCCTGGTCCGGCCGCTTCACCGAACCCGTCTCCGATCTGGTCAAGCGCTACACCGCCTCGGTGGTCTTCGACCAGCGCATGGCGATGCAGGACATCCGCGGCTCGCTCGCGCACGCCAGGATGCTGGCCAGGCAGGGCATCATCGCCGCCGCCGACCTCGCCGACATCGAGCGCGGCATGACGCAGATCGCCGGCGAGATCGAACGCGGCGAGTTCGCCTGGAACCTCGACGACGAGGACGTCCACCTCAACATCGAGAAGCGCCTCACCGCGCTCGTCGGCGATGCGGGAAAGCGCCTGCACACCGGCCGCAGCCGCAACGACCAGGTCGCCACCGACATCCGCCTCTGGCTGCGTGATGCGATCGACCAGATCCTCGCCCTGATCGCCGACTTCCAGAAGAACCTGCTCGACGTCGCCGAGGCCAACGCCGCGACGCCGATGCCCGGCTTCACCCACCTGCAGGTGGCGCAACCGGTGACCTTCGGCCACCACCTGATGGCCTATTACGAGATGAGCCGGCGCGACGCCGAGCGCTTCGCCGACTGCCGCCGCCGCGTCAACCGCCTGCCGCTCGGGGCCGCCGCGCTCGCCGGCACCAGCTACCCGATCGACCGCGAGTTCGTCGCCGCCGAGCTCGGCTTCGACGAGGTCTGCTACAACTCGCTCGACGCCGTCAGCGACCGCGACTTCGCGATCGAATTCTGCGCCGCCGCTGCGCTGCTGATGACCCACCTGTCGCGCCTGTCCGAAGAGCTGATCCTGTGGATGAGCCCGCGCGTGGGCTTCATCGACCTCGCCGACCGCTTCTGCACCGGCAGCTCGATCATGCCGCAGAAGAAGAATCCGGACGTGCCCGAGCTGGTGCGCGGCAAGACCGGCCGCGTCAATGGCAGCCTGATCGCGCTGCTGACGCTGATGAAGGGCCAGCCGCTCGCCTACAACAAGGACAACCAGGAAGACAAGGAGCCGCTGTTCGACACCGCCGATACGGTGATCGACACCCTGCGCATCTACGCCGACATGATCACCGGCATCAAGGTCAAGGCCGAGGCGATGCACGGCGCGCTGTCGCAGGGCTACGCCACCGCGACCGACCTCGCCGACTACCTGGTGAAGAAGGGCCTGCCCTTCCGTGACGCGCACGAGGCGGTGGCGCTCGCGGTGCGCGCGGCCGACGTCAAGGGCTGCGACCTGCCGCAGTTCTCGCTCGACGAGCTGCGCATCGCGATGGCCCATGTCCCGGGTGCCGCCGAGCGCCTCGCCGACGACATCTTTGCCGTGCTCACGGTGGAAGGCTCGCTCGCCGCACGCAAGCACGTCGGCGGCACCGCGCCCGAGCAGGTGCGCGCCGCGATCGCCCGCGCCCGCAGCCGCCTCGGCGGTTGAGCCGCGGTCCGGCGACGAGCCGGTCGCCGGCCGGGGCCGCCCCCGCGCAGCAATGAACGCCCATCCCGCCTTCCCCCTGATCGAGCAGGCGATCCGCGACCGCGTCGGCGGGCGCTTTCGCATCCGCGACAGCGCGCCGGCCGGCGGCGGCTGCATCCACACCGCGCTCAGCGTGGCGGACGGCGAGGCGCGCTACTTCGTCAAGCTCGGCGCCGCCGACCGCCATGCGCTGTTCGCGGCCGAAGCCGACGGCCTCGCCGCGATCGCCGCCAGCGCCAGCTTCCGCACCCCGGCGGTGATCGCCTGCGGTGGCGACGAAGCCCATGCCTTCCTCGTCCTCGAGCACCTCGCGCTGCGCCCGCTGCGCTCGGCCGAGGACGGCAGCCGCTTCGCCGATGCGCTGGTGCAGCTGCACCGCGCCGCCGACGAGGCCTTCGGCTGGACGCGCGACAACTTCATCGGCAGCACGCCGCAAGCGAACACCCGCGGGCAGAACTGGTCGCGCTTCGTCGTCGAGCAGCGGCTGCGCCCGCAACTGGCGCTGGCGAAGGCGAAGGGCTTCGGCGGCGAGTTGCAGAAGCTCGGCGAGCGCCTGTGCGAGCGCGTGCCGGCGCTGTTCCTCGACTACCGGCCGCAGCCCAGCCTGCTGCACGGCGACCTCTGGCATGGCAACGCCGCCGTGCTCGCCGACGGCTCGCCGGTGGTGTTCGACCCCGCGGTGCACCACGGCGACCGCGAGGCCGACATCGCCATGAGCGAACTGTTCGGCGGCTTCCCCGGCGCCTTCTACGCCGCCTACCGCAAGGCCTGGCCGCTGCACGAGGACTATGAGCAGCGCAAGCTGCTGTACAGCCTCTACCACCTGCTCAACCACCTGAACCTGTTCGGCCGCGCCTATCTCGGCGAAACGCTGAGGCTGGCGACGAAGCTCAACGGCGAGTTGTCGGCGCGGCGCGACTGACCCGCCTCACCCCCTCGATTGCGCGGCCGCCGCCCCGGCGCTCCTGTGCGGCATGGCCTGCCAGGCCTTGTGCGCGACATGCCGCAGCAGCAATGCAGGCGGCATGCGCAGCAGGTGGTAGCGCAGCTGCGCGGCGCGGGCGGCGGCGCGTTCGGCCGCCGACGGCGCGCGGTCGGGCAGGCGCGGCAGGCAGTGCCGCCGCATGATCCAGTCCACCCAGCGCTGTGCCGCCACCGGCGGCGGCGCCGGCCAGGCGTCGGCCGCCACCGGGGTGCCGAGCCAGCCGCGACAGTAATGCAGCGCGTACCAAAGCATGCGCGACGCACCGTGGCGCGCCGCCCGCTCGCGCAGCCGGGCGCCCGCATCGGCTCGTGGCAGACGGCGCAGCAAGCCGTCGAGGTCGACGAGGTCGCGCAGGCGGCCGTCGAGTTCGGTGTCCTGGAACAGGTGGATCGCGGCATGGATCAGCTGGTCCGCCGGGTGCAGCACGAGGTAGCGTGAATCGGCCAGCGGCAGGCTCGCCGCCAGCAGCAGGG
The DNA here is from genome assembly GCA_024710965.1 of Thauera sp. Taxonomy (GTDB): domain Bacteria; phylum Pseudomonadota; class Gammaproteobacteria; order Burkholderiales; family Rhodocyclaceae; genus Thauera. The sequence goes on along the minus strand of JANJTU010000110.1, from coordinate 15,557 downwards.
CGTCGTCCGCGCGGCAGCGGCCGGTCACCGGCGCGATCGTGTGGTGCAGATCGACTTCGAGCGCGTGACCCGGCATCCGCATCGGCGGCAGCTCGTGACTCCATTCGCGGTAGTAGCGCTGGTCATAGGCGTCCTGCGTGGCCGACGCCCAGCCGGCCCGCAGCAGCGCGGCCTCGGCGCGGTCGAGGTCGGCGCGCCGCACGAGCAGATCAACGTCGCCCGGCAGCCGGCCGCGGGCGAGCGGCAGCCCGGCAGCAAGATAGGCCGCCCCCTTCAGCAGCACGACCGGGACGTCGGCCGGCAGGGCCGCGGCGAGCGCGCGCAACTCCATGCGCATCAGTTGCGCGCGGTGGCAGGCAAAATGCGTCGCCGCCTGCAGGTGGCCGCGCACCGGCGGCGGCACCTGCACCCATGTCGCAGCGTCGGCGCGCAGGCGCTCGGCGAGCGTGCCGAGCAGGCGCGCCGCGCGTGCGAGCCGCAGCGTCTCGTCCCAGTCGGCGAGTTGCATCGTGCGCGCATGGCCCGTGTCGCGCAGCAGCGGCAGCAGGTGGCGACAGGCCGGCTGATGGCCGGCGGCGTCCAGCGTCGGGGCGGGACCACCGCGGCGAACGGAGCCGGGCATCGCCTCAGTCACCCGCGTCGTCGCCCGCAGCAAGCAGGTCGCGAATGCAGCCGATCGCCTCGTCAAGCCGGCTGTAGGTCAGCTGGTAGGCCGGACAGCGCCCGGCGAGGTCGGCCACCGCGTTGAAGGCCACCGGACCAAGCACGGCATAGTTGAAGCTGTTGAAGGCCAGCCGCGCGAAGGCCTGCTCGGGCGGCTGCGGGGTCAGGCTCAGGGCCGCGCCGGCACGATAGGCAGGGAACAGGATCAATGCCGGCCGCGCCGGGCGCCCCACCGCCGCGACGCTGGCCTCGTCCGGCGCGAGGTGGGCGACGTCGCCCTTGCGCGTGCCGACGAAGGTGGGGCCGAGACGGGCGCCGGCGGAGAATTCGCGGATGACGTCGATCGAGCGGTTCTTCAGCGCCACCGGCTTCAGCATCGGCAGCAGGTCGCCGGTTTCGGGCCGCAGCACGCCGAACTCGTCGGACAGCAGGCGAAAGCCGCTCAGCACCAGCGCCGCGGTCAGGGTGCTCTTGCCCGAGCCCGGCACCGCCGGCATCACGACCGCGCGCCCGCCCTCGGCCAGCACCCCGGCGTGCAGCAGCACATACTGGTTGAAGCGCTGGCCGAAACACCAGTTCACGCCCCATTCATACAGCGGCAGCAGGTTCGGGCGCGGAAAGGGCTCGAAGGGCTCGATGCCGTCGATGCTGAAGCGCGCCTGGGGCCTGACCCAGCGCCGCAGGCCGCGCCCGGGCGCAAGCACGACGTGGAGATCGGCAAAGCCGGCCGCCGGCAGGCAGGGGAAGGCGCCGTACACCGTGCGCAGGGACGCCGCCGCATCGCCCCCCTTGGCCCGGAGCCGCACGCGGCAGGCGCCGTAATCGAGGCACACGCCCTCGGTGGCGAGGCGTTCGCTCAACGCCTGCGGAGAGAGGGCGGCGACGGTCGGGAGGGATGAGGCGCTCATGTCGCGAGCAGGCCGATCGTCCGCAGCATCCGCAGCAGGTTGCGCAGTTCGGGGGTTTCGGCGTCGAGGTCGAGCTCCGCACGCAGCACCGCGGCCACGGTATCGGCCGAACGCTGCTCGTGCGCGGGCAGTTCGGCGAGGACTTCAGCCACGACCGCGGCGAAGGGGGGCAGGATGTGGGTCTGCCAGTCGCGGGGGTCGAAAACGACTGCGGCGTCGCCGAGACGCCGCACGAGGGGCCGATCGTCGCCGGAGCGGGCAGAGGCTGTCACATTACGCGAGGAGATTGTTCGCCGGATCGATCAGCGCTTCGCCGGTCAGCGAGGTCCAGCAGGAGCCACCGGCGACCGGCTGTGTGCCGGTGAGACTGTTGTCGATGATCGGCGTGCCGGTGAGGCCGCCGCCCGGGCTGGGATCGTAGCCCGCAAGGGCGTAGTAGAACTCGCCCGCGACCGGGGTGACCATGGGCCCGCTGCCATTGGCCTTCGGGATCACCTCGGTGGCCAGCCCGTCCGTGACCTGATACCACAGCGAGTTGTAGGTGAAGCCCGACACGTTCGGCCCGGTCATCGGCTTGATCGAATACTTCTGCAGCGAGATCCGCACCCAGGAGTCGGTGGCGACCGCCACCCGCTGCACATCGGTGGTGAACGCGGCGGCGCTGTTGTCCACGCACATGCCGCTCGATGCCGCCAGCGCCGCCCCGCTCGGCAGCGTGAGCACGACCGGGATCCCCGCCGCGGTCTTGAGCAGTCGCCTGCGTTGCTGCGTCCGATCCGGATTGGAAGACGACATGGAACACCTCTGCCCTGATTCCGTTCTCTTGCCCGACGTAGCGTACTCCCGATCAATCCACGCGAACCGGAACCACGTCACGAGCCTGCCAGTGTCAAGCAATTAACAAGCCAAAGGCATTCGACTACCGGTCACATTCTTTCAATTCAGCCACTTGTGCAGGACTCGCACGCGAGGCGCTGAAGTGCAGCGAGCGTGATTGTAAAAAATCCCGACAGATCCTGCCTTACGGCACGGAGCCAGCCGGCCTGCGGCCGGGACGGCCAAAACTGGCGTCGGCGACCGGCGTCAGCGACCAGCGTCGCGACGCCCGCCGCGCGATCAGGCGCTCTCGCCGAGCCCGGCGTCCTTCAGCATCTGCTGCAGTTCGCCGCTTTCGTACATCTCGCGCATGATGTCGCTGCCGCCGATGAACTCGCCCTTGATGTAGAGCTGCGGGATCGTCGGCCAGTTGGAGTATTCCTTGATGCCCTGGCGGATGTCGCTGTCGGCGAGGACATTGACCGCCAGCACTTCCTTCACGCCACAGGCCTTGAGAATCTGCACCGCCGCGGAAGAAAAGCCGCACTGGGGGAACTGGGGCGAACCCTTCATGTAGAGCACCACGTCGTTGGCGCTGACCTGGTCACGGATGACGTCCTGAATATTCATGATTCTCGGCTCTGAAAAGTTGAGTTAAACAGTCGGAAAAGTGTAGGCCCGAGGCAAAACAGCGTCAATATGCCTCTTGCCTCACTCGCGCCCGCGCCAGCATCCGCCCGACGCGCGCTCGATGCCGGCGATGTCCTTCCACGACGCGATCGAGGCGAAACCGGCGTCGGCGAGCAGGCCGCGCACCGCCGCCGCCTGGTCGTAGCCGTGCTCGAGGAAGAGCCAGCCGCCCGCCTCCAGCCGCGCCGGCGCGGCGGCGACGATTTCGGCGAGATCGTCGAGGCCGGCCGCACCGGCGGCGAGCGCTGCACGGGGCTCGAAACGCAGATCGCCCTCCTCCAGGTGCGGGTCGGCCGCGGCGATGTAAGGCGGATTGGCGACGATGAGCTCGAAGCGCTCCTCCCCCAACGCGGCGAACCAGTCGCTCTGCACGAAGGAGACGCTTGCGCCGAGGCGTGCGGCATTGGCCATCGCCACCCACAGGGCCTCGCGCGATCGGTCGAGCGCGGTGAGCTCGGGCGCGTCGAGTTCGAGCGCCAGCGTCACCGCGAGCGCGCCGCTGCCGGTGCCCAGATCGAGCACGCGCGCGCCGCGCCGGCCGGCGAAATGCGCGAGCGCCAGCTCGACCAGCAGCTCGGTGTCCGGGCGCGGGATCAGCACCGCCGGCGTGACGCGGAACTCGCGGCCGTAGAACTCGCGCGCACCGGTCAGGTAGGCCACCGGCTCGCCGGCGGCACGCCGCTCGACGAGGCCGCGGTAGCACGCCCAGTCGGCAGCCTCGAGCCGCTGCTCCGGCCAGGCGACGAGGCGCGCCGCTGGGCACTGCAGCACGTGGCGCAGCAGCACGCGGGCGTCCATCAGGTCGATCAGGCCGCGCGCCCAGGCGAGCGCACCGGCGATGTCGACGCTGCCGGCGGGCGGCGGGGCGGCGGCGCGCATGCTCAATCGTCCGCCAGCGCCGCAAGCTGTTCGGCCTGGTGCTCGAGGCTCAGCGCCGCGACCAGTTCGTCGAGCTCGCCCTGCATCACCGCGTCGAGCTTGTACAGCGTGAGATTGATGCGGTGGTCGGTGACGCGGCCCTGCGGGAAGTTGTAGGTGCGGATGCGCTCGGAGCGGTCGCCGCTGCCGATCAGGCTCTTGCGCTGCGCCGCCTCGGCGCTCTGCTGCGCGCGCACCCGGGCGTCGTACAGGCGGGCGGCGAGCACCGCCATCGCCTGCGCCTTGTTGCGATGCTGCGAGCGGTCGTCCTGGCATTCGACGACGATGCCGGTGGGCAGATGCGTGATGCGCACCGCGGAGTCGGTCTTGTTGATGTGCTGGCCGCCCGCGCCCGAGGCGCGGAAGGTGTCGATGCGCAGCTCGGCCGGATTGATGTCCACCGCCGCCACCTCGTCGGCCTCGGGCAGCACCGCCACGGTGCAGGCCGAGGTGTGGATGCGGCCCTGGGTTTCGGTGACCGGAACGCGCTGCACGCGGTGGCCGCCGGACTCGAACTTCAGCTTCGAGTAGGCGCCCGCGCCGACGATGCGGGCGATGACTTCCTTGTAGCCGCCAAGATCCGACTCGCTCGCCGAGACGATCTCGACCTTCCAGCGCTGGCGCTCGGCGTAGCGCGAGTACATGCGCAGCAGGTCGCCGGCGAACAGCGCCGCCTCGTCGCCGCCGGTGCCGGCGCGGATCTCGAGGAAGAGGTTGCGCTCGTCATTGGGGTCGCGCGGCAGCAGCGCACGCTGCAGTTCGTCGTCGAGCTCGGCGATGCGCGCCGCGCCGGCGGCGAGCTCGGCCTCGCCGAGTTCGCGCATCTCGGCGTCGGCGAGTAGTTCGCGCGCGGTGGCGCAGTCGGCCTCGGCCTGGCGATAGGCACGGTAGAGGCCGACGATCGGCTCGATCTCGGCGCGCTCGCGCGACAGCTCGCGGAAGGCCTTCATGTCGCGCGCGGCCTCCTCGGCCGCGAGCGTGCGGTCGAGCTCTTCGAGGCGGCCGGCGAGGTGTTCGAGTTTGTCGCGGATGCTCTGCTTCATGAATTCGCTTCGATGCACCGCCCTCGTCCCGCCGCATGGCGGAGCGAAGGCCGCGCGGCGCTAGCCGTGGCGGGAAAGATTGAACAGCTGGTGCACGACGCGGCCGGCCTCGGCCTTGTGCTCGCCTTCGGCCTGGTTCAGGAAGCGCGTCGGCCCGTGCATCAGCTTGTTGGTCAGCCCGTGCGACAGCGCCTCGAGCACGCGCTGCGGCTCCTCGCCCTTCGCCAGCAGGCGCAGCGCACGTTCGAGTTCGGCCTGGCGCAGCGCCTCGGCGTGCTCGCGCAGGGCGCGGATCGCCGGCACCGCATCGCGCGCCGCCATCCAGTGCAGGAAGCCGTCGACGCGCGTATCGATGATCTGCTCGGCCTCGATCACGGCCTGCTGGCGCGACTCGAGGCCGGCATCGACGACCTGGGCGAGGTCATCCACGGTGTAGAGGAAGACGTCGTCGAGCGCCGCGATCTCGGGCTCGATGTCGCGCGGCACGGCCAGGTCGACCATCACGATCGGGCGGTGGCGGCGCGCCTTGACCGCGCGCTCGGCCATGCCGAGACCGACGATGGGCAGCGGCGAGGCGGTACAGGAGACGACGACGTCGAAGCGCGGCAGCATGTCGCCGATCTGCTCGATGCGCATGGTCTGGGCGCCGAAGCGCGTCGCGAGCGCCTGCGCGCGCTCCTCGGTGCGATTGGCGACGGTCATCGACTTCGGCTGCGCGCCGGCGAAGTGCGCGGCGCAGAGCTCGATCATCTCGCCGGCGCCGATGAAGAGCACGTGCTGGTCGGCGACGCGCTCGAAGATGCGCTCGGTCAGATGCACCGCAGCGGCGGCCATCGACACCGTGTTGGCGCCGATCGCGGTCGTGGAGCGCACTTCCTTCGCCACCGCGAAAGTGTTCTGGAACAGCTTGTGCAGCAGCGTGCCCATCGTGCCGGCCTCTTCGGCCCGGCGCACGGCGTCCTTGACCTGGCCGAGGATCTGCGGCTCGCCGATGACCATGGAATCCAGCCCGCTGGCGACGCGGAACACGTGACGGATCGCGTCGCGCTGCGGATAGGCGTAGAGGTAGGGCGAGACCTCGTTCAGCGACACCTGATGAAAGCGCGCCAGCCAGTCGGCCGCATGCTGCGGCTGCTCGGCCGCGAAGTACAGCTCGGTGCGGTTGCAGGTGGAGAGGATGGCCGCCTCGCGCACCGAGTCGGCATGGGCGAGGCCATGCAGCGCCTGCCCCAGGCTTTCGGGCTGAAACGCAACGCGCTCGCGGATCGCGAGCGGCGCTGTGTGGTGGTTCAGACCGAGGGCGTAAAGCTGCATGCGAGATAAGGCTTCGTCAGGGAGCCGCGTCAGGGCTGGTTCGGAGCGTGGCGCATTATAGCACCGCGCAGCGATGTCAAAAATTGAGCAGAATCAGCCACTTCGAGCACAACGCCGAGGCACGAAGCAAAACGGGCCGACACAAGGCCGGCCCGTCTTCGGAATCTGGTGGCCAGTCGCGGAATCGAACCACGGACACGCGGATTTTCAATCCGCTGCTCTACCAACTGAGCTAACTGGCCAAACGAGCGCGCATTATAGCGGAGAACTCGAACCGGTCAAGCGTTTCGGGTGAATCTTTCGCCATCCAGCCCGGCTGCACGTGCACGCTGCGGCAGGATACGATTATGCGCATGGATGCCGCCGCATCACACGACACGCGGCGACAGGCAAGGGACTGGTGCCGGATGGGCGGCAAGAGGAAGAGATGCGCATTCTGCTGGTTGAAGACGACCCCGAACTGGCACGGGGCATCACGGAGTTCCTGCGTGGCCAGGGCGATGAAGTCGCCGCGGTAGGCGACGGCATGGAGGCGGATCGCCTGCTGCAGCAGGGCGGGTTCGAGTTCGCCCTGGTCGATGTTGGCCTGCCCGGCCTCGGCGGCTACGAAGTCGTGCGCCGCGCGCGCAACCGCCGCCAGCGCCTGCCGGTGATCCTGATCACTGCCCGCGACGCCCTCGACGACCGCATCTACGGCCTGGACCTCGGCGCCGACGACTACCTGGCGAAGCCCTTCCAGCTCGCCGAGCTCGCTGCGCGCATGCGCGCCGTGTTGCGCCGCGGTGGCGGCGAATCGGCGCAGATCGGCTTCGGGCCGCTGACGCTCGATGGCGAGGGCCGGCTGGCCGCGCTCGATGGCCAGCCCCTGGCCCTGACCGGGCGCGAGTGGGAGGTGCTCGAAGCGCTCGTCCGCGCCGATGGCCGCACCGTGCCGCGCGAGCGGCTGCAGGCCGAGGGCAGCGGCAATGCGCTCGAAGTGTATGTGTCCCGCCTGCGCCCGCGCCTGGAGACGGCCGGCCTGCTGATCCGGACCGTGCGCGGCTTCGGCTACCGCCTCGAACTCGCCCGGGATCGTTCCTGATGGCCCAGCCTAGCCTGCGGCACAACCTGCTGCAGACGCTGGCGGGCCCGACGGCGCTGCTGCTGCTGAGCGCCGGCGGCGTGGCCTACGGCACGGCCAAGAGCGTGGTGAATTCCGCCTACGACCAGAACCTGGTGAATCTCGCGCACGGCATCGCCACCCACGTCCGCGTCCACGACGACGGCCTCGACCTCGGCCTCTCGCGCGAGGCCGAAGTCGTGCTGCGCACCGACACGCGAGACCAGATCTTCTTCCGTGTCCGCGACGAGCAGGGCAAGCTGCTCGGCGGCGATCACGACTTGCCGCTGCTCGACGAACGCGACGAGCTGTCGGCCCTGCCCTACCCCTATCAGTCCGTCGGCGGCGATGAAGCGGCCCCGGCCGCGCCGCGCCCGCCGTCGACGCGGCCCAGCTTTCGCGATCTGCAGCACCACGGCCAGCCGATCCGGGCGGTGCGGCTCTATCGCCGGAGCGGGGCGCAGGGCTTCTACGTCACCGTGGCCGAGACCCTGGAGAAGCGCGGCGAAGCAATGGACCGCCTGCTGCTCGGCTTCGGCTCGGCCATGGGGCTGCTGCTGATCGCCGCCGCGGTTGCCGCGCGCTTCGGCATCCCTTCGGGCCTCGCGCCGCTGGAGCGGCTGGAGGAGTCGCTGGCACGGCGCTCGGGCACCGATCTGTCACCGATCGAGCCCGAGTCCGTCCCGCAGGAGATCCGCGAGGTGGTGCGCGCGCTCAACGCCCTGCTCGAGCGCCTGCGCCTCGCCAACGCCCGCCAGCGCGAGTTCCTGCAGGATGCGGCGCACCAGCTGCGCACACCGCTTGCGGGGCTGCAGATGCAGCTCGAGCTGCTGGCGGCGAAGCCAGTGGACGCGTCGGCCCTCGCCCGCCTGCGCCAGTCGGTGGGCCGCGTCACGCGGCTCGCGAACCAGCTCCTCGCGCTCGCGCGCGCCGAGGCGGGCGAGCGCCTGATCGCCGATGCCCGCGAGGTTGCGCTGACGCCGCTGATCGACGACATGGTGGAAGACTGGCTGCGCCTTGCCGACGACAAGCGTATCGACCTCGGCATCCATCGCGACCCGCTCGCTCTGGTCGGCGATCCGACGCTGCTGCAGGAGCTCGTCGCCAACCTGATGGACAACGCGCTCAAGTACACCCCGGAAGGCGGCAATGTCACGCTCCATTGCCACACGGCGGACGATGTCGTCGCCATCGACGTCAGCGACAGCGGCCCGGGGATCCCGGCCGAAGTGCGCGAGCAGGTGTTCGAGCGCTTCTATCGCCACTCGGGCACGCAGGCCGACGGCTCCGGGCTGGGGCTGTCGATCGCGCGCGAGATCGTCCACTGCCACCGCGGCACGATCGCGATCGAAGCCGGTGCCGATGGCTGCGGCACCTGCGTGCGCGTGCGGCTGCCGCTGAAGACGACCGCGGGGCGGTGAGCTCTCGCCCACCGCCCCGCAGGTGCAGCCCCGTTCGGATGCCGGCAAAGCGCCTGCCTCAGCGCCTGCCGGCCGTCGTCATCAGTGGCCCGACGCCCCGGCAGCGCCGATGCCGGTCTCCGAGCGCACCGACTGCGCCAGGTAGCCGGCACGGTCGTCACGGGCACGCTGGCTGCCGTCGAGGATCGAGAACAGCCAGATGCCGATGAAGCCCGCGGCCATCGAGAACAGCGCCGGCGAGGTGTAGGGGAACAGCGCCGACCCCTTCGGGTTGCCCAGCGTGGCTTCCCACACCGACGGCGACAGCACGGTCAGCACCACCGCGGTGATCAGGCCGAGGAAACCGCCGATCGTGGCACCGCGGGTCGTGCAGTCCTTCCACAGCACCGACATGAACAGCACCGGGAAGTTGGCCGAAGCCGCGATCGCGAAGGCCAGCGACACCATGAAGGCGATGTTCTGCTTCTCGAAGGCGATGCCGAGGAGGACCGCGATGAAGCCCAGCACCAGCGTGGTCATGCGCGACACGCGCAGTTCGGAGGCCGAATCCGCGTTGCCGTGCTTGAACACCGTCGCATAGAGGTCGTGCGACACGGCCGAGGCCCCCGACAGCGTCAGGCCGGCCACCACCGCCAGAATCGTGGCGAAGGCCACCGCGGAGATGAAGCCGAGGAAGACGTTGCCGCCGACCGCGTTGGCGAGGTGGATCGCCGCCATGTTGCCGCCGCCGATCAGGCCGCCCTTGGCATCGAGGAACTGCGGGTTGGTCGACACCAGCACGATCGCGCCGAAGCCGATGATGAAGGTGAGCACGTAGAAGTAGCCAATCCAGGTCGTCGCCCAGAACACCGACTTGCGTGCCTCCTTGGCATCCGGCACGGTGAAGAAGCGCATCAGGATGTGCGGCAGACCGGCGGTGCCGAACATCAGCGCCATGCCGAAGGAGATCGCCGAGATCGGATCCTTGATGAAGGAGCCGGGCCCCATGATCGCCTGACCGAGGATCCCCGCCTCGTCCGCGCCCTTGCCGCCGGCGACGGCGGCTTCGGTCTTGATCCGCACCGCGTCGGCAAACATCGCTTCGGGCGAGAAGCCGTAGTTCAGCAGCACCATGAAGGCCATGAAGGAGGCGCCGGCGAGCAGCAGGCAGGCCTTGATGATCTGCACCCAGGTGGTCGCGGTCATGCCGCCGAAGAGCACGTAGATCATCATCAGCGCGCCGACGATGACCACCGCCATCCAGTACTCGAGGCCGAACAGCAGCTTGATCAGCTGGCCGGCGCCGACCATCTGCGCGATCAGGTAGAAGGCGACCACGACCAGCGTGCCCGAAGCGGCAAAGGCGCGGATCGGCGTCTGCTTGAAGCGGTAGGCGGCGACGTCGGCGAAGGTGAACTTGCCCAGGTTCCTGAGACGCTCGGCCATCAGGAAGGTGATCACCGGCCAGCCGACCAGGAAGCCGATCGAGTAGATCAGGCCGTCGTAGCCGTTCATCATCACCGCGGCGGAGATGCCGAGGAAGGACGCCGCCGACATGTAGTCGCCAGCGATCGCCAGCCCGTTCTGGAAGCCGGTGATGCCGCCGCCGGCGGTGTAGAAGTCGGCCGCCGACTTGGTCTTCGCCGCGGCCCATTTGGTGATGTACAGCGTGCCGACGACGAACACGCCGAACATGATGATCGCCGTCCAGTTGGTGGCCTGCTTTTCCGCCTGGCCGAGGTCGCCACCGGCCGCCAGCGCAAGCGAGGACAGGATGGCGAGGGCGAGGCCGCCCGCGATGCGCGCGTTGCGTCCGCTCATTTGCCGCTCTCCTTGACGATTTCCTGGGTCAGCTGGTCGAACTCGGAGTTCGCGCGGCGGACGTAGATGCCGGTGATGACGATGGTGAAGATGATGACGCCGAGGCCGACCGGGATGCCGACGGTCATGACGCCTTCGCCGAGGCGCGCGGCGAACATCTCCTTGTCGAAGGCGATGATGGCGATGTAGCCGTAATAGACGACCATCATCACCGCGGTGAGCAGCCAGCCGAAGGTCGAGCGGGTGCTCACCAGGCGCTGGTATTTGGGATTGGCGACGATCTTCGCCACCGTATTGCTTTCCATGTCTCCCTCCTTCTTCCGTGAACGAACCGGGCAACGGCCGGTTGCACACAAACTATGCGGGGAGACTTACGATTCGCTTACACACGGATAAAAATTTTCTTTTATAACAAACCATTAACCATTTCTTAAGGCTTTGTTAACGCAGCGGCTGCACGAGAGCGGGCCGGCGTGCGTCAGCCCGGCGAATAGAAATCGCCGTGCACCGGAGGTGGTGGCTGCAGGTGGCTGCGCGGAAACAGCACGCGCGCGAGCGTGCCCTGCCCGGCGGGGTTGGCATCGAGCGTGACCGTGGCGCGGTGCAGCTCGGCGATCTCGCGCACGATCGGCAGACCGAGCCCCGAGCCGTCCACGCCGCTGCCGAGCACGCGGTAGAAGCGCTCGAACACCCGCTCACGGTCGGCCTCGGGGATGCCGGGGCCGGTGTCCTCGACCTCGAGGATGGGTGAGCCGGCGAAGCGGGTGCGCGCAGTGACACGGCCGCCGCGCGGCGTGTACTTGACCGCGTTGTCGACCAGGTTCTTCACCATCTCGCGCAGCAGCACCGGGTTGCCTTCGACGAGCAGCGCGCGCTCGCCCCCTTCGACACCGAGGTCGATGCTCTTCGCCTGCGCGCGCGGGAACAGCTCGAGCGCCACCTCGCGCACCACGGCGTCCAGATTCACCGGCTCCACCGCGTAGAGCTTCTCGAAGCTCGCCTCGGCGCGCGCGAGCGACAGCAGCTGGTTGATGAGGTGGGCGGCGCGGTCGGTGCTCTCGGCGATGTGGGCGAGCGACAGGCGCAGCTGCTCGGGATCGGTCTCGTGCAGGGCGAGGTCGGTCTGCATCTTCAGCCCGGTGAGCGGGGTGCGCATCTGGTGCGCCGCATCGGCAATGAAGCGCTGCTGCGCCTGCAGATTCTCCTCCAGCCGCGCCATCATGTCGTTGTAGGCGACGATCAGCGGCCGCACCTCCTCCGGCACGCTTGCCGGGGCGACCGGCGACAGATCGGTGGGACGACGCATGCGGATCAGGCTCTGCAGCCGGTTCAGCGGCGCGATCCCGCGCGACAGCCCGACCCACACCAGCACCACCGCGAGCGGAATGATGGCGAACTGCGGCAGCAGCACGCCGGTGACGACGCGCGAGGCGAGGTCCGTGCGCTTGTTGCGCGTCTCGGCGATCTGCACCAGCACGAGCGGTCCATCGTCACGCACGTCGAGGCGCAGGAAGCGGTAGGCGACGCGCGTCTCCTCGCCGTGGATGATCTCGTCGCGGAACAGCACCTCCTCGCCGATCAGCGTCGCCGGCGGCAGCGGGCGCGGAATCTCGCCGTCGCCGGTGACGATGCCGCCGGCCTCGTCGGCGACCTGGTAATACACGACGTCGTCCTGGTCGGCGCGAAACAGCGCGCGCGGCGGCGCCGGAAAATGCACCACCACTTGCCCGCCATCCTGCGTCACCAGGCGCGACAGCGCGCGCACGCTGTCGGCGAGCGCGAGGTCGTAGGGCTGGTTGGCGATGTTGTCGGCGACGTTGTGGGTGACGATGATCGAGATCGGCCACAGGAACAGCAGCGGCGCGAGCATCCAGTCGAGGATCTCGCCGAAGAGCGAATTCGGCGGCCCGGACTTGCGCGCCGCGGCCTTCTCAGGCTTTCGCCGCCGGGACAGCATCCGGGTTTTCCAGGCAGTAGCCCAGGCCGCGCACGGTCACGATGCGCAGGCCGCTGGCCTCGAGCTTCTTGCGCAGGCGATGCACATAGACCTCGATCGCATTGCTCGAGACTTCCTCGCCCCAGCCGCACAGGTGATCGACCAGTTGGTCCTTGCTCACCAGCCGCCCGACGCGCAGCAGGAAGACCTCGAGCAGGCCGATCTCGCGCGCCGACAGCTCGACCACCTGGCCGTCGATCTTCACCACCCGGTCGGCCTGATCGTAGACCAGGCGGCCGACCTCGATGCAACGCGCCTGGCCGGTGCCGCGACGGGTCAGCGCGCGCACGCGGGCCTCGAGCTCGGGCAGCGCGAACGGCTTGGTGAGGTAGTCGTCGGCGCCCGCATCGAGGCCGCGCACGCGGTCGTCGACGCCGTCCTGGGCGGTGAGGATCAGCACCGGCAGTGCGGACTTGCGCGCGCGCAGACGCTTGAGCACCTCGATGCCGTGGAGCCGCGGCAGGCCGAGATCGAGGATCAGCAGGTCGTACGGCTGCGACGCCAGCGCGCCGTCGGCTTCGGCGCCGTTGTCGACGTGGTCGACCGCGTAGCCGCCTCGCCTGAGCGCGCGACCGATGCCGTCGGCGATGACAGGATCATCTTCCGCAAGAAGGATGCGCATACGGTTCCGGGTGTAAGTTGCGTGTAAGCGGGCGCCCCTAGGATCGAGCCCGCTGTTCTCCTTTTGCTCGGTCTCAGGGAACGCCCGCCGCTTGCGCGGCACGCGTTCCGGGGAGCGGTCGGTGCCAAGGCCCGGTCGCTCCCCGCCGTCTTTTCTCCCTGCAACCCAGCGGATTATCCCACGCTTCCCGCCGCTTCGTGCGCGCCGGCGTCCCTGCCTGCGTCGTCCGGGCCGTGAACGACAATGGCCCCGCCGAAGCGGGGCCATTGTCCGGTGCAGCGCCTGCGACCCGGCCTGGCCGGGTCGCGAAGCGGGCATTACATGCCCATGTCCATGCCGCCCATGCCACCCATGCCGCCCATGCCGGCGGGCATGGCGGGCTTGTCTTCGGCCAGCTCGCCGACCATGCAGTCGGTGGTGAGCATCAGGCCGGCAACCGAGGCGGCGTTCTGCAGCGCGGTGCGGGTGACCTTGGTCGGGTCCAGCACGCCCATCTCGACCATGTCGCCGTACTCGCCGGTGGCGGCGTTGTAGCCGTAGTTGCCAGTGCCCTCGACGACCTTGTTCACCACCACCGAGGCTTCGTCACCAGCGTTGGCGACGATCTCGCGCAGCGGCTGCTCCATCGCGCGCAGCACGATCTTGATGCCGGCGTCCTGGTCATGGTTGTCGCCCTTGAGGCCGGCGAGGTTGGCGCGGGCACGCAGCAGCGCGACGCCGCCGCCCGGGACGATGCCCTCTTCCACCGCGGCGCGGGTGGCGTGCAGCGCGTCTTCGACGCGGGCCTTCTTCTCCTTCATCTCGACTTCGGTCGCGGCACCGACCTTGATCACGGCCACACCGCCGGCCAGCTTGGCCACGCGCTCCTGCAGCTTCTCGCGGTCGTAGTCCGAGGTGGCTTCCTCGATCTGCACGCGGATCTGCTTGACGCGTCCCTCGATGCGCTCGGCTTCGCCGGCACCGTCGATGATGATGGTGTTTTCCTTGCCGATCTCGATGCGCTTGGCCTGGCCCAGGTCTTCCAGGGAGGCCTTTTCCAGCGTCAGGCCGACTTCCTCGGCGATGACCTGGCCGCCGGTCAGGATGGCGATGTCTTCGAGCATGGCCTTGCGACGGTCGCCGAAGCCCGGCGCCTTGACGGCGCAGGTCTTGAGGATGCCGCGGATGTTGTTCACCACCAGGGTGGCGAGCGCTTCGCCATCGACGTCTTCGGCGATGATCAGCAGCGGGCGGCCGGCCTTGGCGACCTGCTCGAGCACCGGCAGGAGGTCACGGATGTTCGAGATCTTCTTGTCGAACAGCAGGACGAAGGGGTTATCGAGGATGGCAACCTGCTTGTCCGGGTTGTTGATGAAGTAGGGCGACAGGTAGCCGCGGTCGAACTGCATGCCTTCGACGACGTCGAGTTCATTGTTCAGCGACTTGCCGTCTTCGACGGTGATCACGCCTTCCTTGCCGACCTTGTCCATCGCATTGGCGATGATGTCGCCGATGTCGGCGTCGGAGTTGGCCGAGATCGAGCCGACCTGGGCGATTTCCTTGTTGGTCGAGCAGGGCTTGGACAGCTTCTTCAGCTCTTCGATGGTGGCGACGACGGCCTTGTCGATGCCGCGCTTGAGGTCCATCGGATTCATGCCGGCGGCGACGAACTTCATGCCTTCGCGCACGATCGACTGGGCGAGCACGGTGGCGGTGGTGGTGCCGTCACCGGCGATGTCCGAGGTCTTGGAAGCGACTTCCTTGACCATCTGCGCGCCCATGTTCTCGAACTTGTCCTTGAGTTCGATTTCCTTCGCGACGGAGACACCGTCCTTGGTCACGGTCGGGGCGCCGAACGAGCGCTCGAGCACGACATTGCGGCCCTTCGGGCCCAGGGTGACCTTGACCGCGTTGGCCAGGATGTTGACACCGGCGACCATGCGCTCGCGGGCGGAATCGCCAAACTTGACTTCTTTAGCTGCCATTCTTCAGAACTCCTTGGGTATCTCGTGTGTATCGACGCCTGCGCGTCGACGCAGTTGGGTATCGCTGGGACGGCGGGAGGCTCAGGCCTCGACCACGCCCATGATGTCTTCCTCGCGCATGACGAGGAGCTCTTCGCCCTCGACCTTGACGGTCTGGCCGGCGTACTTGCCGAACAGCACCTTGTCGCCCACCGCGACGGCCATCGGACGAACCTTGCCGTCGTCCAGGATCTTGCCGTTGCCGACGGCCAGCACTTCGCCCTGGTCGGGCTTCTCGCCGGCGGAGTCGGGGATCACGATGCC
>JANJTU010000312.1 GCA_024710965.1 Thauera sp. | reverse complement strand
ATCGCGCTGGGCGGCCAGCCAGCCCTCCTTGTGGTCGAAGCCGGGCAGGCAGTTGGCCACCACCTTCAGGCCGTCCCTGGCGAGCGATTGACAGATGGCGGTGCCGAGGCCGCCCATGGCGCCGGTGACGAGGGCAACTTTCTGGGACATGTTGAGATCCTTCTGGAGCGTTGGGGAAGTGCCGGCAAGCCATGCCGGATGCGATATCCAGGCCAGGCGACAACCACCGATGCGGCGGCGCGTCAACCTCGATGGGCCCGCATTATAGACCCAACTGTGTCAGGATGTTGCAATGCAAAACCTCACCGCCGGAGCGAAAAAAAGCGCACCGCCGGGCGACGGGGTGCGCCTTCCGCATCCGGCGGCGAGCGGCCATCAGAACATGTGCTGACCGCCGTTGATGGAGATGTTGGCGCCGGTCACGAAGGCCGCTTCTTCCGACGAAAGGTAGGCGACGAGGCCGGCAATCTCTTCCGGCTTGCCGAGGCGGGAGACCGGGATCTGCGGCAGGATCTTGGAGTCGAGGATCTCCTGCGGGATGGCCATCACCATCTTGGTGCCGATATAGCCCGGCGAGATGGTATTGACGGTGACGCCGCTACGCGCCACTTCGAGCGCCAGCGCCTTGGTGAAGCCGTGCATGCCGGCCTTCGCGGCGGAGTAGTTGGTCTGGCCGAACGCGCCCTTCTGGCCGTTGACCGACGAAACGTTGATCACACGCCCCCACTTGCGCTCCACCATGCCGTCCATGACCTGCTTGGTCATGTTGAAGGCCGAGTCGAGGTTGGTGCTGATGACCGCATCCCAGTCGGCCTTGCCCATCTTCTTGAACGTCATGTCGCGGGTGATGCCGGCGTTGTTGACCAGCACATCGACCGGACCAACCTCCTTCACCACCTGCTCGACGCAGGCCTTGCACGAATCGAAGTCCGCCACGTCGCATGGATAGGCCTTGAAGCCGTACCCCATGTTGTTCATCGTCTGCAGCCACTCGCCTGCCTTCGTATTGCCCGGCGAGTGCGTCGTCACGACGCGGTAGCCCAGCGCCGCAAGCTTGATGCAGATCGCTTCGCCCAGGCCACCCATGCCACCGGTTACAAGTGCAATTCTCGACATCGTTCTCTCCTCCCTTCAGGGATTGTGTTTCAGGGGTTGTTCCAGGGGTGGGAATCAACAAGAACGACAGCGCCCGCCCCACCGCTGCCGTCACGGGATCGCTCGCGCCGTGCGCTCAGGCGCGCTCCTTCACGTAGCGGCCTGGCGCCGGTTCGATCGGCTCGTACTTCGTGCTGCCGAGGCGGCCGCGCGCCGCAACCTGCTTGCCGCCATGCCTGCGCAGCCATTCGATCCAGTGCGTCCACCAGCTGCCCTTGTGTTCGCCGGCCCGCTCCAGCCATTCGTCCGGGGCGGTGGGCCGGGCATCGGTGGTCCAGTAGCTGCGCCGGTTCTTCGACGCCGGATTGATCGCGCCGGCTATGTGGCCGCTGGCACCGAGGACGAAGGTGGTCTCGCCCCCCAGGAGGTTGCGCGCAAGGTAAGCGCTCTTCCACGGCACGATATGGTCCTCACGTGCGGCCAGCAGATAGGCGGGCATGTCGACCTTGGCGAGATCGACCTTCTGCCCCAGCATCTTCAGCTTGCCCGGCACGCGCAGGTTGTTCTCGAGGTACATGTTGCGCAGGTACCAGGTGAGGAAGGGGCCGGGCAGGTTGGTGGAGTCGGAATTCCAGTACAGCAGGTCGAAGGCCTGCGGCTTGTTGCCCTTCAGGTAGTTGCCCACCACGTACTGCCACACCAGGTCATTGGCGCGCAGAAAGGAGAAGACGTTGGCCAGTTCCTGGCCCCGGAGTACGCCGCCCTTGCCGATCGCCGCCTCGCGCGCGGCGACACTGGCTTCGTCCACCAGGCAGCCGAGCTCGCCGGCGTCGGCAAAATCGAGCAGCGTGGTCATCAGCGTCAGGCTGGCGACCGGATCCTCGCCGCGCGCGCGCGCCACCGCAAGCGCCGAGGTGAGGATGGTGCCGCCAACGCAGAAGCCGAGCACGTTCGGCTTCTTCACCCGGGTCACCGAGCGGACCACCTCCAGCGCTGCCAGCGGCCCCTTGTCGAGGTAGTCGTCCCAGGTGTGATGCCCGCCGCCGTCGGCGCGCGGATTCTTCCACGACACCAGGAACACGGTGAAACCCTGCTCGACGATGAAGCGCACCAGGGAGTTCTCGGGCTGGAGATCCATGATGTAGAACTTGTTGATGCACGGCGGCACGATCAGCAGCGGCGCCTGCGCCACCTGGTCGGTGAGCGGCGCGTACTGGATCAGCTGCATCAGCTCATTCTCGAAGATCACCGAGCCCGGCGTCAGCGCGAGGTTGCGGCCGATCTCGAAGGCGGCATCGTCGGTCATCGAGATGCGACCCTTCTCGAGGTCGGTGATGAGGTTCTGCACGCCGCGCGTAACGCTCTCGCCCTTGGTCTCGAGTGCGGTGCGGATGAACTCCGGATTGGTCGCGGCAAAGTTGGACGGCGCCAGCGCGTCGATATACTGCCGGGTCAGGAACTGGATGCGCGATTTCGCGCGCCCGTCGGCGATCGGCATCGCATCGGCCATCTGCTTCAGGAAGCTCGCGTTGAGCAGATAGGCCTGGCGCACGTAGTCGAACACCGGACTCTCTGCCCACTCCGGCGCGGCGAAGCGCTTGTCGCCGGGCTCGGGCTGCACCACCGGCTCGCCCTGCGCACCCGGCTTGCGGCCGAGCATCGAACTCCACAGGGCCGCATGCCTTTCGGCAAAGTCCTTCTGCAGCGCAGTCAGGGCTTCGGCCTCGGGCATCGGCAGTTTCGGCGCCGCAACGCCGGACGAATCCTGCATTGCCACGTGCTGACGGGCGAGGGTATCGAAGAAGTTCTGCGCCATCGCCTGCCCCGCCGCGAACATCGCCTGCACCCCCGCCGGCGATCTACCGTCTGAATCCGACATCCAACCCTCCTGAACCCGCCCACGGCGCCACGCGGGCCCCGGGCGGTCGCTTCATTGATGCGCCGCACCATCCAACTGACGGTACCAGCGCTAGAATAAAAAACATGTATCTGATTGCAATCGCCTGGCTCTATGTCGCCCTGCTCGCCGCCATCACCGAACACACGGTGGTCGGCGCAGTGCTCACTTTCGTCTTCTACGGCCTTGCGCCGCTCGCCCTCGTCATGTGGCTTTTCGGCACACCGGCCCGCCGACAGCGCCGGCGGCAGAGGGAACGGGAAGCGGACGGCCTCAACGATAGAGCCGAATCGGGCGACGATCAATAGCCCCCGCGGCATACCTGCTCATGCGAAGCGAATGAACCGCGGCATCATCGCTGCCTGGGTCAGTCACTCCGTGAGCCAGATCAGTGAGGCGAAGCGGCCGGTGACACCATCGCGCCGATACGAATAGAAGCGCCGCGCATCGCTGTAGGTGCAGACGCCTCCGCCGTCGATGCGCGCCACGCCGGCCCGCACCAGCCGCCGGCGCGCGAGGGCGAACAGGTCCGCCATCCATTTCCCGGCTTGCGCGCCGCCGATGAAGGCCTCCGCCGCCCCTGGGTCGTCGCCCACGAAGGCCGCGCGTACTTCGTCGCCCACCTCGAACGCGGCAGGGCCGATCGCCGGCCCGAACCAGGCCCTGATCGTGTGCGGCGCCACGCCCATGGTCGCGATCGTCGCCTCCAGCACGCCGGCGGCGAGGCCGCGCCAGCCCGCGTGCGCGGCACCGACCACGGATCCGGCATCGTCGCAGAACAGCACCGGCAGACAGTCGGCCGTCAGCACCGCGCAGACGCGGCCAGCACGGCGCGCCACGGCCGCATCCGCCACCGGCACCCGGCCACCGCCGTCCACATCCGCATCGGCCACGGCAACGCCATGCACCTGCGACAGCCAGAGTGGCGCCGCCGGCAGCTGCAGGCGAAGGCGCGCCCGGTTGGCGGCGACCGCGTCGGGCGCATCGCCCACATGGTCGCCGAGATTGAAGCTGGCATACGGCGGGGGGCTGACGCCGCCCTCACGCGTGGTGAGCAGCGTGCGGACGTTGCCCGGCACCGCCCAGTCGGGACGGAGCAGGCCGCTCACGCGCCCTCCTTCAGGCGCTCGAGCAGCGCCGCAAAATCTTCCGCCAGCGGCACCTGCCATTCCATCGCCTCACTGCTCGCCGGATGCACCAAGCCGAGCCGGAAGGCATGCAGCGCCTGGCGCAAGAAACCATCGGCGAGCGCCTCGCCGCGGCGGCGCGCACCGTACACCGGGTCACCGACGAGCGCATGCCCGAGATGCGCCATATGCACCCGGATCTGATGCGTCCGCCCGGTCTCGAGTCGGCATTCAACCAGCGTCGTGCGTGCGAAGCGCTCCACCACTGCATACCTCGTCACCGCGGGCCGGCCGTTGCCGATCACCGCCATGCGGGTGCGCTGCGTCGGATGGCGGCCGATCGGCGCATCCACCGTGCCACCGCCGGCTACCGTCCCCTGCACCAGCGCCCAGTAATGCCGCTTCACCGTCCGCGCCTGCAGCTGGCGTACCAGGTCGGTCTGCGCCGCCAGCGTCTTCGCCACCACGAGCAGGCCGCTGGTGTCCTTGTCGAGCCGATGCACGATGCCGGCGCGCGGCACGCCGGCCAGCGCCGGCGCGTGGTGCAGCAGCGCGTTGAGCAGGGTGCCGCTCCAGTTGCCGCTGCCCGGATGGACGACGAGCCCGGCCGGCTTGTCGATCACGAGCAGGTGCTCGTCCTCGAACACGACCTGCAGCGGGATGTCCTCGGGCAGCTCGGCGCCCACTTCGGGCACCGGCGCGGCCTCGAGCTCCACCCGTTCGCCGCCCCACACCTTGCGGCGGGCATCGGGCGAGGCGCCGTCGAGACGGATGCGCCCTTCCTTCAGCCAGCCCTGCAGGCGACTGCGGGAGTGTTCGGGAAAGAGGCGGGCGAGCGCCTGGTCGAGGCGCAGGCCGCCCAGTTCGGCAGGAATCGTCAGCACGGCGGGCGAGCCGCCCTCCTCCGCTGCGATATAATCGGCGCGTTCATTCACGCGAGTGTTTTCGATGGCCAGGTTCACCCTTGGAAGTTTAGCGGGAAAAGTGGCGCTGATTGGCGCCCTCGTGCTCGGCGGCTGCGGCCTGCTGCCGGAACAGGTCGACGAAACAGCGGGCTGGAACGCGCAGAAGCTTTACTCGGAAGCCAAGGCATCGATGACCGAGGGTGGGTTCGACCGCGCCATCCAGCTGTTCGAGAAGCTCGAAGCGCGCTACCCCTACGGCCGCTTCGCCCAGCAGGCCCAGATCGAGGTCGCCTACGCCTACTACAAGCAGGGCGAGCAGGCGCTCGCCCTCGCCGCCGCCGACCGCTTCATCAAGCTGCATCCCAACCATCCCAACGTCGACTACGTCTATTACCTGAAGGGTCTGGTCAACTTCAACGAAGACCTCGGCCTGCTTGCCGGCCTGTCGCGCCAGGATCTCTCCGAGCGCGACCCGAAGGCCGCGCGCGAGGCCTTCGACAGCTTCCGCGAGCTCGTCACCCGCTTCCCGCAAAGCCGCTACGCCGACGACTCGCGCGCACGCATGCAGTACCTCGTCAATTCGCTCGCCTCGCACGAGGTGCACGTCGCCCGCTACTACTACAACCGTGGCGCCTACGTGGCCGCGATCAACCGTGCGCAGACCGCGGTGACGAGCTTCCCCCAGGCGCCGGCCAACGAAGAGGCGCTGTTCCTGATGGTCAAGAGCTACGACGCCCTGGGCATGACCCAGCTGCGCGACGACGCCGACCGCGTGATGCGCAAGAACTTCCCCGACAGCGCGTATTTCCGCGGCGGCCCCGAGGACAAGCGGCCATGGTGGCAGCTCTGGTAGGAGCTCCACGACCGAAAGGCGCTCGAGTACGGGCGCCTTTTTCGTTTCGTCACACGCGCGTGCGCCGGCAGGCCGTAAGCCGCCGCGCCGACGCGGCGACAGCCGGCGCGATCGCGCCCGAGCCCGGCCAGCGCCGATGAACCAGGCCGCCGACAGTCCGCCCCCCTCCGCACTCACGCCGCTGCGCGGCGCCGTGTTCCGTATGCTGTGGCTCGCCTGGCTGGCGGCCAACGTCACGATGTGGATGAACGAGGTCGCCTCGGCCTGGCTGATGACTTCGCTCACCGACAGCGTGGTCATGGTCGCACTGGTGCAGGCCGCCTCGACCCTGCCGGTGTTCGTGCTCGGCCTGCCGAGCGGCGCGCTCGCCGACATCGTCGATCGCCGGCGCTACTTTGCCCTCACCCAGCTGTGGGTGGCCACCGTCGCCACCATCCTCGCCGCGCTGTCGCTGACCGGCGCGCTGACCGCCTCCGCGCTGCTCGCGCTCACCTTCGCCAACGGCGTCGGCATGGCGATGCGCTGGCCGGTGTTCGCCGCCATCGTGCCCGAAGTGGTGCCGCGGCACGAACTGTCGGCGGCGCTGGCGCTGAACGGCATCGCGATGAACATGTCGCGCATCGTCGGCCCGGTCCTCGCCGGGGCGCTCCTCGCCAGTGCCGGCAGCCACTACGTCTTCATCGTGAACGCGTTGCTGTCCTTAGTCGCCTTCGCGCTGATCCTGCGCTGGCGCTCGCAGCCGCGCGCGAGCGCGCTGCCGGGCGAGCGCTTCTTCGGCGCGATGCGGGTGGGCGTGCAGCACGTCGCCCAGTCGCCGCGCATGCGCGTGGTGCTGCTGCGCATCTTCCTCTTCTTCCTGCAATCGAGCGCCCTGCTCGCCCTGCTGCCGCTGGTGGCGCGCGGCATCGGCGCCGGCGCGCCCGGCTTCACCGCGCTGCTGGCGGCGATGGGTGCGGGCGCAATCGGCGCTGCCCTCTACCTGCCGCGGCTGCGCCATCACGTCGGTCGTGACACTTTCGTGCGCTGGGGCACCTGCGTGCATGCGCTGGCCGCGGTGCTGGTCGCCCTCGCCCCCAGCCTGTGGCTCGCGCTGCCGGCAAGCGCGCTGGCCGGCGTGGCCTGGATCTCGACTGCGAACTCGCTGACGCTGGCCGCCCAGATGGCGCTGCCGAATTGGGTGCGCGCGCGCGGCATGTCGATCTACCAGATGGCGCTGATGGGCGGCAGCGCCGCGGGCGCCGCGCTATGGGGCTACGTCGCCAGCCAGGCCTCGGTGACGCTGAGCATCGCGGCCGCCTCGATCGTCGGCCCGCTGGTGCTGCTGGCAACACGTCGCCTGAGCGTCGGCGGCGGCCTCGACGAGGACATGAGCCCGGCGCGCCCGGCCTCGAGCGTGCCCGAGCCGGTGATCGACATCGCCCCCGACGAAGGCCCGGTCATGGTGACGGTCGAATACCTGATCGACCCCGCCCGGGCCGAGGCCTTCAACGCCATCATGCAGCAGACCCGGCGCGCGCGCCTGCGCCAGGGGGCGCTGTCCTGGGGCCTGTTCCGCGACACCGCGCTGCCGGGGCGCTACATCGAATACTTTCTCGACGAGAACTGGATCGAGCACCAGCGCCGGCTCGAGCGCTTCACCGCGGCCGACGTCGGCCTGCGCGAACGCCGCCTCGCCTTCCACGTCGGCCCGGAAGCCCCGCGCGTGCGACGCTACGTCGCCGAACCGATGGGCGGACGCGACGCGCAGGCCGCGCGACGCTGACAGCCCCCTTCCCCGGCTGGCGGGCGAAAAAACGCCGGCGCGAGGCCGGCGTCCTTGCTTGCGCTGCGGGCGCGAATCAGGCCTTGGCCTTGAACACCTGACGGTAGCGGTGCAGCAGCGGCTCGGTGTAGCCGCTGGGCTGGGCGCAGCCTTCGAAGATCAGCGCGCGCGCGGCCTGGAAGGCAGTCGATTCGTCGAAGTTCGGCGCCATCGGGCGGTAGGCGGCATCGCCCGCGTTCTGGCCGTCGACCACCGCCGCCATGCGGCGCAGCGTGGCCTCGACCTGCTCGGCGCCGACCACGCCGTGACGCAGCCAGTTGGCGATGTGCTGGCTGGAGATGCGCAGCGTGGCGCGGTCTTCCATCAGGCCGACGTTGTTGATGTCGGGCACCTTGGAGCAGCCCACGCCCTGCTCGACCCAGCGCACCACGTAGCCGAGGATGCCCTGGCAGTTGTTGTCGAGCTCCTGCTGGCGCTCCTCCGCGCTCCAGTCGGCCTTCGCCGCCACCGGCACGGTCAGGAGGCCGGTCAGCAGGGCGTCGCGCTCGGCGGCGAGGTCGATCTGCTCCAGGTCCTGCTGCACGGCGGCGACGTCGACCTGGTGGTAGTGCAGCGCGTGCAGCGTGGCGCCGGTCGGCGACGGCACCCAGGCGGTGTTGGCGCCGGCCTTCGGGTGGGCGATCTTCTGCTCGAGCATCGCCGCCATCAGGTCGGGCATCGCCCACATGCCCTTGCCGATCTGGGCCTTGCCGCGCAGCCCGGCGGTGAGGCCGACGAGCACGTTGTTGCGCTCGTAGGCCTGGATCCAGGCGCTGCTCTTCATGTCGCCCTTGCGGATCATCGGGCCCGCTTCCATCGCGGTGTGCATCTCGTCGCCGGTGCGGTCGAGGAAGCCGGTGTTGATGAAGGCGACGCGGCTCTTGGCGGCGGCGATGCAGGCCATCAGGTTGACCGAGGTGCGGCGCTCCTCGTCCATGATGCCCATCTTCATCGTGTAGCGCGGCAGGCCGAGCAGGTCCTCGACGCGGCCGAACAGCTCGTCGGCAAAGGCGACCTCGGCCGGGCCGTGCATCTTCGGCTTGACGATGTACATGCTGCCGGTGCGCGAGTTGCCGCGGCGCTGCAGGTCGTGCATCGAGATCAGCGTCGTGACGACGGCGTCGAGGATGCCTTCCGGAATCTCGTGGCCTTCGCCGTCGAGGATTGCCGGGTTGGTCATCAGGTGGCCGACGTTGCGGATGAAGAGCAGCGCGCGGCCGTGCAGGCGCAGCGTCGAGCCGTCGGCGGCGGTGTATTCGCGGTCCGGGTTCAGGCGGCGGACGATGGTCTTGCCGCCCTTCTCCAGTTCCTCGGTGAGCGTGCCCTGCATCAGGCCGAGCCAGTTGCGGTACACGACGACCTTGTCGTCGGCGTCCACCGCGGCGATCGAATCCTCGCAGTCCATGATCGTGGACACCGCGGCCTCGACCAGCACGTCGTTCACGCCGGCGGCGTCGGTCTGGCCGACGGCGCCGTTGCGGTCGATCTGGATCTCGAGGTGCAGGCCGTGGTTCTTCAGCAGCACGGCCTTCGGCGCCGCGGCCTCGCCCTGGTAGCCGACGAACTTCTCCGCTTGCTGCAGGCCGACGGTGGTGCCGTTCTGCAGCGTCACCGCAAGCCTGCCGGCGACGACCGCGTAGGCCGCGGCCTCGGCGTGCGAGGCGCCGGCGAGCGGCGCGGCCTGGTCGAGCACCTTACGGCCGAAGGCGATCACCCTGGCGCCGCGCACCGGGTTGTATCCCTTGGTGATCTCGGCGCCGTCGGCCTGCGGGATCGCGTCGGTGCCGTACAGGGCGTCGTACAGCGAGCCCCAGCGCGCGTTGGCGGCGTTGAGCGCGTAGCGCGCGTTCATCACCGGTACGACCAGCTGCGGGCCGGCCTGCGAGGACAGCTCGCTGTCGACGTTGGCGGTGTCGACCTTGACCCCGGCCGGCTGCGGCAGCAGGTAGCCGATCGACTCGAGGAAGGCGCGATAGGCCGCCATGTCGGCGATCGGCCCCGGGTGGGCGCGGTGCCAGGCGTCGAGCTCGGTCTGCAGGCGGTCGCGCTCGGCGAGCAGGGCACGGTTCTTCGGAGCGAGCTCGTGTACCAGCGCGTCGAAGCCTTTCCAGAAGGCGGCGACATCTACGCCGGTGCCCGGCAGGGCTTCTTCTTCAATGAAACGCTTCAGGTTTGCAGCCACCTGCAGGCGCTGGCAATTCACTCGTTCTGTCATTTCTCGGACTCTCTGGGCTCTATTCGTTGAAAACCATTCGCCACGAACACTTGGCGCGGGCGCCCGCGAGAATGCGGCCGAATCGCGCCCGGGTCAAGACCGCAGGGCAAAAGTCTTCTATATGACAGAACAGATGTCGCATAGAAGACATGCCGCCGCGGCCCGCCCGGCCCTTCTCGCGCCTCGTGGCGCGCCCGATCAGTCGCCCCCTTGCACGCCCCTCACCCGCAGCGCGCAGTACTTGAACTCCGGGATCTTGCCGTAGGGGTCGAGCGCGGGCTGGGTCAGCAGGTTGGCCGCGGCCTCGTGGTAGCAGAAGGCCATGAACACCGAGCCGCGCCGCACCCCTTCGTCGGCGCGCACCTCGAGCTCGATGCGCCCGCGCCGCGTCTCCAGCGCCACGCGGCCGCCCGAGCGGCCGCCGAGGCCGGCGAGGTCGTCCGGATGCATCGCGCACCACGGCTCCGGGTCGAGCGCGTCGAGCACGTCGGCGCGGCGCGTCATCGAGCCGGTGTGCCAGTGCTCGAGCACGCGCCCGGTGATCAGCACCATCGGGTAGTCGTCGTCGGGCAGCTCGGCCGCCGGCAGCGGCGACACCGGCACGAAGCGGCCGCGCCCGTCGGCGGTCGGGAAGTGATCGCCGAACAGTACCGCCTCGGAGGGCGCATCGGCCGCCACCTTCGGCCCCACCACCGCGCCTTCTGCCTCGAGCAGGTCCCAGCTCATGCCGGCGTAGCTCGGCATCGCCTGCGCCAGCTCGGCGAACACTTCGTGCGGCCCGGCGTAATGCCAGTCGAGGCCGAGGCGCTTCGCCATCTCCTGGATGATCCACCAGTCCTGGCGCGCCTCGCCCGGCAGCGGCAGCACCGGCCGCCCCAGTTGGACGAGGCGGTCGGTGTTGGTGAAGCTGCCGCTCTTCTCGAACAGGCTCGAGGCCGGCAACACCACGTCGGCCATCATCGCCGTCTCGGTGAGGAAGATGTCCTGCACGACGAGGTGCTCCAGCTTCGCCAGCCCTTCGCGCGCATGGGCGAGGTCGGGGTCGGACATCGCCGGGTTCTCGCCCTCGATGTACATGCCGCGAATGCGCCCGGCGACCGCCGCATCGATGATCTCGACCACGGTCAGGCCCTGCGTGTCCGACAGCGGCGCCTGCCACAAGGCCTCGAAGCGCGCGCGCACCGCCGGCTCGGCCACCTTCTGGTAGTCGGGCAGCATCATCGGGATCAGGCCCGCGTCGGAGGCGCCCTGCACGTTGTTCTGGCCGCGCAGCGGATGCAGGCCGGTGCCGACGCGGCCGATCTGGCCGGTCATCAGCGCAAGCGCGATCAGGCAGCGCGCGTTGTCGGTGCCGTGCGTGTGCTGCGAGATGCCCATGCCCCAGAAGATCATGCTGTTGGGGCCGCGGGCATAGGCGCGCGCCACTTCGCGCACGGTCTCGGCGGCAATGCCGGTGATGGCCTCCATGCGCTCGGGCGGGTACTTCAGCGCCGACTCGCGGAAGGCCTCGAAGCCTTCGGTGCGGCGGGCGATGAAGTCGGCGTCGGTCAGGCCCTCCTCGATCACGGTGCACGCCATCGACAGCAGCAGGGCGACGTCGGCATCGGGGCGGAACTGCAGGAAGCGCCAGGCGTGGCGCGCCAGCGGCGTCTCGCGCGGGTCCATCAGCACCAGCTTCATGCCGCGCTCGGCGGCGTTCTTCATGAAGCTCGCCGCCACCGGATGGTTCGCCGCCGGGTTGGCGCCGATGACGATCGCGAGGTCGGCGAATTCGACGTCGCGCACCGGGTTCGACACCGCGCCCGAGCCGATGCCTTCGAGCAGCGCCGCCACCGAGGACGCATGGCACAGGCGCGTGCAGTGATCCACGTTGTGGGTGCCGAAGCCGGTCCGCACCAGCTTCTGGAACAGGTAGGCCTCCTCGTTGCTGCCCTTGGCCGAGCCGAAGCCGGCGAGCGCGTGCGGGCCATGTTCGCGCTTGATCCGGACCAGGCCGGCGGCGGCGGCGTCGAGCGCCTCGTCCCAGCTCGCCGGGCGGAAGGCGGCGAGCGGATTGGCGGGGTCGAGGTCGACGCCCTTCGGGATGCCCGGCTTGCGGATCAGCGGCACCGTCAGGCGCTCGCGGTTGCGGCTGTAGGTGAAGCCGTAGCGCCCCTTCACGCACAGGCGCCCGGCATTGGCCGGGCCGTCGCGGCCCTCGGCGAAGACGATCCTCTGCGCCGCGCCCTCGCCGGCGACGTGGTAGCTGACCTGGCAGCCGACGCCGCAGTAGGGGCAGAGCGAATCGACCTGGCGCGTCGGCACGAAGCGCGCCGCGCCGGCACCGGGCCGCTGCTGCGCCGGCGCGGCGCGCTCGGCGAGCGCCGGCAGCAGCGCCCCGGTGGGACAGGCCTGCACACATTCGCCACACCCGACACAGGTCGAACTGCCCATCGCTGTATCAAAATCGAACACTATCTTGGACGCGCCACCGCGATGGGCGTAGCCGATGACGTCGTTGACCTGGATCTCGCGGCAGGCGCGCACGCAGCGCGTGCACTGGATGCAGGCCGACAGGTCCACCGCGATGCCGGGCTGGCTGCGGTCTGGCGCCGGCTGCGTGCGCGCGCCGAAGCGGCTGGCGGCGACGCCGAGCTGCTCGCACCAGTAGGCGAGCTCGGAGTCGGGCTTTTCCGCCGCGACCGGCACGTCGGCGCGCAGCAGTTCCAGCACCATGCGCTGTGAAGCGCGCGCCCGGTCGCTCGCCGCCTGCACCTTCATGCCCGGCTTGGGGGCACGGCAGCAGGACGGCGCGAGCACGCGCTCGCCCTCGATCTCGACCACGCAGGCGCGGCAGTTGCCGTCGGCGCGCATGCCATCGGTGTAGCACAGGTGGGGAATGTCGACGCCCGCCCGGCGCGCGGCCTGCAGGATGCTCTCGCCCGGCGCGGCCTCGATTTGGCGGCCGTCGAGTTCGAACTCGATCGCGTCCACCGTCGCCGTCGCGCTGTCCATGTTCGTCGTCGCGCTCATCGTGCGCCCTCCTGCTCGGTCGGCGCCGGTGCGCCCACTTCCTGCGGGAAGTAGCGCAGCACCGAGCGCATCGGATTCGGCGCGGCCTGGCCGAGGCCGCAGATCGAAGCGTCCATCATCGCCTGGCCGAGCTCGCCGAGCAGCGCCGCGTCCCACTGCGGCGCGTGCATCAGGCCTGCCGCCTTGACGGTGCCGACGCGGCACGGCGTGCACTGGCCGCAGGACTCGTGGGCGAAGAAGTCCATCGCGTTCTGCGCGAGCAGGCGCGCCTGGTCGTGCTGCGAGAACACGACGATCGCCGCCGAGCCGATGAAGCAGCCGTAGGGCGCCAGGGTGTCGAAGTCGAGCGGCAGGTCGGCGAGGCGCGCCGGCAGGATGCCGCCCGAGGCGCCGCCCGGAAAATAGCCGTACAGCTCGTGGCCGGGCAGCATGCCGCCGCAGTGCTCGTCGATCAGCTCGCGCAGCGTGATGCCGGCGTCGGTCAGCACCACGCCGGGCTTCGCCACCCGGCCGCTGACCGAGAAGCTGCGCAGCCCCTTGCGGCCGTTGCGCCCGCGCCCGGCGAGCCAGTCGGGCCCCTGCCCCAGGCTGTGCTCGACGAGGTCGCGCACCCACCACAGCGTCTCCATGTTGTGCTC
>JANJTU010000311.1 GCA_024710965.1 Thauera sp. | reverse complement strand
ACCTCTCGGCCGACGACGTGGGCATCAAGAACCGGGTCTTCGTCGCCCGTGGCCACGAGCCCAGCTGGCCGGTGTGGAAGTGCCACGAGATCAAGGACCTGAGCGGCCTGCCCGCCCTGGTCGGGCTCTGAGCGACGCGCGCGACACAGCCCGGATACAAGGAAAGACCATGAAACTCGATTCCTACTGGCTCGACACGGCACCCCTCTTCACCGGCGGTGAGCGCGAGCCGGTGTCCGGGCGTGTCGATGTCGCCGTGGTCGGCGGCGGCTTCACCGGCCTGTCGACCGCACTGGCGCTCGCCCGACGCGGCGCGTCCGTTGTCGTGTTCGAGGCCGGCCGCGTGATCGGCGAGGCTTCGGGGCGCAACGGCGGCCACTGCAACAGCGGTCTCGCCCACGACTACGGCGCGCTCGCCGCGAAGATCGGCACCGAGCGAGCCCGCGCCTACTACCGCGCCTACGAGTCGGCGGTGCAGACCGTCGAACAGCTCGTGGCGCGAGAGCGTATCGATTGCGACTTCGTTCGCTGCGGCAAGCTCAAGCTCGCCGCCAAGCCGGAGCACTACGGCAAGCTCGCGCGGGCCTGTGAGCGCGTCGCCCGCGAGGTCGACCCCGCGGTGGAGATGATCCCGCCCGAGCGCATCCGCGACGAGGTCGGCTCGGACGCCTTCTTCGGCGGCCTGCTGCAAAAGACGAGTGCCCAGATGCACATGGGCAAGTTCGGCGTCGGGCTCGCCGAGGCGGCGGTCCGCCACGGGGCAAGGATTCTGGAGCGCGCCCCGGTGACCGCAATCGAGCGGCGCGGTGACGGCAGCTACGACGTGGTGTCGGCCCGAGGCAGCGTGCGCGCCACGCAGGTCGTGCTGGCAAGCGGCAACTCCATGGTCGGCCCCTTCGGCTGGTTCCGCCGCCGCATGGTGTCGGTGGGAAGCTTCATCATCACCACCGAGCCGCTGGACCCCGCCCTGCTCGACCGCCTGCTGCCCCGCCGGCGCGGCTACGTCACCTCCAAGAACGTGGGCAACTACTTCCGCACCACCGCCGACAACCGGCTCGTCTTCGGCGGCCGGGCACGCTTCGCGATGTCGAACCCGCGCTCCGACCAGAAGAGTGGACGCATCCTGCAGGCGACGCTGGCAGCGACCTTCCCCGAGCTCGCCGATGCGCGCATCGACTACTGCTGGGGTGGCCTGGTGGACATGACGGCGGACCGCCTGCCGCGCGCCGGTCAGCACGAAGGGATGTTCTATTCCATGGGCTACAGCGGCCACGGCGTGCAGATGTCGGTGCACATGGGCGAGCTCATGGCCGACATCATGGCCGGCAAGACTGACGCAAACCCCTGGCGCGAGCTCGACTGGCCGGCGATTCCGGGACATTTCGGCAAGCCGTGGTTCCTCCCCTTCGTGGGGGCGTACTACCGGTTTCAGGACCTGATTCACTAATCACCTCGTCTAAGGAGAAGGGCTAGACAGAGAGCCGCTGCAAAAGGAGTGCACGCTGCACCATTGGCGCGACGGCGAAGGGCAAGTCGTGCCAGAGCGTCGAAGTCGCCAGATGGCGATTTACCCTCGGAGGAGATAAAAGTCATGCAAGACAAGAATGAAAAGTTCGGAGCGCACCAGGACCTTCTGGAGCGCATCAGCGCAGATCTGGGCCGCGGCGTGTCGCGCCGCGACGTGCTGCGGGCGATGCTGGCGAGCGGCATCCTCGCCACCACCGCGGGCGGCCTGCTGACCACCGCCTCGTCCGCCTACGCGCAGACACCTCGCCGCGGCGGCCGCATCAAGGTGGCGGTCCAGTCGGGCTCGAACGCCGACACCCTGGATCCGGCGAAGGGCGGCACGACCGTCGACTACACGCGCGCCTACACCTTCTACAATGGCCTCACCACCCTCGACACGAAGCTCGTCCCGCAGATGTCGCTGGCCGAATCCTTCGCCAGCACGGATGCGCTGAACTGGACGGTGAAGCTGCGCAAGGATGTGCGCTTCCACGATGGCAAGCCCTTCACCTCGGCCGACGTGGTCTACTCCCTGCTGCGCCACAAGAATCCGGACACCGCCTCCAAAATGCGCGCGGTCGCCGAGCAGTTCGCGGAGGTCAAGGCGAACGGGACGCACGAAGTGCAGATCACCCTCGTCGCCCCGAACGCCGACCTGCCGGCCATCCTGGGCACCTACCATTTCTGCATCGTCCGCGACGGCACCACCGATTTCAGTACCGCCAACGGCACCGGCCCCTTCAAGTGCAAGGAGTTCCGTCCTGGCGTGCGGGCCATCGCGGTGCGCAATGAAGAGTACTGGAAGCCGGGCAAGCCCTACCTGGACGAGATCGAGTCCTTCTCCATTCCGGACGAGGGCGCCCGCATCAACGCCCGGCTCTCCGGCGACGTCCATCTCATCAACCCGGTCAATCCGCGTTCGGCGTCCCGCATCGCCGAAGCGCCCGGCTTCAATCTGCTGGCATCCCAGACCAGCAATTACACCAACCTCATCATGCGCGACGATCTGGGGCCCGTGAACAACCCGGACTTCGTGCTCGCCATGAAGTACCTCCTCGACCGGGAGCAGATCCGCAAGGTGGCTTACCGGGGCTACGGCATCATCGGCAACGACCAGCCGCTTCCCGCCAACCATCGCTACCACTTCGCGGGCCTGCCCCAGCGTCCGTTCGATCTCGACAAGGCGAAGTTCCACCTGCAGAAGGCGGG
>JANJTU010000295.1 GCA_024710965.1 Thauera sp. | reverse complement strand
GCGGCGCACTTCCTTTTTCGCATATTCGATCGAGACGCCGCGGCGCTCCATCAGGCTGTGGTAGTGCTGCCACAGCTCGTTGAAGCGCGGGTCGGAGTCCGGGTTGACGAGTTCGTAGTCGCGATCGGCGGCCATGCGCAGGCCGAAGCGCTCGATGTTGTGCTTCACGACCTCGGGGCGACCGATCAGGATCGGGCGCGCGAGGCCTTCATCGACGACGGTCTGCACCGCACGCAGCACCTTCTCGGATTCGCCCTCGGAGAAGATGATGCGCTTCGGGTTCATGCGTGCGGCGGCGAACACCGGCTTCATGATCAGGCCCGAGTGCCAGACGAAGTTGTTCAGGTTGCCGCGGTAGGCTTCCCAATCGGTGATCGGGCGCGTGGCGACGCCCGAGGCCATCGCCGCCTCGGCCACCGCGGGGGCGATCTTGACGATCAGGCGCGGATCGAAGGGGCGCGGGATGATGTATTCGGGGCCGAAACCGCCCACCTTCTCGCCGTAGGCGGCGGCGACGATGTCGCTCTGCTCGACGCGCGCGAGCTCTGCGATCGCCTTCACCGCGGCGAGCTTCATCTCGTCGGTGATGGTGGTCGCGCCGACGTCGAGCGCGCCGCGGAAGATGAAGGGGAAGCACAGCACGTTGTTGACCTGGTTCGGATAGTCCGACCGACCGGTGGCGATGATCGCATCGTCGCGTACGGCCTTGACCTCCTCGGGCAGGATCTCGGGCGTCGGGTTGGCGAGCGCGAGGATCAGCGGCTGGGCCGCCATCTTCGCCACCATCTCGCCCTTGAGCACGCCGCCGGCCGACAGACCGAGGAACACGTCCGCGCCCTCGATGATCTCGGCGAGCTTTCTCGCGTCGGTCGTCTTTGCGTAGCGCGCCTTGATCGGGTCCATCAGGACGGTGCGACCTTCATACACCACGCCTTCGATGTCGGTGACCCAGATGTTCTCGACCGGGATGCCGAGCATCACCAGGAGGTCGAGGCAGGCGAGCGCGGCGGCACCGGCGCCCGAGGTCACGAGCTTGACCTTCGCCAGGTCCTTGCCCTGCATCTGCAGGCCGTTGAGCACGGCCGCACCGACCACGATCGCAGTGCCGTGCTGGTCGTCGTGGAACACCGGGATCTTCATGCGCTCGCGCAGCTTCTTCTCGATGTAGAAGCACTCGGGCGCCTTGATGTCCTCGAGGTTGATGCCGCCGAAGGTGGGCTCGAGCGCGGCGATCATGTCGATCAGCTTGTCCGCGTCGGGCTCGTCGATCTCGAGGTCGAAGACGTCGATGCCGGCGAACTTCTTGAACAGCACGCCCTTGCCTTCCATCACTGGCTTCGCCGCGAGCGGGCCGATGTTGCCCAGGCCGAGCACCGCGGTGCCGTTGGTGACGACGCCGATCAGGTTCGAGCGCGCGGTCAGGCTCGCCGCCTCGGCCGGATCCTCGACGATCGCGTCACAGGCCGCGGCCACGCCGGGCGAGTAGGCGAGCGACAGGTCGCGCTGGTTGGAGAGGACCTTGGTCGGTGTCACCGAGATCTTCCCCGGGCGCGGGTAACGGTGGTAATCGAGGGCTGCGGCGCGAATGAGTTCGTCCATGGCTGTCTTCCGTCTCGTTGATCTTGTGCTTGTAGTTCCGCATCGCGGACGAGGGACAACCCGTCCGTTCCGGCGCTGCGCCCCGAAAGGATACTCCGAAAGACAGCATGCCGCATTACGAAACTTCAATCTGCGATATGAAAAAAGCGTGCATTCGTAAGGCTTTGATGCCGCGGCGTCGCTCGGCTGCCGGTGCCGTGGCATAATATTCGGCTTTCGCCGATTGCGGTTTACCCGCCCGTTCTCCGCAATCGCAGGATCAGCGTGCGCCTCGCGCGCACTTTCGCAGCCCGCCGGCCAGGCGCTGCCATCGGCGACGATGACCGACCGACGGGGATGGTTTTGCATCACAGCACGGGAGAGCTGTTCACCATGTCTCAAAGCCACGCCGACGCGGCATTTGCCGCCGCCCCCGATTACGTCCGCCACGAAGGCCTCAAGAAGTGGGTCGCCGAGATCGCCGCCCTGACCGAGCCTGACCGGGTGGTCTGGTGCGACGGCTCCCAGGAAGAGTACGACCGCCTGTGCGCCGAGATGGTCGCCTCGGGCATGCTGATCAAGCTGAACCCGGAGAAGCGCAAGAATTCCTACCTCGCCTGGTCCGACCCGTCCGACGTCGCCCGCGTCGAAGACCGTACCTTCATCTGCTCGAAGGACAAGGCCGACGCCGGCCCGACCAACAACTGGGAAGACCCGGCGGTCATGCGCGCGACGCTGAACGAGCTGTTCCGGGGCTCGATGCATGGTCGCACGATGTACGTGATCCCGTTCTCGATGGGCCCGCTTGGCAGCCCGATCGCCCACATCGGCATCGAGATCTCTGACAGCCCCTACGTCGTCACCAACATGCGCACGATGACGCGCATGGGCCGCGGCGCCATCGACGTGCTCGGCACCGATGGCGAGTTCGTGCCCTGCGTGCACACGGTCGGCGCCCCCCTCGCCCACGGCGAGAAGGACAGCCGCTGGCCGTGCAACCCCACGACCAAGTACATCGTCCACTACCCGGAAACGCGCGAGATCTGGTCCTACGGCTCGGGCTACGGCGGCAACGCGCTGCTGGGCAAGAAGTGCTTCGCGCTGCGCATCGCCTCGACGATGGCGCGCGACGAAGGCTGGCTCGCCGAGCACATGCTGATCCTTGGCGTCGAGTCGCCCGAAGGCGAGAAGACCTACGTCGCGGCGGCCTTCCCGTCGGCCTGCGGCAAGACCAACTTCGCCATGCTGATCCCGCCGAAGTCCTTCAACGGCTGGAAGATCTACACCGTCGGCGACGACATCGCA
>JANJTU010000288.1 GCA_024710965.1 Thauera sp. | reverse complement strand
GTTCCGCAGCACCGACATCACCGGCGCCGACTACGGCAAGGCGCTCGCGCTCGTCGACCACCGCGGCCAGGAGCGCACCCTGGCCGACTTCCGCGGCAAGGTCGTGACCCTGTTCTTCGGCTACACGCAGTGTCCGGACGTCTGCCCGACCGCGCTGTCGGGCATGAGCGAGGTCATGCGCCAGCTCGGGCCCGACAGCGAGCGTGTGCAGGTGCTCTTCGTCACCGTCGACCCGGATCGCGACACGCCCGCGCTGCTGGCCGAATACGTGCCGCTGTTCAATCCGCGCTTCCTCGGCCTGTCCGGCCCGCCGGAGCGGATCGCCGCGGTGGCGAAGGAGTTCCGCATCTTCTACCGCAAGAGCGGCGACCTCGAAGGCCATTACACCGTCGACCACTCCGCCGGCACCTACCTCTTCGACCCCGAGGGTCGGCTGCGCCTGTACGTGCGCCACGGCGAGACGCCGGAGGCGATCGCGGCGGATATCAGGGCCTTGCTGGGGGGGAAGTGATGACCTTTTAGCGGATCTCGACGATGGCTTCGCCTGCGTCGAGGGCTTCGACGAGGCGCGGCAGGATGGACTGGAAGGCAGCGAGTAGCGCTGCCTTGCGGCAATTGCCTAGCCTCACCCAGACCACCTGGGGCGGGATGCTGCGCTGCTGATTGGCGATGACGCGAAAGTCATCGTCCTTGCTGACGATGACCAGACTGCGATCGCGCGCGAACGTCCAGATTTCATGGTCGGACGCGCTGCCCAAGCCCTCGTCGATGACGTGACGGGCGTCCAGTCCCTGGCTCGTCAACCAGCGTGCGAGGCCGATCGGCAACTGGTTATCGACGAGCAGCTTCACGCCGCGATCAGCACCGCATGGTCGGCCTGCAGCGCGGCATATTCGAGCGCGGCGCGGATGTCGTCTGCTTCGAGAAAGGGATAGTCCTCAAGGATCTCGTCGAAGCTCGCGCCGGCACTGAGCAGACTGAGGATGTCCGACACCCGCATTCGCTGGCCGCGTATGCAGGGGCGGCCGCCGCACTGATCCGCGGAAACCGTGACCCTCGCCAGCAGGTGGTTGGTGTTCGTCATGATCGCCCATCCTCGTGGCCGCTTGCAGGCAGCATAGCCCTCGCGCTCGCGATGGTGGCCGGGGAGATCACACCATCGCGGCCAGCATGCCCCGCATCTTCTGCATCGCCTTCGCCTCGATCTGGCGGATGCGCTCGGCCGACACGCCGTATTCGGCGGCCAGCTCGTGCAGCGTGGCGCTGTCGCCTTCGGTCAGCCAGCGGCGCTCGACGATGCGGCGGCTGCGTTCGTCGAGGCTGCCGAGGGCCGCGCGCAGGCCGCTGTCCTGGAGGCGGGCGAGCTGGGCCTGCTCGACCGCTTCGGAGGGCTCGGCGTGCGGGTCGGGCAGGTAGGCGATCGGGGCGAAGCGCTCGTCCTCGTCGTCGCTGCCGGCGTCGAGCGGGATGTCGCGGCCGCCGAGGCGGGTCTCCATCTCCACCACTTCTTCGGGCTTGACTCCCAGTTGCGCCGCCACCGCGCGCACTTCGGCGGGGTTCAGCGCGCCGGTGTCCTGCTTCATGCCGCGCAGGTTGAAGAAGAGCTTGCGCTGCGCCTTCGTCGTGGCGATCTTCACCAGGCGCCAGTTCTTCAGGATGTATTCGTGGATCTCGGCCTTGATCCAGTGGATCGCGAACGACACCAGGCGCACGCCGCGCGAGGGGTCGAAGCGCTTCACCGCCTTCATCAGGCCGATGTTGCCTTCCTGGATCAGGTCGGCGTGCGGCAGGCCGTAGCCCAGGTAGCCGCGCGCGATCGCCACCACCACGCGCAGGTGCGACATCACCAGCTGGCGCGCCGCCTCGACGTCGCCTTCCTCGCGCAACCGGGTCGCCAGCGCCACTTCCTCCTGCTCGGTGAGCATCGGCAGGCGGTTAACCGACTGGATGTACTGGTCGATACTGCCAGCGGACGGCACCGGGAACGACAGGGCTTGAGACATATCTATGTGTCCTCCTCGCGGGGGATTTTAGCACTCGGCGTGTGGGAGTGCTAAGGGCGGGTGTGAGTTCCCTTTTTGTCGGGTACTCGATCAACCGCCGCAGCGGCGGGCGACAAGCTCGGCCGGGCTGGCGATGTCGATGCCTCGAAACGGATGGAGGGCGAGCGGATTCTTGTCGCCGGACATGCGTCAGCGCTGATGTGCGCACAACAACAATCGTCCAGATGTGGGGGTTCTGTGGGTATGTAAGCCGTTCGTTCGCAACTCACCTCGGCGACGTGTCTTGAGCTCCAACCCTGGTCAGGATCATGGTCATCTTTTTCTTGCGCAGGAGCTGTCCTCATGCGAACCATCCAGGCTTCCGAGTTCAAGGCCCGCTGCCTCGCCCTCATGGACCAGGTCGCAGCCACCGGAGAGATCGTCGTGGTGACCAAGAACGGCAAGCCGGTCGCCGAGCTCCACCCCTACGAAGGCGAGCGCAGGGCGTCGCCATTCGGTCTGCACCCTGGCCTGCGTATCCACGGCGATGTGGTGGCGCCGGTGGCCGACGGCGACTGGGAGGCGCTGGCGTGATCGTGCTCGACACCCATGTGCTGCTGTGGATGGACGCCGACGATCAGGCGCTGGGCCCCCAGGCGCGGGCACAGATTGCGCAGGCGTGGCGTCACGCGCGCGTGGCGGTCAGCGCGATCAGCTTCTGGGAATGCGCGCTGCTCGTGCAGCGCGGCCGCGTCAGCTTGCCGGTCGCGGTGGACGTCTGGCGCGCGGAGCTGATCGCAGCCGGCGTGGCCGAGATCCCGCTCGACGGCCGGATCGGGCTGCTCGCGGCGGGATTCGACGGCCTGCAGCGGGATCCGGCAGACCGTCTCATCGCCGCGACCGCCATGCTGCGCAGCGCAACGCTGCTGACGGCGGACGAAAAGCTCCTGGCATGGACGGCGGACCTGCCGCGGCTCGATGCGCGGCGCTGACCCGCTGGGGCTGTTGCACGCCCGCAACAACAATCGTCCGAATGTGGTGTTTTCGCGCTCCCGCGCTTGCACGGCCTGCGAGCGGTTTGCACAATCAGCCCAACTTCTCGCCAGAGAGGTGAGTAGGGCCAAGGTAAATGCCGCGGTCTCAACTTCATATTTGAGGAGAAACAAATGCAGAAGAAACTGATCGCGCTGGCCGTCGCCGGCCTCGTTTCGGCTCCGGCCTTCGCTCAGTCGAACGTCACCGTCTATGGTCTGGTGGATGTGGGTGTTGCCTATCGCAGCGACAACGTTGCCTCGGGCGTGGGCAGCAAGACCTCGGTCGACTCCGGCCAAGCCAACGGCAACCGCCTCGGCTTCCGCGGCACCGAAGACCTGGGCAACGGCCTGAAGGCCGGCTTCGTGCTGGAGCAGGGCTTCTTCGTCGATCAGGGCACCGGTCGTGGTGATGGCGCCTTCTCCCGTCAGTCCTTCCTGTCCCTGGCTGGCGGCTTCGGTACCGTGGCGCTCGGCCGCATGTACACCTTCCAGGACAACCTGAAGGGTGCCTACGATCCGTTCGGTAACGGCACCGTTGGCCAGGCCGGTAACGTCTATGACGCTGACGCCCGCTACAACAACATGGTGGCCTACGTCTCGCCGTCCTTCTCGGGTCTGTCGGTCAAGCTCGGCTACTCGAACGCTACCGGCAACAACGGCTCGAGCGCCCAATCCCCGGCGACCGCCGGCAGCACCGCTGCGACCAATGAAGCGCTCGAGAACGACGGCGATGTCCGTGCGTACATGGTCGCCCCGACGTACACCAACGGTCCGCTGTCCGTTACCCTGAGCTACATGCAGAAGAAGGCTCATGGCATCACGCCTAATCCCAAGACGAAGGCTTGGGACGTGGCTGCGTCCTACGACTTTGGTATGGTCAAGGTCGCCGGCATGATCGGCAACAATGACGTCGACAACGGTCAGGATCGCGATCAGTACATGCTCGGTCTGACCGCTCCGGTCGGCAAGGCTGGCGCTGTGCTCGCCTCCTACACCTACGCCGAGAACACGGCGGTGGCTGGCGATCCGAACGCCCGCCAGTGGGCGCTGGGCTACACCCATGCGATGTCGAAGCGCACCGGCCTGTATGCCGTCTATGCCGACATCAAGAACGACGACGGCGGTCTGGGCTCTCAGGTTGGCGACGCCTCCAACGGCGGCCAAGGCTACCAGGAAGGCTTCCAGGTCGGCGTGCGTCACTCGTTCTAATCTGTACCCGGTACAGGTCTGAACAAGAGACGGGGACTTCGGTCCCCGTTTTTTTTGAGTAGGGGTCTGAGGGTCACCCATTAGCCACCCCCGTCAATAGGGACGAACGAAATTCTGCGGTTCGTCCCGCGCAGGGCCGCAGGGTCTTTCATTTGCTCATTTCCTCCTTGTAGGCAGCCGCTTAATTAAAGTGTTCACGTTCTTGTGAAACAAGGAGTCAGCTCATGGAGGCGACGATCAGGGGCTGCGGCTGCATACAGCCGAGGTGCTTGCGGCGGCGGATCGCGGGGAGCGGGTGATATCACCAACCGAGGGCGCTCGCGGGCGGTCCTGATGCGCTGGGAAGAGGCGAGGCCAGAACCGCCTGAGGGGCGTAATCCGGCATTCGGCTTGTGGGCCGATCACAATGAACCTGTGGACGATCAGGTGCGGCGACTGCGGCAGGGCAGGGCCTTGCCGTGATGCTGGTCGATACGGATGTCCTGATCTGGAACCTACGGGGAAACGAGCGGGCGGCGGACCGTCTGGACGGGATGTCGGGTTTCTGCGGTGACCTATATGGAACTGGTTCAGGGTGTCCGCGACAAGGGAGAACTGCGCGCACTCAGGCAGTCCCAGAGCTTCTGGTCCGCCCGGGTCGTTCAGATCGATGAGGCCATCTCCGCACGAGCCTGCTTTCTGGTTGAGCAGTATGCGCTCTCGCATGCGATGCAACTGGCAGACGCCTTGATCGCGGCCACTGCGCTGGAACTCGGGTTCGACTTGCTGACTGCGAACGACCGTCGCTATCGTCATGTCGATGGTCTAGCCATCGAGGTCTTTCGGCCTTAGCGGAAGGTCCGGGGGCAGGGCTTGCATCTGCTCCTTGAGCCCGCCAATGTCCCGCTTCACCCGGAATCCGTGTCAACGTGGCATGACCGGGCACCCTCTGCTAAATTATGACCATATGGTCATTTGTCTGAGGTGTGCAATGCGTACGGTTCCGGTTGTTGAAGCAAAGGCGCAGTTTTCGGCATTGCTCGCTGCCGCGGAGGCGGGAGAGGAAGTGCTGATCACGCGTCGGGGAAAGGTCGTTGCCCGCTTGGTTCCGGACATGCCGCGCTCGGCTGCCGATGTCTTTCGGCTTGCCTGGCGGGAAGGCGGCGTGGACTTTGCGGCGCCGGGCGATACCCGGCCGGAGCCGGTTGAGGGCTGGGACTGAGACTGCATGGCCTATCTGCTCGACACGAACATCTTCATCGCCGCGCTGAAGGCGCATCCGGCCGTGCGCGCGAGGCTTGAATCCTTGCCCGCGTCGGCCATCCTGCTGTCGCCGGTGGTGCTCGGGGAACTCGAGACCGGCGTCGAGAAAAGCGCCCAGGTCGAGCGGAATCGGCTGCGGCTGGCGGCGGTCGTCGCCGGGCTGGAACTCGTTCCGCTCGATGCCGAGGTGAGCGCGGCCTACGCAAGAATTCGTGCCGACCTCGAGCGTCAGGGCCAGCCCATCGGGGCGAATGATCTGTGGATCGCCGCCCAAGCCCTGAGGCTCGGCGTGACGCTGGTGACGGACAACGTCCGGGAGTTCAGTCGGGTGAAGGGGCTGGTGATCGAGAACTGGCTGGCGGAGTAAGGGAGTAAGGGGGCAGGGTCATGGGGGGCAGGGGCAGGACTTTCATTTGCTCATCAAGCGCTTTCCGGCGCGAGCAGGACGGGGCGGCGTTCGAATAGCCCGGCGCCGTGCCAGCGGCGTCGGGCGCTTTCTCCCTAGCGCGCCGGAATCATGATCTCCGCCTCGCCGTCGATCACCGTGGTGTCGCTACAGGTGCACACGGTGGAGAAGGTCGCGCGCCGTTTCGCGGCGTTCAGTTCCTTCACCGTCACGCGCGCGACCACCGTGTCGCCGGCCTTCACCGGCGCCCTGAACTTCAGGTTCTGCGACAGGTAGATGCAGCCCGGGCCGGGCAGGCGGGTGCCGAACACCGCCGAGATCAGCCCCGCCGACAGCATGCCGTGGGCGATGCGGCCGCCGAACATCGTGCTCGCCGCAAACTCGGCGTCGAGATGGACCGGGTTGGTGTCGCCCGACACCCCGGCGAAGAGCAGGATGTCCGCCTCCGTGACCGTGCGGGACATCGCCGCGCTCATGCCTACGGCAAGATCCTCGAAGCGGTAGCCGTAGAGTTCGGAAAAATCGCGTGTGCTGTCAATCATGGGGTCGTGCCTCTGGTAGTGCTGAAGAAATGGGCGACGGGGCAGGTCGGGGCGGCGCCTCCCGGGTCAGAGGTGTATATTGTGCAGCGCAACATGTAAACTGTATACGGGGTCACGCGCGTGTCCGCGAGCACCTTGCCGGGCGCTCAGTTCATGGCGAAGCATGGTCGCCGGCGCGCCAGTGCGATGCGCGCCTACGGCCGGCTCGCCCCCGGGATTCGTGACGTGTTTAACGAACAACAGAGCGTCGTTTCGTTAGTGTATGTTGGTGATAGTGCCTGCTTGCCACGGCCGGCAGGTATCCTTTGCGTGGATGAGCGCAGATCCAGAGGTCCATCATGCTGAAGGTCATCAGCCACTATTTTCCGTCCCATACCTTGCAGCAGGTGGTGTTCGACGCCTTGCTCCTCTTCTTCGTCGTGCTGCTCGCCGTGGTGCTCGAGGCTTCGCCGGACGCGCCGGACTGGCAGGTGTTCGCGCCGTCCGCGTTCACGTTCGCGCTGCTGATGGTGGCGCTCAACACGGCGATGGGGCTTTATCGCCCCGTGCCGCGACGCGAGCACCGCGAGGTGGTGGTCAGCGTGGTGCTGTCGGTGGTGGTCAGCGTGCCGGTGGCCTATGCGGTGTTCGGCCTGCTGCCGTGGGCGGCGCTTGCCCCGCATTCGCTCCACGTCAATGTGGTGTTGCTGCTGGGCCTGCTGCTGATCGTGAGGGGGGTGGTGAATCAGCGCCAGGCCTCGGGGCTGTTCTCGCCGCGGGTGTTGATCATCGGCACCGGCCGTGACGCGCTGATGGTGTATCGCGACCTGACCCGGCCGCTGCAGCGCAGCGTCGAAGTCGTAGGCTTCGTGCCGACGGCGGGCGACGAGAAGACGGAGGTCGATGCGCACCAGGTGCTCAGCCCCGGCAATCTCGCAAGCATGGCGCGCAAGCTGCGGGTGGACGAGGTCATCGTCGCCGTCCGCCAGCGGCGGGGCGGGGTGCTGCCCCTGCGCGAACTGCTCGACTGCAAGCTCGCCGGTGTCCGCGTGCTGGACCTGTCCTCGTTCTTCGAGCGGGTGCAAGGGCAGGTTCGCCT
This sequence comes from Thauera sp., assembly GCA_024710965.1. Taxonomy (GTDB): domain Bacteria; phylum Pseudomonadota; class Gammaproteobacteria; order Burkholderiales; family Rhodocyclaceae; genus Thauera. The sequence continues at coordinate 11,837 of JANJTU010000288.1, read as the reverse complement.
CGACTCGCTGCGCGCGAGCTGGCTGATCTATGGCGACGGCTTTCGTCAGGGCCTGGCGCGCACCTTCGTCAAGCGCTGCTTCGACCTCGCGGTGTCGTTGCTGCTACTCGTGCTGACGCTGCCGCTGATGCTGCTGACCGCGCTGCTGATCCTGCTCGAGGACGGCGCGCCGGTGTTCTACCGGCAGGAGCGCGTGGGCCGTGGCGGACGCATCTTCAAGGTGACGAAGTTCCGCAGCATGCGGCGCGACGCCGAGAAGGACGGCACGCCGCGCTGGGCGACGTCGAACGATGACCGCACCACCCGGGTGGGGCGGGTGATCCGCAAGCTGCGGATCGACGAGCTGCCGCAGCTGTTCAATGTGGTGGTGGGCGACATGAGCCTGGTGGGGCCGCGCCCGGAGCGGCCCTATTTCGTCGACCAACTCGCGCGCGAGATCCCCTTCTACAACGTCCGCCACTGCGTCAAGCCGGGCGTCACCGGGTGGGCGCAGGTGCGCTATCAGTACGGCGCTTCGGTGGGTGATGCGATCGAGAAGCTCCAGTACGATCTGTACTATGTCAAAAACCATACCCTGGTGCTGGACACGCTGGTGCTGTTCGAGACCGTGCGCGTCGTGCTCACCGGGGAGGGCGCGCACTGAGCGCCCTGTGCTCCGACCCCGCCTGATGCGTACCGAGGGAATCGACCCGGTGGTGTCCGGGGCGGCTTGAAATTCGTGCGGGGGGCGTAATTTGGCTGAAGTCGCTTTCTGGGGGTACGGGCTCGCCGCGTTCGCCTACCTCGTGTTCGCGCTCTACGTCTTCGTCGCCTGGCGCGGGGGGCGGCCCGGCGGGGTGCTGCTGGCGGCGGTGCTGCTCTCCTGTCTATGGACGCTGGCGAACGCGGCCTACGTGCGCGCGTCGGTGCCGGTGCTGCTGCTCGCGGCGACGGTGCTCGACGTCCTCCGTGGCGGGGCCTGGCTGCTGTTCGTCGTCGTGCTCTTGCGCCCGCTCTGGGGCGGGCGGTTGAAGTGGCCGGCGCTGGCGGCGGCGGCGGTAGTCGGTGCGCAACTGCTGGCGATGGGCGGCGACGTCGCGCTCGGCGAGCCGCTGCTGTTCCAGGAGGCGATGCTGGCGGCGTGGCTCGGCCACGCCATCGTCGGCCTGATGCTGGTCGAGCAGCTTTTTCGCGGCCTGCCGGCGGCGTCGCGCTGGGGCGTCAAGCCGCTCTGCATCGCGCTCGGCGCGGGCTACATCTTCGAGCTTTACCTCTTCGCCGACGCCACGCTGTTCTCCCGTATCGACCAGGACGTGTGGGCGGTGCGCGGCTTTGCCCATGCGCTGCTGATTCCGCTCATCGCGCTGTCGGGCACGCGCAATCCGTCGTGGACGCTGCGCATGTCGATGTCGCGCGAGATGGTGTTCCATTCCACCGCGCTCGCCGTTGCCGGGCTGTACCTGCTCGTGATCGCGGCGGCGGCGTACTACGTGCGCTATTTCGGCGGCGACTGGGGGCGGGCGTTGCAGATGACGCTGCTGTTCGCCGGCCTGCTGCTGCTGGGCGCGCTGTTCTTCTCGGGAACGCTGCGGGCGCGGCTGCGCGTGTTCCTGAGCAAGCACCTGTTTTCCTACCGCTATGACTATCGCAGCGAATGGCTCCGCTTCACCCAGGCGCTGGCGTCCGCGGGGAAGGGGCTCGACCTGGGGCAGTCGGTGATCAAGGCCTTGTCCGACCTGGTGGAGAGCCCGGGCGGCACCTTGTGGCTGCGCGACGCGTATGGCAACTGTGCGATGCATTCCCGCCTCAACCAGCAGGCGATGCAGGCGCTCGAGCCGCTCGATTCGGAGCTGTGCCGCTTTCTCGACGAGCGCGAATGGGTTATCAACCTCGAGGAGTACCGGAGCCGGCCGGCGCCCTATGGCGGCCTCGTGCTGCCGGAGTGGCTGTCGTCGCTGGGCGATGCGTGGCTGGTGATTCCGCTCAAGGGCTCGGAGGCGCTGATCGGCTTCGTCGTGCTCAGCACGCCGCGCGCGCCCTTCGACATCGACTGGGAAGTGCTCGACCTGCTGAAGACCGCGCAGCGGCAGGCGGCGGGCTACCTCGAGCGCATGCAGGCGGCCGAGGCCCTGCTCGAGGCGCGCAAGTTCGAGTCGTTCAACCGCATGACGGCCTTCGTCGTGCACGACCTGAAGAACCTCGTCGCGCAGCTGGCGCTGATGCTGAAGAACGCCGAACGGCACAAGGACAACCCCGAGTTCCAGAAGGACATGCTGGAGACCGTCGCCAACGTCGAGGCGCGCATGCGCGGGCTGATGGCGCAGCTGCAGGAGAAGCGCTCGATCGACCCGCCGCGCACGGTCGACGTCGCGGCGATCATCGACCGCGTCTGCGCCGCCCGCCGCGGCCAGCGCCCGGCGGTGACGCGGCGCGACAGCGCGACGGCGCCGCACGAGGCGCGCGCCCACCCGGAGCGGCTGGAGCGAATCATCGGGCATATCGTGCAAAATGCACTGGATGCGACTAGTCAGGATGGTAGTGTGGAAATCGAATTGCAGGATTGCGGGGACGGGCGTCTGCGCGTCGTCGTCGAAGACACGGGCTGCGGCATGAGCGCCGATTTCTTGCGCGAGCGCCTGTCGCGCCCGTTCCAGACGACCAAGGCCAGCGGCATGGGCATCGGGGTTTTCGAGACGCGTCAGTACCTCAAGGAGATCGGCGGCGGGGTGCATTTCGAGAGCGAGCCGGGGCGGGGCACCCGTGTCACCCTCGAGCTCCCACGCGTGACGCGCGACCATTCCGCCGCGCTTGACGGAGCGAGTGAAGCCCATGCCTGACAAGCCGCGAACGCTACTGATCGTCGAGGACGATCCCGCGCTGCAGAAGCAGATGCGGTGGGCTTTCGACGCCTTCGAGACCGTCGTCGCCGACGACCGCGAAAGCGCGATCACGCAGCTGCGCCGCCACGAGCCCGCGGTGGTGACGATGGATCTGGGCCTGCCGCCCGCGCCCGACGACGTCAGCGAAGGCTTCCGCCTGCTGCGCGAGATGCTCACGCTGGCGCCCGACACCAAGATCATCGTCCTCACCGGCCAGCACGACCGCGAGAACGCGGTGAAGGCGGTCGGCCTCGGTGCCTATGATTTCTTCGCCAAGCCCTTCGAGCCCGAGTTGCTGACGCTGACGATCGAGCGCGCCTTCCGCATGTACGAGCTGCAGATGGAGAACGCACGCCTCGCGGCGCTCGAGGGTGGCGCGCTCGCGGGCCTGCTGACGCGCGACCCGGGCATGCTCAAGATCTGCCGCACGATCGAGAAGCTGGCCTCGGCATCGGTCACCGTCGCCCTGCTCGGCGAGAGCGGCACCGGCACGGAGGTGCTCGCGCGCGGGCTGCACGCCCTGTCACCGCGTGTGCGCGAGCGCTTCGTCGCCATCAACTGCGCGGCGATCCCCGACACCCTGCTCGAGAGCGAGCTGTTCGGCTACGAAAAGGGCGCCTTCACCGGCGCGGTCAAGCAGACCCCGGGCAAGATCGAGACCGCGCATCGCGGCACCCTGTTCCTCGACGAGATCGGCGACCTGCCCATGCCGCTGCAGGCGAAGCTGCTGCGCTTCCTGCAGGAGCGGGTGATCGAGCGCATCGGCGGACGGGACGAGATTCCGGTCGATGTGCGCATCGTGTGCGCGACCCACCGCGACCTCAAGGCCCAGATCAAGGCCGGGCTGTTCCGCGAGGACCTGTACTATCGGCTGGTCGAGATCATCATCGACATTCCGCCGCTGCGCGACCGGGAGGGCGACGCGGTGCTGCTGGCGCACGCCTTCGTGCAGCGCTATGCGCGCGAGAACGGCCGCGGGGCGCTCGCCCTCACCGACGACGCCATCGCCGCAATCGAGGCCCACCGCTGGCCGGGGAACGTGCGCGAACTCGAGAACTGCCTGAAGCGCGCAGTCATCATGGCCGACGGCAACCGCATCACGGCCGACGACCTCGGCCTCGAAGCGGCCGAGGGTGACCTCGAGTGGCTCAACCTGCGCCAGGTGCGGGACGAGGCGGAACGCCGCGCGGTCTTGCGGGTTCTGGCCCGCACCAACAACAATATCGCTCGCGCGGCGGAGATTCTCGGGGTCAGCCGGCCCTCGCTGTACGACCTGATCAACCGCTTCGGCCTGAAAAAGGAGAGCTGAACATGAAACGTACGGGTTTAGGCTGGAGCATGGGCAGGGGGCGCAGGCTGGCGCTGGCCGCGATCACTGCGGCCCTGCTGGCGGGCTGCAGCGACAGCCCGGAGGAAATGCTCGCATCGGCCAAGTCCTACCTCGCCAGCAACGACCTCAACGCCGCGAGCATCCAGCTCAAGAATGCGCTGCAGGAGAACGCCAACCTGGCCGAAGCGCGCTTCCTGTTGGGCAAGGTCAATCTCGAGCGCGGAGACGTGCCGGGCGCCGCCAAGGAGCTGCAGCGTGCGCTCGACCTCGGCTACGAGCGCGAACAGGTCGTGCCGCTGCTGGCGCGCGCCTGGGTCCGCGCGGCCGAGTTCGACCGCGTGCTGAACGAGTTCAAGGACGTCGAGCTGGCCGATGCGTCCGCCCGCTCGATGCTGCTCGGGGCGGTCGCCGACGCGCATCTGGCCAAGGCCAATGCCGCCGACGCGGCCAGGACCTACGAGGCCGCCCTCGCCGCGCAGGCCGACAACGACGACGCCGCCGTCGGTCTGGCGCGGGCGCGGCTGTTCGGGGGCGACGCCGCGGCCGCGGAAGAGGGGGCGCGGGCGCTTGTCGGCCGCCGCCCCGAGCTGGCCACCGCGCACGAAGTCCTGGCCGAGATCCTGCTGACGCAGGGGCGGGTGGACGAGGCGATCAAGGCCATGGAAGAGACGGTCCGCATCCGCCCCGATGCGGTGGGTTACCACTACGCCTTGGTGTCGCACCTGCTGCAGCAGAACCGCGCGGAAGAGGCAGCGGTGCGGCTCGAGGCGATGAAGAAGCTGGCACCCGCGAGCCCGTCGACGCGGTATCTGCAGGCCTTTGTCGACTTTCGCGACAACCGGCTGAAGGAAGCACGCGACGGCGTGCTCGAAGTGCTGCAGAAGAACCCGGACTTCATGCCCGCACAGCTGCTGGCCGGCTCCGTGCTGCTGCGCCTGAACGACCATACGCAGGCGCGCACCCACCTCAATGCCGTGCTCACGCGCGCACCCATGCATCCGCTGGCGCGCCGCATGCTCGTCGCCTCGCACCTCAGCTCCGGCGAGGCCGCCCGCGCACTCGAACTGCTCCAGCCCCTGCTCGAGCAGCCGACCGAGGACGCCCGCCTGCTCGGCCTGGCGGGGCAGGTGTATCTCGCCAACGGCGACTTCGACAAGGCCGAGACCTACCTGCAGACGGCAGTCAAGGCCGCGCCCGACGACGCGCAGGCGCGCCTGCGCCTGGGGGTCGCCCGCCTCGCCGGCGGCGACGCGTCGGGCGCCTTCGCCGACCTGGAATCCGCCTCGCAGATGGACGCCGGGGCCATCCAGGCCGATCTCGCCCTCGTCATTGCCCACATGCGCCAGGGCGAACTCGACAAGGCGCTCGAGGCCCAGGCCCAGCTCGAGGCGAAGCAGCCGGACAACCCGCTCGTGGCCAATCTGCGCGGCCGCCTGATGATCGCCCGCCGCGACCTGCCGGCCGCGCGCGCGGCCTTCGCCAAGGCCTTGTCGCTGCAGCCGGACTACCTGGCCGCGGCGCTCAACCTGGCGCGGCTCGACCTCGCCGAGAAACGCCCCCAGGAAGCGCTGGCCCATGTGCAGGCCATCGTCGACCGCAACGCGAAGAACGTCGAGGCCCTGCTCGCGCTCGCCGAGCTGCAGGCCGCCACCGGCGCCGCCCAGGGCGAGGTGCTGGCAACGCTGAACCGCGCCCAGGCCGCGGCGCCGACGGCGCTGCCGCCGGCGCTCGCGATCGTGCTCCACCACCTGCGCCACCGTGACTTCCCGCAGGCGCTGGCGGTGGCGCAAAAGGCCGAGGCGGCCTACCCGAATGATCCGCGCGCGGTGGACATGCTCGCCCGTGCGCAACTCGGCGCCGGCAACACCGAACAGGGAATTGCGTCCCTGAACCGTCTCGCCGGCCTGATGCCGCAGTCCATGACGCCGCTGATCGTGCTCGCCGAGGTGCATCGCAACGCCAGGAACAGCGCCGCCGCCGAGCAGGCGCTGCGCAGGGCGCTCGCCATCCGCGCCGATTCGGTCGACGTTCAGCAGCGGCTGGTGGCGCTGCTGAACGAACGCGGCGACCGCGAAGCCGCACTGAAAGTGGCGCGCAACGTGCAGAAGCAGCACCCGGGGCTCGCCGCCGGCTACACCCTGGAGGCGGACGTGCTGGCCGGTGACGCGAAATGGACGGAGGCGGTGGCGAGCTACCGGCGTGCGCTGGAACGCAATGCGGGCGGTGACGTGGCGACCCGCCTGCATGCGGCGCTGCTGCGCGGCCAACGCAAGGCCGAGGCCGACAAGCTCGTCGCCGACTGGCTGCGCGAGCGGCCGAAGGACCTGGTGATGCGGGCCTACCTCGGTGAGCGCGCGCTCGCCGAGAAGCGTTACCCGGAGGCGCTGCGCCTGTTCCGCACGATGAGCGAGGTGGCGCCGCAGAACCCGCTCGTGCTCAACAACCTGGCCTGGACCGCCGGCCAGCTGAAGGACGCCAAGGCGCTCGAGTACGCCGAACGCGCGGCGGCGCTGGCGCCCGACAACCCGGCGATCCTCGACACCCTGGGCGTGATCCAGATCGACCGCGGTCAGGCCGAGAAGGGGCTTGCGAGCCTCACGCGCGCGGTTTCGCTCGCGCCCGACCTGCTGCCGTTGCGCCTGAATCTGGTCAAGGCCTACGCGCGCCTTGGCCGCAGCGCCGACGCGCGCAAGGAGCTCGACGGCCTGATGCCCAAGCTCAGGGAGGGCACGCCGCTGCACACCGAGGCGCTCGCGGTCATGAAAACGCTGTGAACGATCCCTGCAAAACCCACGATAAGGAAACCGCTCCATGACCACGATCGCCGTCATCGGTCTCGGCTACGTCGGGCTGCCGCTCGCCGTGGAGTTCGGCAAGAAGATGAAGACCCTGGGTTTCGACCTGTCTGCCGAGAAGGTCGCCGCGTACCGCGATTTCGTCGATCCCACCGGCGAAGTGTCGTCGGCGGATCTGCGCGCCGCGGTGCATCTGTCCTGCCATACCGACCCGTCGGTGCTGCGCGAGGCCGACTTCGTCATCGTCGCCGTGCCCACCCCGGTGGACGAGGCCCACCAGCCCGACTTCACGCCGCTGGTCCGGTCGTCGGAGACGGTCGGGCGCCATCTCAAGCGCGGCGCCATCGTCGTCTATGAATCGACGGTCTATCCCGGCGCTACCGAGGAGGTGTGCATCCCGATCATCGAGCGCGAGTCGGGCCTGAAGTGGAAGGAAGACTTCTTCGTCGGCTATTCGCCCGAGCGCATCAACCCGGGCGACAAGGAGCGCACGCTGACGAAGATCGTCAAGGTCGTCTCCGGTGACACCCCGGCGACGCTGGCCAAGGTGCACGAGGTCTATGGTTCGGTGATCACCGCCGGCGTGCATCCGGCGAGTTCGATCAAGGTCGCCGAGGCAGCGAAGGTGATCGAGAACACGCAGCGCGATCTCAACATCGCGCTCATGAACGAACTGGCGGTGCTCTTCCACAAGATCGGCATCGACACGCTCGAAGTCCTCGACGCCGCCGGCACGAAGTGGAACTTCCTGCCCTTCCGCCCCGGTCTGGTCGGCGGCCACTGCATCGGCGTGGACCCCTACTACCTCACCTACAAGGCCGACATGCTCGGCTACCACCCGCAGGTCATCCTCGCCGGGCGGCGCATCAACGACGGCATGGGCAAGTACGTGGCCGAGCAGACGGTGAAGAAGATGATCGCCGCCGGCGCCGGCATCAAGGGCGCGGACGTGATCGTGCTCGGGCTCACCTTCAAGGAGAACTGCCCCGACCTGCGCAACAGCAAGGTCATCGACGTCATCCGCGAGCTGCAGAGCTACGGCTGCAAGGTCCATGTGCACGACCCCGTGGCCTCGTCCGCCGAAGCCGAGCACGAGTACGGCGTCAGCCTCACCGCATGGGACGAGCTGCCGGTGGCGCAGGCCGTCGTCGCCGCGGTGGCGCATCGGCAGTATCTCGAGATGACGCCGGCGCAGCTGATGTCGCGCCTCGCGTCCGGCGGCGTGTTCGCCGACGTCAAGTCGGCGCACGACCTTGCCGCGCTCGAGGCGGCGGGCGCGAGCACCTGGCGCCTGTAGCCGCGACCTGCCATAAATAGGGCATGACAGGGTGCGAACAACAAATGACGGCTCGGGGAGCGGCGCGCGGACTGCGAGGACGGAAGCGGGCATGGGTGGTTTTTTGCCTGCTGTCACTGCTTGCGCTTCCCGTGCCGGCCGCGGCCGGCGACAAGGCGGTTGCCGAGCGCGGCCGCGCGTTGGTGCGGGAGGCCCTGAGCTACGAGCACGGCGAAGGGGTGCCGCGCGATCCGCTGCGTGCGGCTGCGCTGTACTGCGAAGCGGCCCGCCTGGGGGATGTGGACGCGATGTATGCCCTCGGCTGGATGTACGCCAACGGCCGCGGCGTCGAGCGCCATGACGCGCACGCTGGCGCCCTGTTCGCAATGGCTGCCCGGCGCGGCAACCCCCATGCCCGCCACATGTTGCGCTACACGGGCGACGCCCGCGGCAAGGGGCCAGACTGTCTGCGGGGGGCGCGGCAAACCGTGGCCCTCCAGCCCTGGCCGCTCGAGCGCGTGATCGCGCGCCTGGCGCCGGAGCGCCAGCAGGTCGCCCGCATGCTCACGGAACTGGCGCCGAAGTACGGCATCGAGCCGCCGCTCGCGCTCGCGATCGGCCTCACCGAGTCCGCGCTCGATCCGCAGGCGCTGTCGCCCAGGAACGCGATGGGCGTCATGCAACTGATCCCCGAGACCGCCGAGCGCTTCAACGTCAGCCGGCCCTACGACCCGGAACAGAACATCCGCGGCGGACTGGCCTACCTGCGCTGGCTGCTGGCCTATTTCGAGGGCGACGTCGCCCTCGTTGCCGCCGGCTACAACGCCGGCGAGGGGGCGGTGGACCGCCACCGCGGCGTGCCGCCCTATCCGGAAACCCGCGCCTACGTCGAACGCATCCTGCGCCACGTCGGCCGCGCGCAGCATCCCTTCGACGACAGTGTCGTCGCACCGAGCACGATGCTGCGCGCACTGCGGGTGGCGAGCAAGGAGGATCACGAAACATGAAGCTGTCGACGCCGACCGCGCCTGCTCGCCGTCGCGCGCTGGTGTCGGCCTGCCTGCTGGCGCTCGCGACGGCGCTGCCAGGCATCGCGCGCGCCGATCTCGTCACCACGGTGCCGCGGATCAAGCCCTCGGTCGTCGCCGTCGGCACCTATCAGCGCACGCGCAGCCCGGCCTTCCAGTTCCGTGGCACCGGCTTCGTCGTCGGCGATGGTCGGCTCATCGCCACCAATGCCCACGTCCTGCCCGATACGCTGGGCGCGGACAAGCTGGAGATGCTGGTCGTGGTCGTTCCGGGCGATGACCAGAAGGCGGTCGTGCGCCAGGTCAGCCGCGGGCCGAGTGATCCGCGCCGCGATCTGGCCGTGCTGCGGCTGGAGGGGGGCGCGCCCCTGCCGGCGCTGACGCTGGCCGGCGGCGCCGAGGTGCTGGAAGGGCAGGCGGTCGCCTTCACCGGCTTTCCCATCGGCAACGTGCTCGGCATGACGCCGGTGACCCACCGCGGCATCGTCGCTGCGATCACGCCGATCGGCATTCCGCAGGCCAACGCACGCGACCTCAATCCGGCGCTGGTGCGCCGCCTCGCCACCGACGTCTTCCGTGTCTATCAGCTCGACGCCACCGCCTACCCGGGCAACAGCGGCAGCCCGCTGTTCGATCCGGCCAGCGGGCAGGTGATCGGCGTGATGAACATGGTGTTCGTCAAATCGACGAAAGAGAACGTGCTCTCCGACCCGTCGGGCATCAGCTATGCGATTCCCGTCGAGTACCTGCGCAAGCTGCTGGCGGAGACGCAATAGCGCCGTGCGGCGTCAGTCGTCGAGGATCGCGCCGGCGAGGGCCGCCGGGCTGGCCAGCGCGCGCCAGTGCGGTGCCATGTCCGCGGGCGCGAGGCTGCCATAGCCCCAGGTCGCGGCGAGAAAGGGGAGATGGTTGGCGTCGGCGGACTCGCCGTCCTCGCTGCGGTCGCCGACATAGACGGCAGCATCGACGGCGATGCCCTTGTCGGCGAGCAGGCGCGCGATCATCGCCGCCTTGTCGGGCAGGCGCGGCTCGAACATGTCGAGCGCGTATACCGCGTCGAAATGCCGGCTCCAGCCCAGATGGTCGAGGATCAGGCGGGTCGGATGCAGTCGCTTGTTGGTCGCGATCGCGAGCAAGCGCCCGCTCGCGGCGAGCTGTGCGAGCAACTCGTCCACGCCGGGGTAGGCCGCGGTCTGACGATAGCCGGCCGTGTCGTAGCTTTCCTTGAAGCGCTCGGCGAGGCGGGCGATCAGCGCCGGGTCGCGGCTGCCGCTGAGCAGCTGCAGGGTCTCGGTGAGCGGCGGGCCGACGATGGCCGCGTCCACCGGCACGACCGGCGTGACGCCGGCCGCGGCGAAGGCCTGGCGATAGCTGGCGAGGATCGCCGGGGCCGAGTCGATCAGGGTGCCATCGAGATCGAACAGGACGTGCCGGTATCGGGACATGGCAGGGCTTCGGACGGACTCGTTTGAAGTGGTCCGTCACCAGGAATCGAAAAACGCCTTCTCTTCCAGTGGTGGCGGGGTATACGTGAATTCGGTTTTCAGCGATACCGTCAAAAATACCGTCAGCGGCTTGCCGTTACCCCGAACTTGGACGTGAAGTATACATCCGCGCATGAGTCTGGTCACGCCCGGCGGGCGGCTCGTCCACTGCCTCCGTGCCGGGTTTGCTGATCGACGGGGTGCCCGCGTGTAGCGCTCCTGCCCTGTCGAATAACTCGAATAACTCGAAAAACTCACGCGACGGATCGGCGTCGACCTATGCCCGCAACGAAGCCTCCTCGAGCTCGCGCAGCAGGCCAGCCAGGCCTGTACGCCGGCCTGCTGCGCCTCCAGGGCAGACACTTCGGTTGCCCGCGCCTGCCACTGCGGGCTTGCCTCGCTCGCGTCTTCGGCGGCGGCAGCCAGTTGCGGCGACAGCTTCTGAACGCCGTCGGCGCGGGCCGAAATCGCAGGGGATACTTTCTGCCTGCTGACGAGGCGGTGGTCAGAGCGCCTCGGGGAAGGTGATGTCTTCGGTGATCTCCTCGAGTGTTCGCTTCGACAGGGCGCCACCGTCGGGCACCATGCAGCGGATCTCCAGATCCCCGGTTCGGTGTGAGGCTTCACCGCCTTGCGCAGCCCTTCGGATGCGTTGTTTGTCGCGAGACCGGTCGCGATGGCGAAGATGAATATCGCGCCGATCTGGGCGCCGTGCCCGTCTTCATGCCGGTCATTCGCGGGTGCGGTCGCTCGGCCGGCACGGTCGACGCGCCGGTCTCGAGGTCGATCTCGGGCCACTGCGCACAGCGCAACTCGCCGGGGCGGACGAAGGTGAGCACCAGCATGCGGATGGCGAGCTTGATCGGCGCGGAGATGCGCGCCGCGTCCACGCGGATGAAGAGCTTGTGCAGATCGGCCATGCCCGCGCGTACAGCCTCCCCACCCTGTCGAATAACTCGAATAACTCGAAAAACCCACACGGCGGCCGGTGTGCCGGCTTATGCCCGCAACGAGGCCTCCTCGAGCTCGCGCAGCAGGCCGGGCCGTAAGCCGGACAGCTGCGCCT
>JANJTU010000213.1 GCA_024710965.1 Thauera sp. | reverse complement strand
ATCGATGGGCTTGTCGTTACTTGCATGGATTTCGCGATCCCCATCGTTTTCGTGAAGGCCGCCTCTCTCGGGAAAACGGGTCACGAGTCAAAGGAAGAACTCGACGGCGATGCCGACTTTCTGCAGCGTCTAGAGTCGAGTCGCGTCGCTGCCGCGGCACTCATGGGGCTGGAGGTCTCACCCGACCGCGGGGTGCCGAAGATCGCAATGATCGCTCCTCCGCGTAACGGCGGCAGTGTCGCGTCGCGCTATTTCGTTCCCTCAAGCTGCCACCCGGTGCATGCAGCGACCGGTGCGTTGGCACTGGCCGCTGCATGTCACACGCCTGACACGGTCGCGGAGGAGCTCGTAGAGATCGACGAAAACACTCCGTACCGCATCGTCATCGAGCACCCCAGCGGGCAGATGGCCTGTGACCTGCACATCGCACCGCAAGCCATCCACACCGTTCCAGTGATCGATTCCGCCTCGATTGTTACGTCGGCCAGGCCGCTGCTCAGTGGTGAGGTGTACGTGCGGACGGCGACCTGACTCATTACTCGTAACCACAACAGTTTCACACTCACACCAAAGGAGACACAACATGAAAACACTTCTCGCAATGACTGCCACCGTCGGCATCGTCTTCTCGGGCATGGCATTCGGGCAGGAACCCATTGTCATCAAGTTTGCCCACGTTGCCGCAGTCGACACCCCCAAGGGGCAGGCAGCCGAGTTCTTCAAGAAGGCCGCCGAAGAGCGCACCAAGGGCCGGGTAAAGGTCGAGGTCTATGCGAATAGCACCCTGTACAAGGACAAGGAAGAGCTCGAGGCCCTGCAGATGGGCTCGGTTCACATGCTGGCGCCGGTCGCCGGCAAGTTCGGCCCGGCCGGAGTAAAGGAATTCGAGGTTTTCGACCTGCCCTACATGTTCCCCGACGAGGCGGCGCTGCACCGCGTCACCCGCGGTCCGATCGGAGCATCGCTACTGAAGAAGCTCGAGGTGCGCGGCATGGTCGGTCTGTCGTTCTGGGACGCCGGCTTCCGCGTGCTGAGCGCAAACAAGCCGATCCAGACCCCGGACAAGATGAAGGGCCTGAAGATGCGGATCAATTCGTCCAAGGTCAATCAGGCAATCATGCGTTCGGTCGGCGCCATCCCGCAGTCGATGGCCTTCTCCGAGGTCTATCAGGCCTTGCAGACCGGGGTGGTAGATGGCGCCGACGGCAACCTCTCCAACCTCTACACCCAGAAGCAGTACGAGGTGCAGAAGCACGTCACGCTGACGCACCACACCTATAGCGGCTACGTGGTGGTGGTGAACAAGGCGTTTTGGGAAAAGCTGCCGGCTGACGTTCGTATCGAAGTCGAGGCAGCGATGAAGGACGCGACCGACTACAACACCCGGATCGCCGTCGAGGACGACGCCAAGTCCCTGGCTGCGATCAAGGCATCGGGCAAGACCGAGGTCCACACCCCGACGCCAGACGAGAAGAAGGTCTGGATCAAGGCGATGCTGCCGGTGCAAGACGAAATGGCCCCGCGCATCGGCAAGGATCTGGTTGCGGCGATTCGCAAGGAAGCGGGCCTCACCGTCGACTGAGCGGGCTTGCGCCGACAGGCGGAGCGCGTTCCCGCCTGTCGCCCCCCTTCACTCCCCCAAGGAGAATTTCATGAAATTCCTGGATCAATTCGAGGAATGGCTCATCACGCTCCTGATCGGTGCGGCGACCTTCATCACCTTCATTGCGGTCCTGCACCGCTATGGCTCGGGCTTTGCAATCCCCGGCGTGCAGGACTGGTTGCTCTCGATCAACATGAGTTGGGCGCAGGAGCTCACGATCATCATGTTCGTGTGGATGGCCAAGTTCGGTGCTGCCTACGGCGTGCGCACCGGCATCCACGTCGGTGTCGATGTGCTGATCAACCGTCTGCCCGATCGCACACGCGCCAAGTTCGTGATATTCGGCCTGCTCGCGGGCGCGCTCTTCACCGGCATCATCGCGACGCTTGGCGGCCATTTCGTGTGGGAGAACGGTGCCCACTACGCGATCTTCAGCGCGCTGGGCCTCGATACGGGCGAAGCGCTGGAGGGGCCGACGACGGTCGACCTCGAGTGGCCGACCTGGGTCGTCTATTCCGCGATCCCGCTCGGCAGTGCCCTGATGTGTTTCCGCTTCCTGCAGGTATGCCGGTCCTTCATCCGCACCGGCGAGCTGCCGCATCACGACCACGGCCATGTCGAAGGCATGGACGAGGAGGTCGACGTCGGGCTCGACATGCCCGATCCGAGCGACGTGTATCCGCGCGACCTCGGCAAGAAAATCCATGACAAAACCGGGGGTGTGCGATGAGCGCCGCTGTCATCTTCGTGCTGCTGCTGGTCCTGATGATCAGCGGCATGCCGATCTCGATCTCGCTCGGCCTGACGGTCCTGAGCTTCCTGTTCTTCATGACCCAGGTGCCGATCGAGAGTGTCGCCCTCAAGCTCTTCACCGGCATCGAGAAGTTCGAAATCATGGCGGTGCCGTTCTTCATCCTCGCGGGCAACTTCCTGACGCATGGCGGGGTGGCGAAGCGGATGATCGCGTTTGCGACCTCGATGGTCGGGCATCTACCCGGTGGTCTCGGTTTGAGCGCCGTGGTCGCGTGTTCGCTGTTCGCCGCAGTGTCGGGTTCGAGTCCGGCGACGGTCGTGGCAATCGGTTCGATCCTGCTGCCGGCGATGGTCAAGGCGGGCTACCCGAACAAGTTCGGCGCGGGCGTGGTTGCCTCCGCCGGCGGGCTGGGGATCCTGATTCCGCCGTCGATCGCGATGGTGATGTACGCCGTGTCGACCAACAGCTCGATCGGCGCACTGTTCATGGCGGGGGTCGTTCCGGGCCTGGTGCTTGCCGCGATGCTGATGTTCACGACCTGGTGGATTGCGCGCAAGAACAACTATCCGCGCGCCGCACGAGCCACCTGGGCCCAGCGCGCCAAGGCTTTCCGCGAGTCGATCTGGGGTTTGCTGCTGATCATCGTCGTCATGGGCGGGATCTACACCGGCATCTTCACCGCGACCGAGGCAGCGGCGATGAGTGCGGTCTATGCGTTCGTGATCGCCACCTTCGTCTACAAGGATCTGCGCCTGTCCGATCTCAAGCAGGTGTTGATCTCGTCGGCGAACCTGTCGGCGATGCTCCTCTACATCATCACCAACGCCGTGATGTTCTCCTTCCTGCTCACCAATGAGCAGATCCCGCAGGCGATGTCCGAATGGATCGTAGCGAGCGGCCTGGGGGTGATCGGCTTCCTGCTGATGGCGAACATCATCCTGCTGATCGCGGGCAACTTCATGGAACCGGCGTCGATCATCCTGATCTTTGCGCCGATCCTGTTCCCGATCGCGACGAGCCTGGGCATCGACCCGGTGCACTTCGGCATCATGATCACGGTGAACATGGAGATCGGCATGATCACCCCGCCGGTCGGCCTCAACCTCTATGTCGCCAGCGGCATCAGCAAGCTCGGCCTGACCGACATGAGCAAGGCGGTCGGCCCCTGGCTGCTGACCATGCTCGTCTTCCTCGCCGTCGTCACCTACTGGCCGCCGCTCTCGCTGTGGCTGCCGAAGACCCTCGGAATGATGTGACGCCCTGATGCCCCGTCCCGCTGCGCCCGCGGCGGGGCATCGGCTCGCCTGTGCATGCCCCAAGGAGAACCCCGCATGAACCTCAAGGACTGGATCGGCCGCTCGGAAGAAGTCTCCGACATCGCCACCGCCACCCCCTATGCCGCCCTGTCGGCCACCTTCGATCGGCCCGCCGAACGCCCCGCCGTCGGCACGCCGCTGCCGGCGCTGTGGCACTGGCTGTACTTCCTGCCGCTGCACCGCCAGTCGGAGATCGGCCCCGACGGCCACGCCAGGCGCGGCGGCTTCCTGCCCCCGGTGCCGCTGCCGCGGCGGATGTGGGCCGGCAGCCAGTTCGAGTTCCACCAGCCGCTCGCGATCGGCGACGCGATGACGCGAACCTCGACCATCCATGACGTCAGCGAGAAGACCGGTCGCACCGGCCCGCTGGTGTTCGTCAAGGTGCGCCACGAGATCCGGCGCGCCGGCGAAGCCGAGATCGCGCTCACCGAGTTCCACGACATCGTCTATCGCGAGGCGCCCAAGCCCGACGACGTCGCCCCGCCGCCCAAGGCCGCGCCGGCGAGCTCGACCTGGGAGAAGCAATGGGTACCGGACGACGTGCTGCTGTTCCGCTACTCGGCGCTGACCTTCAACGGCCACCGCATCCACTACGACCGCAAGTACGTGACCGAGGTCGAGGGCTATCCCGGCCTGGTGGTGCATGGGCCGATGATCGCGACCCTGCTCCTCGACCTGCTGCGCCACCAGCTGCCCGAGGCGGTGGTGGAACGCTACGAATTCCGCGCCGTGCGCCCGGTGTTCGACATCAACCACTTCTTCGTCTGCGGCGAGCCGCAGGCCGACGGCAAGACCATCCGCCTGTGGGCGAAGGATCACGAAGGCTGGCTGACGATGGAAGCCACCGCGGTGATCAAGTGAGGAGCAGGCGATGAGACCCCTGGAAGGCATCACCGTCGTCACCCTCGAGCACGCCATCGCGGCGCCCTTCGCCACCCGCCAGCTGGCGGACCTCGGCGCCCGCGTGATCAAGGTCGAGCGCCCGGGCGTGGGCGACTTCGCCCGCGGCTATGACGAGCGCGTGCGCGGCCTGGCTTCGCACTTCGTGTGGACCAACCGCTCGAAGGAGAGCCTGACGCTGGACGTCAAGGACCCCGAAGCGCAGACCATCCTCAAGCGCCTGATCGTCGAGGAGGCCGACATCGTGGTGCAGAACCTCGCCCCCGGCGCCGCCGCGCGGCTCGGCCTGTCGTACGCGACGCTGTCGGCGCTCAAACCCGAGATCATCGTATGCGACATCTCCGGCTACGGCAGCGATGGCCCCTACCGCGACAAGAAAGCCTACGACCTGCTGATCCAGAGCGAGTCCGGCTTCCTGTCGGTGACCGGCACCGAGGACGAGCCGTCGAAGGCGGGGCCCTCGATCGCCGACATCTCCGCCGGCATGTACGCCTACAGCAACATCCTCGCCGCGCTGCTGCAGCGCCAGAAGACCGGCCGCGGCCAGCACCTCGACATCTCCATGCTCGAGAGCCTGGTCGAGTGGACCACCTATCCGCTCTACTACGCCTTCGACGGCGCGCCGCCGCCGCGCCGCACCGGCGCCAGCCACGCCACCATCTATCCCTATGGCCCGTTCCCCGCCGGCGACGGCAAGGTCGTGATGCTCGGCCTGCAGAACGAGCGCGAATGGGCGGCGTTCTGCGACAAGGTGCTGCTCCAGCCCGCGCTGGCGAAGGAAGAACGCTTCTCCACCAACTCGAAGCGCAGTGCGGCGCGCGACGAGCTGCGCCGGATCATCGTCGAGGCCTTCTCCGGTCTCACTGCCGAGCAGGTCATCGAGCGCCTCGAGTCCGCCCAGATCGCCAATGCCCATGTCAACGACATGCACGCGGTGTGGGCGCATCCCCAGCTCAAGGCACGCAAGCGCTGGCGCGAAGTCGGTACCGCGGTCGGTCCCGTGCCCGCGCTGCTGCCGCCGGGCTCGTGGGAGGAGGGCGAGCCGCGCATGGATCCGGTGCCGGCGCTGGGCGAGCACAGCGAAGCGATCCTCGGGGCTCTGGGCTATCCGGCGAGCCGCATCGCCGAGCTCAGAAGCGCCGGTGTGATCTGAGCGCCGCCGGGAGAGCCATCATGCCGATGCCGATCACCTACCTCTTCGTGCCGGGCAACCGGCCCGAACGCTTCGACAAGGCGCTTGCCGCCGGTGCCGGGGCGATCGTCCTCGATCTCGAGGACGCCGTCGCCCCGGCGGACAAGGCCCGCGCCCGCGCCGCGATCGCCGACTGGTTCACGGTGCATGCCGACCAGGCAGCGCGCATCGTCGTCCGCATCAACGACGCGCTGTCGCCCTGGTTCGCCGAAGATCTCGCCCTGCTCAAGTCCGCCGGCATCGGCCAGGTCATGCTGCCCAAGACCGAATGGCAGGCGCAGGTCGATCAGGTCGTCGCTGCCGTGCAGGCGCAGGTGCGCGTGCTGCCGCTGATCGAAACCGCGCGCGGGGTGCGCAACGTGGACGAGATCGCCGCCGCCGACGGTGTGCTGCGGCTGGTCTTCGGCACGCTGGACTACGCGGTCGATCTCGGCCTGTCGGGCGACGAGACCGGGCTGATCTACCCCGCCAGCCGGATCGCGATCGCCTCGCGCTGTGCCGAGCTCGCGGCGCCGGTCGCCGGCGTGACCCCGGCCATCGACGACGAGGCCCGCATCCGTGCCGACCTCGCCTTCGCCCGCGCCTTCGGCTTCGCTGCCAAGTTGTGCATCCACCCGAAACAGGTCGCGGTCATCCATGCCGCGGTTCGGCCCACGCCGGAGGAGCAGGCCTGGGCCGAGCGCGTGCTGGCGCTGGCGGCAGGGTCGGACGGTGCGGCCCAGCTCGACGGAAAGATGATCGACCGACCGGTGGTGCTTCAGGCCGAGGCCATCCTCGCGCGCTGCGCCGCCGCCCCTGCGGGCTGACGCCGCAGGCACAACGCATACCCCTCATATGACATTCTCAGGAGCATCCATCATGGGCGCCAGCATCATCGACTCACAGATCTTCGGCAACATCTTCAGCACCGACGCGATGCGCGCGGTGTGGTCCGACCGCAACCGCACCGAGAAGTACCTCGACATCGAGCGCGCGCTCGCCGTGGTGCAGGGCCGGCTCGGCATCATCCCGCAGGAGGCGGCCGACGAGATCGTCGCGAACTGCGACATCGACAAGATCGACATGGACAAGCTGCGCGAGCAGACCGAGCGCATCGGCTACCCGGTCCTGGGCGTGGTGTCGCAGCTCAACGCCCTGTGCCGCGACAAGCTCGGCGAGTACTGCCACTGGGGCGCGACCACCCAGGACATCACCGACACCGCCACCGTGCTGCAGATCCGCGAGGGCCTGGAGATCATCGACGGCGAACTGGCGGCGATCTCGGCCGCGCTGGCCGAGCTGTCGCGGCGCCATCGCGACACCCCGGTGATCGGCCGCAGCAACCTGCAGCAGGCGATCCCGGTCACCTTCGGCTTCAAGACCGCCGCCATCCTCGCCGGCATCGAGCGCCACCGCGAGCGCCTGGCCCAGCTCAGGCCGCGCGTGCTGATGGGCGAGTTCGGCGGCGCCTGCGGCACCCTGGCCTCGATCGAGCGCGGCGCGATGGAAACCCAGGCCGGCCTGATGGCCGAGCTCGGCCTCGCCCAGCCCGACATCGCCTGGCACACGGTGCGCGACACCATCGCCGAGGTCGGCGCCTTCCTCGGCCTGGTCGGCGGCTCGCTGGGCAAGATCGCGATGGACGTCAAGCTGATGATGCAGCACGAGGTCGCCGAGGTGTACGAGCCCTTCGCCCCGGGTCGCGGCTCCAGCAGCACCATGCCGCAGAAGCGCAACCCGATCTCGAGCTGCTACATCCACGCCGCCGTGTCGGTGGTGCGCCAGCACGCCGCGGCGCTGATGGACGCGATGATCGCCGACCACGAGCGCTCCACCGGGCCGTGGGAGATCGAGTGGATCGCGCTGCCCGAGGCCTTCTGCCTGCTCGCCGGGGCGCTGAAGCAGACCCGCTTCGTGCTCGAAGGCCTCGAGGTGGACGCCGGCAACATGCGCCGCAACATCGACCTCACCAACGGCCTGGTGATGTCCGAGGCGGTGATGATGGGCCTGGGCCCCTACATCGGCCGCGAGTACGCGCACGACCTGGTCTACGACCTGTGCCGCGAGGCGATCCGGACCAATCGCCCCTTGCTCGACATCCTCGCCGAGCATCCCGAAATCAAGGTCCATCTCGATCGCGCCGCGCTGGCCCGGCTGTGCGACCCGGCCAACTACCTCGGCCAGGCCGGGGTGATGGTGGACAAGGTGCTGCAGCGCGCAGCGGAGGGCGGGCGATGACGGGCACGAACGGGATCGCCCAGGAGTGGGCAGGGCGCATGCAGCTCGATTGTCCGGTGCTGGGCGGGCCGCTCGGCGGCGACGGCGGGGCGGGCTGCGCTGCGCCCGGTGGCACGCCGGCGCAGCGGGGCGCTGAGGTGAGCGACGATCTGGAGCGCGTGGCGGTCCTGAGCGTCAACTGAGCCCGCGCTCCATGCTGCAGCGGGGCACGTGGCCGGGGAAGTCCGCGCACGGACACGCGAGGAGCAGGCGATGGAACTGAGGCAGCTGCGTTACCTGGTGCGGACGATCGAGCTCGGCAGCATCAGCCAGGCCGCGCTCGATCTGGGCATCGCCCAGTCCGCGGTCAGCCTGCAGATCCAGCGCCTGGAAGGCGAGCTGTCGACCCGGTTGCTGCAGCGGACCGCCAGCGGCGTGATTCCCACCGACGCCGGGCGCGCCTTCCTGTCGCATGCGCAGCTCGCGCTGCGCCACGCCGAAGGCGCGGCGACGGCGGCGCGGCAGTCGCGGCTGTCGGGCCAGGTGAGCGTCGGCCTCGCGCCGACGACGGCGGGGGTCCTCGGCTTCGCGCTGATCGAGGCGATGCGACGCGAGTATCCGGACATCCGCGTCCATCTGGTCGAGGGCCTGTCCGGGCATCTGGGCGAGATGCTCAAGGGGCGCGAGCTCGACCTGGCGGTGCTGTTCGACATCGACCAGGCGCGACGCTGGAGCATCGAGCCGCTGCTCGACGAGCGCCTGTTCTTTGTCTGCGCCGCCGACGCCATGCCGGGCGCGCTGCCGACCCGGTTCGCCGGACTGGGCGACACGGCGCTGGTGCTGCCCACCCATCGCCACGGCCTGCGCCGGGTCATCGACGCTGCGTTCAAGGCGCTCGAGCTGCAGCCGACGGTGGTCGCCGAAGTCGATTCCCTCACCGTGCTGATGCACATGGTGAGGCGCGGCATGGCGGCCAGTCTCCAGCCCTGGGCCGCGCTGGCGCGCGAGCAGCAGGCCACACCGGCCCTGCGCTGGGCCGAGATCGAGGACGCGGGCACCGCGCGCCGCAACCTGCTGTGCAGCTTGTCCGAGGACGAGCTGTCGCCGGCCGCAGTGGCGACCCGGGCGCTGCTGCGGCGCGTGGTGCAGCGGCTGATCGCCGACGGCGACTGGCGCGGGGTGAAAGCCGGCCATCTCGATTCGAGATCGGTCGATCTCGGTTCGGCTTAGGGCAGCGTGGCCGCGCGCAGCGATAGTCGAGTCACCGCGGCGAGGCACGAGGACGACGACTCGGCGCCTTCGCCCGTGACCAGGATTGCCCCCGAAAGGAGCCCAGCAAATGAAACATGAACAAACCGGCACGATCGACGTGCTCGTGATCGGCGGCGGCAACGCCGCGCTGTGCGCCGCCCTCGTGGCGCGCGAAGCGGGCGCCTCGGTCCTGCTGCTCGAAGCCGCGCCGCGTGCATGGCGCGGCGGCAACTCCAGCCACACCCGCAACCTGCGCTGCATGCACGACGCACCGCAGGACGTCCTCACCGACGCCTATCCGGAGGAGGAGTTCTGGCAGGACCTGAAGAAGGTCACCGGCGGCATCACCGACGAGCAGCTTGCCCGCCTCGCGATCCGCGAGTCCGCCACCTGTCGCGCCTGGATGCGCAAGCACGGCGTGCATTTCCAGCCCTCGCTGTCGGGCACGCTGCATCTGTCGCGCACCAACGCCTTCTTCATGGGTGGCGGCAAGGCACTGGTCAATGCCTATTACCGCAGCGCGGAAGCACTCGGAGTGCGCATCCGCTATGACGCGCCGGTCGATCGGCTCGAGCTCGCGGATGGCGAGTTCCGCGCCGCCTGGGTGGGCGATGAGCGGATCGCCGCGCGCGCCTGCGTGCTGGCGGCGGGCGGCTTCGAGTCGAACCGCGAATGGCTGCGCGAGGCCTGGGGACAGAATGCCGACGGCGAATGGCCGGCCGACAACTTCGCCATCCGCGGCACCCGCTTCAATCGCGGCGTGCTGCTCAAGTTCATGATGGAGGCGGGCGCCGACATGGTCGGCGATCCCTCGCAGTCGCACTGCGTGGCGGTCGATGCGCGCGCCCCGCTCTACGACGGCGGCATCTGCACCCGGATCGACTGCGTGTCGCTGGGCATCGTCGTGAACAAGCACGCCGAGCGCTTCTACGACGAGGGCGAGGACTTCTGGCCCAAGCGCTATGCGATCTGGGGCCGGCTCGTGGCGCAGCAGCCGGGCCAGGTCGGCTACTCCATCATCGATGCCAAGGCCACCGGCCGCTTCATGCCGCCGGTGTTTCCCGGTGCACAGGCCGACAGCCTCGAGGGCCTCGCGCGCCGGCTCGGCGTGGACGAGACCGCCTTCGTGCGCACCGTGCGCGCCTACAACGCCGCCTGCCGGGTCGGCCGCTTCGACCACACCGTGCTCGACGACTGCCACACGCAAGGCCTGGTGCCGGCCAAGACGCACTGGGCCTTGCCGATCGACACCCCGCCCTTCCGCGGCTATGCGCTCAAGCCCGGCATCACCTTCACCTATCTGGGCCTCAAGGTGAACGAACAGTCGGCGGTTCATTTTGCCGGCGTGCCGAGCCGCAACCTCTTCGTCGCCGGCGAGATGATGGCCGGCAACGTGCTCGGCAAGGGCTACACGGCCGGGGTCGGCATGACCATCGGCACCGCATTCGGCCGCATCGCCGGTGCACATGCCGCAGCCGCGGCCTCGCAGCAGGGAGTTCACCATGTCGCAGCTTGAGATCCTGGCCCGGGAGGCCGCCGACCTGGCGGCAGGGCGTGTGCTGCCGCTGGCGCAGGCCTCGGCGGCCGACAGCGAGGCCGAAGTCGACCGCATCATGAAGATCTGCAATGCCTGCCGCTACTGCGAAGGCTTCTGCGCGGTGTTCCCGGCGATGACGCGGCGGCTCGAGTTCGGCTCCGCCGACATCCACTACCTGGCCAACCTGTGCCACAACTGCGGCGCCTGCCTGCATGCCTGCCAGTACGCGCCGCCGCATGAGTTTGCTGTCAACGTGCCGCAGGCCATGGCGCGCGTGCGCGCGCGGACCTACTCGGACTATGCCTGGCCGTCCGGCTTCGGCGCCCTCTACCGCAACAACGGCCTCACCGTGGCGCTGGCGCTTGGCGGCGGCCTGGCGCTGTTCCTGGTGCTGGCGCTGGTGATGCAGGGCAGCCTGTTCCATGCGCCGACTGCGGGCGACTTCTATTCGATCTTTCCGCACAATCTGCTGGTGTCGATGTTCGCGCCGGTGTTCCTGATCGCAGCGCTGGCGCTTGGCGTCGGCGTCGCACGCTTCTGGCGCGAGGTCTCGCCGGGCGAGGCGGGGTCGGTGAGCGCTGCGGCGGTCGCCGAAACGACCACTGACGTGCTGCGGCTGAAGTACCTCGATGGCGGTCACGGCGGCGGCTGCCCCAATGCGGACGACGCCAATACCTTGATGCGGCGCCGTTTCCACCACCTGACCTTCTATGGCTTCATGCTGTGCTTCGCGGCCACCTGCGTGGCCACGCTCTACCACTATGCGTTCGGCTGGGCGGCGCCCTACGCCCTGTCCAGCCTGCCGGTGGTGCTCGGCACGGTGGGCGGCATCGGCCTCCTGGTCGGCCCCGCCGGGCTGTTCTGGCTCCACCTCAAGCGCCACCCGGAGCATGGCGACGCCGCGCAGAAGCCGATGGACCGCGGCTTCATCGCGCTGCTCTTTCTCACCAGCCTGAGCGGCCTCGCCCTGCTCGCCGGGCGCGACGGCAGCGCGATGGGGCTTCTGCTCGCGCTGCATCTCGGCGTGGTGATGGCGCTGTTCCTCACCATGCCCTACGGCAAGTTCGCCCACGGCTTCTATCGCAGTGCGGCGATGCTGAAGTGGGCGATCGAGCGCCGCCGGCCCAACCCGGTTGGCGTCGCCTCCGAATGAGCGGCGCGCCCCCCGTCCGGCCGGCCGCGGGCGCCACGCTGTGCACGACGATCAGAACGAAGGGTGGGAGGCCGCCATGAAGATCACCGTACTGGACGACTACCAGGGTGTCGTCGCCCGCCTCGGCGCGGTGCGCCTGCTCGATGGCCTGCCGGTCAGCCTGGAGATTCGATCGGAGCGGATCACCGACGAGGCCGGGCTGATCGAAGCCCTCCGCGACACCGCCTGCCTGGTGCTGATCCGCGAGCGCAGCCACATCGGCGCCCGCGTCATCGAGGCCTTGCCGCAGCTTCGGCTGATCGTGCAGACCGGGCGGCTCGCCGGCTGCATCGACCTCGAGGCCTGCCGCCGTCGCGGCGTCGAGGTGCGCGCCGGTGGCGGCAACCCGATCGCCCCGACCGAGCTCACCTGGGCGCTGATCCTGGCCGCGTCGCGCCGCCTCCTGCCCTATGCGCGCCAACTGGAGCGCGGCCGCTGGCAGCGCAGCACCGAGCGCGTCGAGGACGAGCGCCTGGGGCGCGTGGTGCACGGTCGTGCGCTGGGCATCTGGGCCTTGGGCAAGATCGGCAGCCGCGTCGCTGCGATCGGCCGCGCCTTCGGCATGGAGGTGCTGGTGCATGGCCGCGCGCAGTCGCGTGCGGCGGCCGAGGCCGCTGGCTACGCCTTCATCGCCGACCGTCGCGAATTTCTCGCCCGCGTCGACGTGCTGAGCCTGCACCTGCGCCTCGGGCCCGACACCCGGCACCTGATCACCGCGGCCGACCTCGCCGCGATGCGTCCCGACGCGCTGCTCGTCAACACCAGTCGCGCCGAGCTGCTGGCGCCCGGCGCGCTGCTCGCCGCCCTCGACCGCGGGCATCCCGGCGCCGCCGCCGTGGACGTGTTCGAGAGTGAGCCGGAGGGCGTCGCGGCCTATCTGGGGCACCCCCGGATTCTATGCACGCCGCATCTCGGCTTCGTCGACCAGGACACCTACGAAGCCTATTTCAGCGAAGCCTTCGGCCATGTGCGCAGCTTCCTCGGCGGGGCTGAGGCCGAGGCTTGAGGCATTCACCGCGGAGGTCGGTCGGAACTGCGGGGTCTGAATTGCTGGGTCGGAATTGCGTGGTGCGCAATAATCGACGCCACTAATTCACTTCAGTGTTGCCGGCAGGGCCTCCAGAATCCAGGCCTGTTCGAGGATTCGAGGACGAAGCGATGTTGCACAGCATTCCCTGCACCCTGATGCGCGGCGGCACTTCCAAGGGGCCCTACTTCCACGCCGCCGACTTGCCGGCCGACCCCGCCGAGCGCGACCGCGTGCTGCTCGCCGCGATGGGCTCGCCCCACGCGCGCCAGATCGACGGCATCGGCGGGGGCGACACCCTGACCAGCAAGGTCGTCATCCTGAGCCCGTCGGCACGGCCCGACATCGACGTCGAATATCTGTTCGCCCAGGTCTCGATCGAGACCTCGACGGTCGACACCACGCCCAACTGCGGCAACATGCTGTCGGGCGTCGGCCCGTTCGCGATCGAGAATGGCCTGGTCGCCGCCGCCGATCCGGTGACGACGCTGCGCATTCTCAACCTCAACACCGGCAAGGTCGTCGAGGCGCTCATCCAGACCCCCGGTGGGCAGGTCAGCTACGACGGTCTCACCCGCATCGACGGCGTGCCCGGCAGCGGCGCGCCGATCGTGCTGAACTTCCTCGATGCCGCCGGGGCGAAGACCGGCCGCCTGTTCCCCACCGGGCGACGGATCGACGTCGTCGATGGCGTCGAGGTCTCCTGCGTCGACTTCTCGACGCCGCTGGTCTTCGTGCCCGCAGCCGCGCTTGGCAAGAGCGGCTACGAAGCCAAGCAGGTGCTCGATGCAGACCGCGCGCTGAAGGCGAAGCTGGAATCGATCCGGCTGCAGGTGGCGCTGATGGCCGGGCTCGGCGATGCACGCGACAAGGTGCTGCCCAAGATCGCCCTGGTCGCGCCGCCGCAAGGCCGGGGCGTCATCGCGTCGCGCTACTTCACGCCGTGGAGCTGTCATTCCGCGTATGCCGTGACCGGCGCGCTCTGCCTCGCCGCGGCGGCGAGCACGCCCGGCACCGTCGTGCATCGGCTGGCGCGGCCCGATGCGGCCGACCCTGCCCTGGTCACGATCGAGCAGCCGGCGGGCACGCTGGACATCCGCATGACGGCGGCGCCGAGCTCGACGCCGGAGGATCCGGTGTATGCGGGCGCCGGCCTCGTGCGCACTGCCCGGAGGCTGTTCCAGGGCCGGGTCCACGTCCTTCTCGACGAGCACGGCGAAGCGGCCTGAGGGCCGCTGCGCGGCCCTCAGGCGCGCTGCGGTGCGGGCGGCAGCATGAACTTTCGATAGATGCTCAGTTGGCACTAATCGACTGCAGTTTTGCATTTCACGCAATTGGTGGCGCTCTCCATACTCGCCCCGTGCATCCGGTTCCGCATGCCGACGCGGCCCGGGCGGGCAGGTCGACGGCACCGATGTTCAAGGACGCCCTTTCCGGCGACGGCGGGGGCGCCAAACCACCGAGGAGGAGCAATGAAAACGAAACCATCCATGAAGACGCTGGCCGTGATCGCGGCGGGCCTGCTGCTGCCGGGGCTGTCGCAGGCGGCCGAGGACAGCGCGCACAAGCTCGAGCTCAAGCTGCGCGGCATCCATTTCGACCGTGAATTCGAGGACTCGGCCAATGATCGGACGCAGACCGGCCTGGGCCTGCAGCTGAACTACGAGTCGCCCTTCTTTGCCGATGTGATCGGCTTCGGGCTGTCCGGCTACAGCGTCAACCGGCTGGGGTCGTCGGGCCGGGTCGTCAGCGACGTCCTCGAGGCCGACGGCCATGGCGGCTTCCGCGACTCGTCCGGCAAGGTCGCGCAGGCCTTCGTCAAGCTGAAGCATCGGGACCTGCTCGAGCTCAAGTTCGGCCGCCAGCTCCACACCTCGCTGCTGCTGAGCAGCTCGACCAGCCGCGCGGTGCCCAATACCTTCTCCGGCGGCAGCGGCGCGATCACGCCGCTGAAGGGACTGAAGCTCTACGGCGCCGTCTACGACCGCTGGTCGCGCCGCGCCGAGTCCGGCTTCGAGAAGTTCGCCACCGACCGCTCGGCGCGGGGCGATCTCGACTACGTCGGCCTCGTCGGTGCCGAATACAAGAGCGGCCCGTTCGCGCTCAAACTCGAATACCTCGAGTCCAAGGACTTCCTGACCAAGCTCGGGGTCGTCGGCGCCTATACCTTTGCCCTCGCCGACAAGGACAAGCTCACCTTGAGCGCTGGCGTCCACAACTCGCGCGACGCCGGCGGCCTGTTCGTCACTTCGTCGGAAAACGGGGAACTGGACGACGAGGACAAGTACGCCGCGGGCGCCCGCAGCGACAACGACGGCACCGGGGTCTATGTGGACGTCGACTGGCGTGTCGGCAACGTCGCGCTCGGCGCCGCCGTCGCCCGCTTCGACGGCGCCTGGATCGAGGACAACTTCGCCGGCGATCACGGGACCAATCCGTTCCCGACCGGGGGCGTGCTCGCCGACATGACCAACAACGATGAAACCGTGTGGATGGTGCGCGCCGGCTACGACTGGAAGGACTACGTCCAGGGCCTGAACACGACGGTGAAGTACAAGCGCGGCAGCGGCGCGAAGAACAGCCACGTGGCGCAGCTGGGCGAGGCGGACGAGGACGAGCTGGAGCTCGACGTCCGCTACCAGATTCCCCTGGTCAAGGGGCTGAACTTCCGCTATCGCTACCTGCACTACACATCGGACAAGACCGGTCGTGTCGACGGCGTGCTGGCCGACAACACCGACCACCGCGTCTATCTCGATTACACCTACCGCTTCTTCTGAGTAAGCGTCCAACCGGCGTGGCGGGCGGCATTGGCGCCCCCACGCCGGGCATCCTCCGCTGCCGCCGTGGGGCAGGCGGCTGCAGGTTCAGCCCAGATACTCGAAGCGCACGCGCTTGACGTTGCACAGCAGCTCATAGGCGATCGTGCCCGCGGCCGCGGCGACGCGGTTGACCGGGATGTTGCGCCCCCACAGCTCGACCCGGCTGCCGATGCCGGCTTCGGGCAGGTCGGTCAGATCCACCGTCAGCATGTCCATCGACACCCGGCCGATGATCCGGGTGCGGATCTCGTCGACGGCCACCGGCGTGCCGTCCGGCACCACGCGCGGGTAGCCGTCGGCGTAGCCGAGCGCGACCAGGCCGACGCGGGTCGGGCGCGGCGCGACGAAGCGCGCGCCGTAGCCGAGCGGCGCGCCCTCGGCGATCTCGCGCACCGCCATCACCGCGCTTTCCAGCGTCATCACCGGCTGCAGGCCGTGGCCCTCGTCCGGCAGCGGGTCGGCGCCGTAGAGCAGGATGCCCGGCCGCGCCCAGTCGCGATGCGCCTGCGGCCAGCCCAGCAACGCGGCCGAATTGGCCAGGCTGCGCGCGCCGGGCAGGTGCGCGGTGGCGGCATCGAAGCGCGCCACCTGCTCCGCGGTGGTGATCACCTGCGGCTCGTCGGCGCGCGCGAAGTGGCTCATCAGCGTGATCTCGCCCGCCTTGCCGCTGGCGCTCAGGCGCTGCCAGGCGGCGTCGATCGCCTCGGGCAGGAAGCCGGCGCGGTTCATGCCGCTGTTGACCTTCAGCCACACCGTCAGCGGGCGCGCCAGCGGCGTGGCCTCGATCATGCGCAGCTGCTCCTCGTGGTGCACTACGGTCCATAGCTCGTGGCGCAGCACGGCGTCGAGCTCGCTGGCGGCGAAGACGCCCTCGAGCAGCAGGATCGGCTGCGTGATGCCGGCCGCGCGCAGCTCCAGCGCCTCTTCGAGGAAGGCGACGGCGAAGCCGTCGGCCTCGGCCGCGAGGGCGCGCGCGCAGGCCACCGCGCCGTGGCCGTAGGCGTTGGCCTTCACCACCGCGAGCGCGCGGCCGCCGTGGCGCTGGCGGGCGAGGCGGTAGTTGTGGCGCAGCGCGGCAAGGTCGATGAGGGCGCGGGCAGGGCGCATCGGTGGGATCCGTTCGGTGAAGTGAAGGGGCGCAACATGGTGCGGCGAAACGTGCGCGGCCGCAATCGGCGCCCGGCGCGATGGAGCTGCCGGCTGGGTGCGTATGGCGCGGCCCCGCGCCGCCGCCACCGTTCGCCGTCTGCGTGGGCGTCGGTGCTCAGGCCGGCGACAGGTCGAGCGCGGCGGCGCGGCGGCTGGCCTCGGGGCCGTAGCGGCGCAGGCCGAGGTCGTCGTGGCGGATCGCCGGGCGCTGGCCGGTGACGAGGTCGGCGACGAGCTGGCCGGCGCCGCAGGACATCGTCCACCCGAGCGTGCCGTGGCCGGTGTTGATGAAGAGCTCGGGATAGGCGGTGGCGCCGACGATCGGCGTCGAGTCCGGCGTCATCGGCCGCAACCCGGTCCAGAACTCGGCGCGGGGCAGATCCCCGCCGCCGGGGAAGAGGTCGCCGACGACGAGCTCGAGCGTCTCGCGCCGGCGCGGGTTCAGGCGCAGGTCGAAGCCGCCGAGCTCGGCCATGCCGCCGACGCGGATGCGGTCGTCGAAGCGGGTGACCGCCACCTTGTAGGTCTCGTCGAGCACCGTCGACACCGGCGCGGCGTCGGCGTCGACGAGCGGCACCGTCAGCGAATAGCCCTTCACCGGATACACCGGCAGATCCAGCCCGAGGCCGGCCGCCATCTGCCGCGAGTAACTGCCGAAGGCGAGCACGTAGCGGTCGGCGGCGAGCACCTCGCTCGTCTTGCCTTCGCCGACGCGCACGCCGAGGATGCCGCCGCCGCCGGTCAGGATCTCGCGCACGTCGGCGCCGAAGCGGAACTCGACGCCGGCGGCGCGCGCCATCTCGGCCAGGCGGCTGGTGAACAGGTGGCAGTCGCCAGTCTCGTCGTTGGGCAGGCGCAGGCCGCCGGCGAGCGTGGCGCGGCTGCGCGCGAGCGCGGGTTCGGCGCGCACCAGTTCGTCGGCGCCGAGCAGCTCGTAGGGCACGCCGCATTCGGCGAGCACGGCGATGTCGCGCGCGGCGGCGTCGAACTGGGCCTGGGTGCGGAACAGCTGCAGCGTGCCGCGGCTGCGTTCCTCGTAGGCGATGCCGGTGTCGGCGCGCAGCGCGCGCAGGCAGTCGCGGCTGTACTCGGAGAGCCGCATCATGCGTTCCTTGTTCACCGTGTACCGCGCGCTGGTGCAGTTGGCGAGCATCTGCATCATCCAGCGCAGCTGGAACAGGCTGCCGTCGGCGCGCAGCGCGAGCGGGGCGTGGCGCTGGAACAGCCACTTCAGCGCCTTCAGCGGAATGCCCGGCGCGGCCCACGGGGTCGAGTAGCCAGGCGAGACCTGGCCGGCGTTGGCGAAGCTGGTCTCCAGCGCGGCGCCGGGCTGGCGCTCGAGCACGGTGACGCGCGCGCCGCGCTGGGCCAGGTACCAGGCGGTGGTGGTGCCGATGACGCCGCTTCCGAGTACGATCACATGCATGGCTGGTCTCCTGCCTGATTGCTGTTGAATGTCTGCAGTTTAGGCAAGGCTTCGTGGTGATTTTCACTTAAGATACGGTGCTTCATGGTGAATTGAACCATGGCCGCCTGCCTTTCCCGCCCCGGACAGCGAAATGCGCGAACTCGACCGAATCGACCGCCGGATCCTCGACCTGCTGCAGAAGGAAGGCCGCCTGTCGATGACCGAACTGGCGCAGCGCGTGGGCCTGTCGGCCACGCCCTGCACCGAGCGCGTGCGCCGGCTCGAGCGCGAAGGCGTCATCACCGGCTACCATGCGCGCGTCGATCCGCGCGCGCTCGGGCGGCCGCTGCTGGTGTTCGTCGAGCTGAAGCTGTCGGCGAAGTCGAACGACACCTTCGACCGGGTCAAGAAGGAGCTCGCCTACGTGCCCGAGGTCATGGAATGCCACCTCGTCTCGGGCGACTTCGACTACCTGATCAAGGCCCGCATCGCCGAGATGAGCGACTACCGCCGCCTGCTCGGCAACATCCTGCTGAAGCTGCCCTCGGCGACCGAGTCGCGCAGCTACGTCGTCATGGAAGAGGTCAAGGAAAGCCTCTACCTGCCGCCCGAAGCCTGAGTCCGCGCGGCGCGGCGAACCCCGTCCGGGCGGGCACGGTCGAACCGCCTCGCCAACCACGGAGGAACCCATGCCGGACCAACTTGCAGCCCAGCGCGCGATCGCGCAGAAGCTGATCGTGCTGACCCTGATTGCCGACGGCCAGCTCGCCAGCCGCGAGATCGAGGCCATCGACCGCCACCGCATCGCCGAGCTGCTCGGTGTCGACCGCGACGGCCTGATCCAGGCCGTCATCGACCACTGCCGCGGCCTGCTCGAGCGCGCCGCCGGCGGTGCGCTCGTGCGTGTGGCCGACCTCGAGCGCACCGAGCACATGCTCGACCGCGTCACCGACCCGGAGCTGCAGAAGCTCACCTGCCGCGCGATGCTGGTGCTGTCGAAGTCGGACGGCACGATCACGCTGGCCGAGCAGACCCTGCTGCGCCATGCGCTGACGCGCTGGGGGCTCACGCTCGAGAGCGTGTCGTCCTGAACGCCGCGGGGGCCGTCGCCGCGCCGCGTGCCCTCTGTGCGCAGGCGCGGTGTCGCCAGCGGCGGCGGCCGGCCCGGCTCCGGGGGGCAGGCCGGCTGCGCGGACGATGGCGGTCGTCCCGTCCCGTCCCGTCCCGTCGCGGCGCGGCGCGGTCAGCGGCCAGACGACGCTCGGCGCAGCGCGCGCAGCAGCGGCACGACGCCGAGCGCGGCGACGAGGTGCTTGAGCGGATGGCCGGCCACGAGGCCGCCGCTCAGCGCCCACAGCGGCGCATCGGCAAGCTCGAACCCCTTCGCCACCGCGTAGGCGAGCAGCAGCCAGCCCCATGGCAGGCGCGCCATGCCGCCCACCGCCGGTAGGCGGAACCACAGCAGCAGCACGGCGAAGCCGCCGAACTGGGCGATCAGGTACAGGCGCAGATCGCCCGCCCATACCCACTGCGCCAGCGCAGCGATGCCGAGCGTGAGCCAGGCGGCCAGCCAGCGCCGCCCGGCGGCCGCCCCCAGGCGCTCGGTGGCGAGTGCACCGAGCGCGCCGGCGAAGGCCGGCGTCATCGCCACGCGGTCCCACAGCAGCGAGGCGTCCGACGGTGACAGGTGGTAGCGGATGCTGCCCGGGCCGGTCAGCAGCAGGCCGGCGAAGAACAGGGCCAGCGGCAGCCGCTGCGGTGGCGGCAGACGGCCGAGGCGGGCGAGGCCCGCGGCGCCGACGGCGACGAAGGCGAGGCTGCTGAGCACGTCGGCGGCGTAGGGCAGGGTGAGCGGCCCGAGCGCGAGCGCGCGGGTGTCGGCGAGGTGATGGAAGTGCTGCGGCTGGGCAACGGGGGCGAGCAGCGCGAGGGCGGCGCCCAGCGTGCAGACCAGGGCGAGCGCCCACCACTCGGCGCGCTGCGGGGTCGATGGCTTCATGGCGTCTGCCGCGGCAGGATCGACGCCTCACAGCCCGATCCGTGCCCGGCCGTGAGGGACAGGGGGCGCCGCGGCGGTGTGGGAAGGCGATGGCCGCCGATGCCGACGAGGGCCGCTTCGACGTCCGCGAATGTTCGCGCCTTGCGCTGCAAGGCTGGTGTTGCCGGCCCGGCCGTGGTGCGGACCGCGCTGCTCGCCCGGGTGAGCAAGGCTCAGTCGATCCAGAACGCGCCGCGGGCGCGGCGCAGCTGCCAGGCGTTGCCGTCGCGGCACAGGCCGTAGCGGAACGACGGCGGCAGCGTGGGCAGGCTGAAGCGCAGGTCGGAGAACCAGGCGCAGGGTGCGCTGCCGTCGGTGCTGCGGTCGAGCACCGGCAGCAGCGCGAAGCGGCGGAAGCCGGCAAAGGCGGGCTGCTGCCAGGCGGCCTGGGCGAAGGCGGTCGTCTCCGGCGTGTCGCCGAAGCGGCCCAGGCGCTGCCACTGCGCCTGTGCCGGTGGCCGGTAGGCCGCGTACAGGGCGCGCAGCGGCGAGATCGGCTCGGGCCGGGGCGAAATCGGCTCGCGCGCGGGCGACGGCTGGCGCTTCGCCGTCAGGCTGATGCGGGCGACGTCGTGGTAGTCGCCAGCGCTGACGACGATCAGCCAGTGGAAGGGCGACAGCGGCTGCGGCAGCGCATGGACGGCGGCCGCGTTCCGCCCGCTGCCGGTTGCGTGGGCCGCGCCGAATTCAAGCGCGCGCTGCTGCTGCACGCCGAGGAAGCCGAGATAGGCGAGGCTGGCTAGCAGCGCGAGCCGAGCCACCCATCGACCGTGCCGCAGACCGGCAGCGCCGAGCAGGCCGGCGATGTGGAGGGCGCTGAGCCACGGATCGACGACGAAGGCTAGCGGCAGTGCCAGGCGCTGCGTCGACAGCGGTGCGAGCGGCATCAGACCGTAGGCGGTGACGAAGTCGCCCGCGACGTGGATCGTGATGCCGAGGCAGGCTGGGCCATAGAAGGCGCGCCAGTGATGGTGCTGCGGATCGAGGTGGGCGAACAGCCGGGCGAGGCCCCAGGCCCACGCCGGCAGCAGCAGCGGCGCGTGGGTGAGGCCCTGGTGCCAGTTCAGGTAGTCGAGCGTATCGATGAGGCGCAGCGCCACGTCGACGTCGGGGAAGAGCGCCGCCGCACCGCCGGCCGCCATCCGCGTGCGCAGCGACAGCGCACCCGGCGCTGGCGCGGGCGCGCGCGCGCGCGCGAGCAGGGCGCCGCCGAGGGCGTGGGTGAGCGGATCCATCCGCTGCGCGCGTCAGGCCGGCGGCGGCGCGGGGGCGTCCGCTGCGGTCGTCGTGGCGGGTGCCCCGGCGGCGGTGCAGCGCCGATAGAGGCGGTGCTCCAGGCGCTCGGCGAGGCCGAGCTGCCGCTCCAGCAGGCGGCGGGTGTCTTCGGCACCGGGCGACGCGTCGCGCAGCCAGTGGAGGAAGGTCGCCAGGTAGATCGTCGTCATCGCCGTCTCTTCCAGCGCACGGCGCAGGAAGGTGGCCTTGCGGCCGGCTCCCTCGCGCAGCCACTGCACCGTGCGGCTCACGCGCAGCAGGCCGGGGATCTGGACGTGGAGGTGGCCGGGCTCGAGCTTGCCGCGGATCATCTCGCGCGTCAGCCCGTGGTGGAGCGCGAGCGCGTCCAGCCAGGCCATCAGGAGGCGCTGCAGCCGGTCGCGCGTCGGCAGCTGGGCGAAGCCCGGCGTCGCCGCCGTTCGCAGCATGGCAGCATCGGCGCGGTCGAACCAGGCCTCCACCACGTCCTCCTTCTCGCGGAAATGGTGGCGGATGTCGTCGAGCGTGACACCGAGTGCCGCCGCAACGTCGTGCAGGCGCACTGCCTCCCAGCCGCTGCGTTCGCCGAGCGCAAGCGCCGTGTCGACGATGTCGTCGCGAAGGGTATCGCGGTCTGACATGGCCTTCCCTCCTGCCAGTCGATCGGGTTGGAGTTCATTATAGGAAAGGGGCGCGCGTGGGGGAGGGGTGGCCGGATCGTGGTCCGTGGCGGTCGGGCGTCCGTACCGTGCGTGGCAGCCATGGCGCGGCCGCCGCGGGTAAAGTGGCGTAGGCTCATGCTGGCGGCGCGCCCGGCCGCCGTGGCCCCGACGACAACAGGAGAAGGACGTGACCGAACATCAGACTTCCAGTGCCGCCATGACCCTGCCCATAACCCTGCTCGAGGCTGCGCGCCTGCTCGCCACCGACGCGGCGTCGGTCCACGACGCCGAGGTCGCGCTGGCGCTCGCCATCCAGCGCGGCGAGCTCCACGCCAATATCAAGCGCTGGGCGACTGAACAGTGGGAAGGGCGCCAGCTGCCGGGCAACATCAACCGCCTGGAAACCTACATCGAACGCGACGATTTCGACGCCTGGCGCCAGCGTGCGTGCGGCGCGGGCTGAGGGCCGCACGCACGCCGCGGCGCCCGCCCGGCCGCCACCGGGAGGGGCGGGCCGCACCGCCAGGCTGACGTCGAGCCCCGGCGTCAGCCTGGCGGCGGGCACATCCGTGCGTGCGGCGCGATCGTGCGCCGGAAAAGAATGATGGCGCTTCTCATTAATGTGGAATCGGCCGTGTGGGGGACTATATTGAAGCTGTTCCCTCGGGGTGCGAAGGAAGGTGCTTCTCCACCCGCGACGGCGAACCGCTCTTGCGAGCAAAGTCAGAAAGTCTGGTGCAGGTCACCGGCGAACACGAAGGGAGGACGTAGCGAGCCAATACGCCGTAATGCCGGGGACGGTCGGGCGGTTGGGTCGAAGAAGGAGTGGTGGGTGTCCGGCCCCGCCGCGGCAGGGGAGCCTCTTTCGGGAGAGCAATCATGAAACGTTCAGCCAGCAGCGTGTTGCCGACACTGGCCGCCGGCGTCTTGTTGGGTTTGTCCTTCAGTGTGTCTGCCGGAGGTATGACATACGATACGTCGCGATGGTCGGGAGATCAGGGCTACAGCCTGGATCAGCTCGCGGGCGAATTTGGTACGACGACACCGGCCATGGGCCTCGAAGCAGGGCAGGCCGGTCGCGCCGGGCCGGAAACGGTGCCGATGGCGAGCACGACGAGTGGTGATGCGGTGGCGTGGCCGGCAGAGTCGCGCTACAGCGTCTATCACCTCGCCGCGGAGCTCGAAGCGGCGAAGGCTGCCGACAGCATGGGCACCGGACAGGCCGGCCGCGCCGGTCCCGAATCCCTGCCCGCTGCCGGGGCGGACTCGACTGACATGACGGAGCGCCGCTTCAGGATCGACGATCGTCGCGGCGGTTCGCTCTGGTAAGTCCGGGGCAGCCAAGTTTGCGTCAAGCCGACGCTGCGCTGCGCACCCCTGCCAGCCCTCAGTCCGCCGTGCGAGCGACGAGCACGGGGCGAGGGGCGGCGGTTGCAGCGTTGGCCGCCGCCACGAGCGTGGCGGCATTCCTGCCCTCGAACAGGGCAATGACCTGCGCCACCACCTTGCGCTGGGCCTCGGGGCAGGCCTCGTGCCACAGGCGCAGATAATCCGCAAAGCGCTGCGCCGCATCGTCGGCGCGGTAGTTCAGGTAGCCAATCGCGCCTAGGGCGTCGGGGTTCTGCTCGAAGAGCGCAAGCATCAGGTTCGCCACCACTTCGTTCTTGTCGCGCAGGTAGGGGCTGGCTTCGAGTTCGGCGTGATGGGCCTTGAACCAGGAAGCCAGCGAGGTCGACGGCGCCAGGCGGCGATGCGGCTCATTCACCAGGTAGTCCGCGAGCGCCTGCAAGGTATTGCCGTGGGCGGCGAAGCCCGGCGCTGGCGGGTCGGCCTGCCACTGGCGGGCGAGACGCTTCAGCGTGTACAGCGCCGCGGCCTCGCACACGCTTTCCTCGAACCACTGGTTGCTGCGCCCGACGTGGCCGTGCACGCCGGTCTTGTTGTCGAAGTTCGAGTAGATGTGGCACAGCTCGTGCGCGAACTGGTACACGAACTGATGCCAGCGCGCATGCCGTGCGCTGAGGCGGATCACATATTCGCCGTCGGCACTCTTGTCGTAGAACGCCAGCGGTCCACCGTCCCCATACACGACGCGCACGGTGCCGAGCAGCCGCTGCGGGAAGCGCGGCGCGAGCTCGGCCGCGACGGCGTCCAGCACCATCTGCAGATCGTCGAGCGCGGTGGCGCCCCAGCCGTCGGCCGAAATGCGAAGCGTGGGGGCCTTGCCGTGTGCCAGCCGCTGTTCGATGTTGGCCCAGACCGGCTTGGTGGCGAAGATCGACAGCAGAATGGCGGCCGCGTACAGCAGCTGGACGAAGTCCCGAGTCGCAGGGCGAAGGGCCCGGACAAGGCCACGATTCAATGCTGTGCTCTGTCGCATAAGCTTCCCGCAAGGTGTCTCCGGCGGCCGGTCGCGACGCCAGGGGCAGATCGAAACCGGCTCTTCGGGCGGATATTTGCAGCAGCAGCGGGTGCAAGTCAAGTGCCGAAAATCACGGAAAAACCCAGAAGAATCAAAATGCTGGACGTATTCTCCGGTGGCATGCGCGGACGTCATTGGCGGCGTTCGCGGGCACGGCCGCGCGCGCGGCCTCCAGGCCGCACGCCTGCGTGCTTCCAGTGCCCTGCGGCGAGCGCCCCGGCGGGCGAGCGCGGTGCTGCGGCATCAATGGCGCGGACCTGGCCGCAGCGTGCGGCGCGGCCAGCACGCGCTCAGGAAACGAAAAGGCCAGCATCGGTAGCTGGCCTGGGGCGTTGGTTCTGGTTGATCTTGCGTGGAGCGGGTGAAGGGAATCGAACCCTCGTCATCAGCTTGGGAAGCTGAGGTAATAGCCATTATACGACACCCGCCCGGGGCGACGGCCGCACGGCCGCCGCTAGGCAGGCCGCCATTCTAATGGCGTGACGGGGTCCGACGCAACGCCGGTCGCGTCGGCGTCAGCCGGCCAGGCGCTCGACCGCCTCGCGCACGCGCGCGGGCTCGTCCATCTTCAGGATGCGCTGCACCTTCGGCGCGAGATCGCCGAGGTCGGCGCGCAGGACCTGCTGCTTGATCTCGAGGATGTTGCCCGGATGCATCGAGAAGTTGCGCAGGCCCATGCCCAGCAGCAGCAGGGTGTAGTCCGGGTCGCCCGCCATCTCGCCGCACACCGCCACCGGCAGGCCGTAGCGGGCGCCGGTGGCGATGGTGCCGGCGATCAGCTTCAGCACTGCCGGGTGGAGCGGGTCGTACAGGTGGACGACGGCCTCGTCCGAGCGGTCGATCGCCAGCGTGTACTGGATCAGGTCGTTGGTGCCGATCGACAGGAAGGACAGGCGGCGGATGAACATGCCCAGCGACAGCGCCGCGGCCGGCACCTCGATCATGCCGCCGACCTGGACGTTCTCGTCGAAGCGGACCTTCTCGGCGCGCAGCTCGGCCTTCGCCTTCTCGAGCAGGGTCAGGCTCTGGTCGATCTCCTGCGCGTGCGACAGCATCGGCACCATGATCTGCAGCTTGCCGTGCGCCGAGGCGCGCAGCAGCGCGCGCAGCTGGGTCAGGAACATCTTCGGCTCGGCGAGCGAGTAGCGCACCGCGCGCAGCCCCAGCGCCGGGTTGGGCTCCATGCGCGCATGGGCGCCGTTGAGTGCCTTGTCGGCGCCGACGTCGAAGGTGCGGATCGTCACCGGCCGGTTCGGCAGCGCCTTCACCACCGCGCGGTAGGCCTCGTACTGCTCCTCCTCGTCGGGCAGGGTGTCGCGGCCGATGAAGAGGAACTCGGTGCGGTACAGGCCGATGCCGTCGGCGTTGGCCGCCTTCACCTGCGGCAGGTCCTTGGGGCCCTCGATGTTGGCGAGCAGGTTGATGGTCTCGCCGTCGAGCGTGGCCGCGCGCGTGTCGCGCAGGCGGTTGAGCTTGGAGCGCTCGATCTCCAGCTCGCTGCGGCGCAGGCGGTACTCTTCGACGATGTTGTCGTCGGGGGCGACGATGATGATGCCGCGCGTGCCGTCGACGATGACGAGCTCGTCGTCCTCGAGCAGGTCGCGCACATGGTGCAGGCCGACCACCGCCGGGATCTTCAGGCTGCGGGCGACGATCGCGGTGTGGCTGGTGGGGCCGCCGACGTCGGTGACGAAGCCGGCGATGTTGTGGTCGCGAAAGCCGATCGTGTCGGCCGGCGACAGGTCGTGGGCGACGACGATGCTGCCCAGGCCGTCGCGCCGCCGTGGCGGCAGGTGACCGGGATGGCCGAGCAGCACCTTCACGAGGCGCTCGACGACCTGCACCACATCAGCCTGGCGCTCGCGCAGGTAGGGGTCCTCGATCTGGCGGAACTGCTCGACGAGCAGCTCCATCTGCTGCACCAGCGCCCATTCGGCGTTGCAGCGGCGCGATTCGATCAGATGGCGCGCGGCGTCGACCAGCAGCGGGTCGGCGAGCATCATCAGCTGCAGGTCGACGAAGGCGCCGACCTCGCTGTGCGACTGGCCGGCGGTGGCGATCGCCTTCAGGCCGACGAGCTCGCCCTGCACGGTGGCGACGGCATCGACTAGGCGCGCGACCTCGTCGGGCAGATGCTTCTGCGCGACATGGTAGTGATTGACCTCGAGCAGCGCGTGCGACACCAGATGCACGTGGCCGATGGCGATGCCCTGTGACACCGGCAGGCCGTGGAGCGTGAAGGCCATGCTCACTCCTCCTCGCCGAAGCGGCCGGCGATCAACTCGACGATGCCGCTCAGCGCGGCGTCGGCATCGGCACCCTGGGTGTCGACGGTGATCGTGCTGCCCTTGGCCGCGGCCAGCATCATCACGCCCATGATGCTCTTGGCGTTGACGCGGCGGCCGTTGCGTTCCAGCCAGACCTCGCTCGCGTAGCTGCTCGCAAGCTGGGTCAGCTTGGCCGAGGCGCGGGCGTGCAGGCCGAGCTTGTTGATGATCTCCACTTCCGCTTTGGGCATGGAAGGCTTCCCCTCGTTGTCGCTTCGCGCTCTGCGGCGCGGTTCAGGTCGTCTCGATGTGCAGCACGCCGTCGCAGCCGCCGGACACCGCGCGCTTGAGCAGGGTGTCCATGTCGCGCTCGCGGTAGGTCAACACGCGCAGCAGCATCGGCAGGTTGACCCCGGCCACCGCCTCGACCCGGCCGGGGTCGATGAGCTTGGCGGCGACGTTGCACGGCGTGGCGCCGTAGATGTCGGTCAGCACCAGCACGCCGTGGCCCTTGTCGGCCCAGGAGAGCATGGTTCGCGCCAGCGGCAGGATGTCGAGCGGATCGTCCTGCGCCGACAGCCCCAACTGCGCGATCTGCGGCGGACGCTTGTTGAGGACGTGGCAGGCGCACTGGATCAGCGATTCGCCGAGTGTGCCGTGGGTGACGAGGAGGATGCCGATCATGAGCGAGGCCTGCGGTTTTCGGCCGATTGTAGCCGATGCCGCACCGACGCTGCGGATGGCGACGACGGATGCAGAAAAGGGGCGCCGCAGCGCCCCGTGAATCGATGTCGCGGCAATGCGATATGTTTATGCCAGGCCCTGGCTGGAGAGGTACTCCTCGTAGGTGCCGCGGTAGTCGATGATGCTGCCGTCGAGCTTGATCTCGACGATGCGGGTTGCCAGCGAGCTGACGAACTCGCGGTCGTGCGAGATGAACACCAGCGTGCCGGTGAACTTCTCGAGCGCGGTGTTGAGCGACTCGATCGATTCCATGTCGAGGTGGTTGGTGGGCTCGTCCATCAGCAGCACGTTCGGGCGCGACAGCATCAGCTTGCCGAACAGCATGCGGCCCTGCTCGCCGCCGGAGATCACGCGCACCGACTTCTTCACCTCGTCGCCGGAGAACAGCAGGCGGCCGAGGGTGCCGCGCAGCAGGGTCTCGTTGTCCTCGCCGGTGGCCGTCGCGGTGATGCGGGCGTAGTCGGCGATCCACTCGGTCAGGCTCAGGTCGCTGGCGAACTCGGCGGAGTGGTCCTGCGCGTAGTAGCCCGGCTTGGCCTTCTCCGCCCACTTCACGAGGCCCTTCTGCCCCTGCAGCTCGCCGACCAGCAGCTTCATCAGCGTGGTCTTGCCGACGCCGTTCTCGCCGATGATCGCCACCTTCTCGCCGGCCTCGATCGCGATCGAGAAGCGGTTGATGAGCGGCTTGTCCATGCCCTCGTAGCCGAAGCTGAGGTTGTCCACCTCGCACGCGAGGCGGTGCAGCCGGTCCTTCTCGTCGTAGTCGAAGCGGATCCACGGGTACTGGCGGGACGAGGGCTTGACGTCCTCGGGCTTGAGCTTGTCGATCAGCTTCAGGCGGCTGGTGGCCTGCTTGGCCTTGGACTTGTTCGCCGAGAAGCGGCGCACGAAGGCCTGCAGGTCCTGGATCTTGTCCTTGGCGCGCGCATTGGCGGCGGACTGGCGTTCGCGCGCGAGCGTCGACGCTTCCATGTAGTCGTCGTAGTTGCCGGGGTAGATGGTGATCGTGCCGTAGTCCAGGTCGGCCATGTGGGTGCACACCTGGTTCAGGAAGTGGCGGTCG
The DNA here is from genome assembly GCA_024710965.1 of Thauera sp. Lineage (GTDB taxonomy): Bacteria > Pseudomonadota > Gammaproteobacteria > Burkholderiales > Rhodocyclaceae > Thauera. The sequence goes on along the minus strand of JANJTU010000213.1, from coordinate 173 downwards.
TGCGAGATGATGACCATCGTGCAGTCGCGGTTGTTGAGCACATCCTCGAGCCAGCGGATGGTGTTGATGTCGAGGTTGTTGGTCGGTTCGTCGAGGAGCAGGATCTCGGGGTTGGCGAACAGCGCCTGGCACAGCAGCACGCGCAGCTTCCAGCCCGGGGCGACCTCGCTCAT
>JANJTU010000194.1 GCA_024710965.1 Thauera sp. | reverse complement strand
TCTGAGCGCAAGGGGACGGGGCGGGCGGAAGGCCCGGTTCCGTCCTTCCGGCAGCGGCGCAACTCTCCTCCCTCTCCCCGCCGTTGCCGCTTCAAGCCCCGTCCACCGCCGATCTGGCGGGGACGGGGTGTTTTTTTGCCGACCGACGGTCGCGCGGCGCCGCGCCTCCGGCGCCGACTCGCGACTGATGCCGATGCGCTACGTGCTCGACACCAACATCTGCATCCAACTGATTCAGCGCCATCCGCCACAGGTGATGCAGCGCTTGCAGTCCCTGTATCGGCGGGAGGCGGTTATGTCGGTGGTGACCTATGCGGAAGTGCGGGCCGGGCTGGAAATGCAGCGGCGCAACCGCGACCATGACGAGAAGGTGCTCGGTGTGCTCGTCGTGCGTATTCCGGTGCTGCCCTTCACCGAAGCCGCCGCGGGACGATTCGGCATCCTGCGTGCGGCGATTCGCGACCGCCGCCGCGACGCCCTCGACCGCCTCATCGCTGCCCACGCGATCGCCGTGGGCGCGGTGCTGGTCAGCAACAACGAAACCGACGTCCACGACTGCCCGGGCATGCAACTGGAGAACTGGGTCGCGGCCTGACGAGCGGAGGGGCGGGGGAGGGCGGCCTGCGATCCGGCTACCGCTACCGGATTGCCGATCCGCGTCGGCCGCGTCGCGGGGCAGCCGGCTTCAGGCGCGCAGGCGTAGGCGCTGCGACTCCGCTTCGATCAGCCGCACCAGCTTCAACGCCGGCGCCTCGATCTGCTCCACCGGCACCGCGGCGAAGCCGAGGTTCATGCCGCAGAGGCGGTTCTCGGCGGCGACCGAGTACATCGACAGCGGGCGGAACACCACCCCTTCGCGCAGCGCCTGGGCGGCGAGCAGGACGTCGTCCAGCGGCTGCTCGAAGCGCACCGGCAGGTGCAGGCCGGCGCTGCCGCCGAAGGGCGTGGCGACACCGTCGAGGTGGGTGCGCAACACCTCGACGAGGCGGTCGCGGCGTTCCTCGTAGATGCCGCGCATGCGGCGGATGTGGGCGGTGAAGTGGCCGCCGTCGATGAATTCGGCCAGTGCCGCCTGCTCGAGCATGCGCCCTTCACGGTAGAGCTCGGCGTTGCCGGTGGTGAAGGCCTCGACGAGGTCCTCCGGCACCACGAGGTAGGCCAGGCGCAGCCCCGGGTACATGACCTTGCTGAAGGTGCCGACGTAGATCACGCGCTGCGCCGCCGACAGGCCGAACAGCGAGGCGACCGGGTGCGGGTGGTAGCGGATCTCGTTGTCGTAGTCGTCCTCGATGACCCAGATGCGGTTCTTCTCGGCGTACTCGAGCAGGCGCAGGCGGCGCTCGAGCGACATCACCGCGCCGGTCGGGTACTGGCTCGAGGGCGACACGAACACCATGCGCGGCGGCGACTCCCAGTCGGCGTCGCCCGGGTTGATGCCCTGCGCGTCCACCGCCACCGGCCGGATCGTCAGGTCGGTGGCGGTCATGACGTTGCGCGCGCCCCAGTAGCCCGGGTCTTCCATCCAGACGACGTCGCCGGCGTCGGCGAGCATGCGCGCGCACAGGTCCACCGCCTGGTGCGAGCCGTTCAGGATCAGGATCTGGCGCGGCGAGCAGGCCATCATGCGGGTGACGCGCAGGTATTCGGCGAGCACCACCTTCAGCGGGCCGTAGCCGCCGTAGCCGTACTGGGCGAGGTGGCGCTGCTCGAGCCGCATCTGCTTGGCCACCAGTTTGCGCCAGGTGGCGAAGGGGAAATGGGTGACGTCGGGGAAGCCGGGCATGAAGGCGCCGGTCTGGACGCGGCTGGAAAGGGCGTCGGCGGCGATGCGATTGCCGCGCCGCGACAAACCTTCCTGGCGGGCGCAGACCATGCGTTTGGGCTTCTGCGGCGGGGCGGTGCTCGCCACCGCATCGGAGACGAAAGTGCCCGAGCCGACGCGGCTGTCGAGGTAGCCCTCGACGATCAGCTGGTCGTAGGCGCGGACCACGGTATTGCGGCCCAGCGCCAGTTCTGCGGCCAGGGTGCGGGTCGGCGGCAGCGCCGTGCCGGGTTCCAGGCGGCGTTCGATGATGGCCTGGCGGATCGCGAGGTAGAGCTGCGCGCGGGCGCTCGCGCCGGTCGGTTGTAGGGCGAAAGACTGGGCGATGAGTTCGCAGCTGAGTCGCGTGTCCATTGCAGTGCAACAAAAATTGGTTCTATGAAAGTATAAGTAATTGGATCAAGCCGGAGCCAATCTCTACCCTAGCATGTGCCCAACGCAGCACTCTTATGCAGGAGTCGGAGATTAATGGAAACGCTCGATCGCATGCAGACGTCACATGTCAGCTTCCGCAACGTTCAGAAGACCTACGACGGCGAAACCCTGATCGTCCGTGACCTCAATCTCGACATCCGGCGCGGCGAGTTCCTCACCCTGCTGGGGCCCTCGGGCTCGGGCAAGACCACCTGCCTGATGATGCTTGCCGGGTTCGAGACGCCCACCGGCGGAGAGATCCGGCTCGACAACCAGATCATCAACCGCGTGCCGCCCTACAAGCGCAACATCGGGATGGTGTTCCAGAACTATGCGCTGTTCCCGCACATGACGGTGGCCGAGAACCTGCGCTTCCCGCTCCAGGTCAGGAAGCTGCCTGCGGCCGACGTCGATGCGCGTGTGCGCCGCGCGCTGGGCATGGTGCAGCTGGAGAACTTCGCCGCGCGCTACCCGCAGCAACTGTCGGGCGGCCAGCAGCAGCGCATCGCGCTGGCGCGCGCGCTGGTGTTCGACCCGCAACTGGTGCTGATGGACGAGCCGCTCGGCGCGCTCGACAAGAACCTGCGCGAGCGCATGCAGCTCGAGATCAAGCACATCCAGCGCACGCTCGGCATCACCGTGGTGTTCGTGACCCACGACCAGAGCGAGGCGCTGACGATGTCCGACCGCATCGCGGTGTTCAACCACGGCGTGATCCAGCAGATCGATTCGCCCGAGACGCTGTACGAATACCCGGCGAACTCCTTCGTCGCCAACTTCATCGGCGAGAACAACGCCCTCAACGGCACGGTGCTGGCGATCGAGGGCGACGAATGCGACGTGCGCCTGGACTGCGGCACGATGCTGCGCGCGCGTGCCGGCAACGTCGGCGCCGGCGGCCGCACGCTGCTGTCGGTGCGCCCCGAGCGCGTCGTCCTCAATGGCCAGGCGGCCGAATGCGCCAACTGCCTCGACGCCACCGTGCGCGAGCTGATCTACCTCGGCGATCAGATCCGCGTGCGCGTCGATCTGGCCGACAGCCACGAGTTCACGATCAAGGCCCCGATTTCCCAGCTCGATCGCTCGCTGCAATGCGGCGATGTCATCCGTGTCGGCCTCGATCCGGTGCACACCCGTGCGCTCGATCCGCTGCCGGCTGCCTGAAGTCCGTCCGTGTCCGTCCTTCATCCAAACAACCAGGAGACATCCATGAAGCTCGCCCAAACCCTTCTTCGCTCCGTACTCGCCGCCGGCCTGCTGGCCGCTTTCGGCACCGCCTCGGCCGACGTCACCGTCATCTCCTTCGGCGGTGCCTCGCAGAAGGCGCAGGACAAGGCCTATTACGCGCCGTTCGCGAAGGCGAGCGGGGTCAAGGTCGTGCCGGGCGAGTACAACGGCGAACAGGCCAAGATCAAGGCCATGGTCGAGGCCGGCAACGTGAGCTGGGACGTGGTCGAAGTCGAGTCGCCCGAACTGGTGCGCGGCTGCGAGGAAGGCCTGTTCGAGAAGCTCGACTACAGCAAGGTGGGGAACAAGGCCGACTTCCTGCCGGCGGCGGTGTCCGAATGCGGCGTAGGCCTCTTCGTCTGGTCCACCGCGCTCGCCTACAACGCCGACAAGCTCAAGGAAGCGCCGAAGTCCTGGGCCGACTTCTGGAACGTGGAGCAGTTCCCCGGCAAGCGTGGCCTGCGCAAGGGCGCCAAGTTCACGCTCGAGTTCGCGCTGCTGGCCGACGGCGTGCCCACCGGCGAGGTGTACAAGGTGCTCGGCACCAAGGCCGGCGTCGATCGCGCCTTCGCCAAGCTCGACCAGTTGAAGCCGCACATCCAGTGGTGGGAAGCCGGCGCACAGCCGCCGCAGCTGCTCGCCTCGGGCGATCTGGTCATGAGCGCGGCCTACAACGGCCGCATCTCGGCGGCGCAGAAGGAAGGCAAGAACCTGCAGGTGGTGTGGAACGGCAGCATCTACGACGTCGACTCGTGGGTGATCCTGAAGGGCTCGCCGAACAAGGACGACGCCTACAAGTTCATCCGCTTCGCCAGCCAGCCCGAAAACCAGGGCGTGTTCTCGGGCGAGATCGCCTACGGCCCGACCAACCTGAAGGCGGTCGCCGGCATCGATCCCAAGGTCGCCGCCGGCCTGCCCACCGCGGAGCAGAACCTGAAGGGGGCGATGGCCACCGACACCGAGTTCTGGGTCGAGCACGGCGAGGATCTGGAGCAGCGCTTCAACGCCTGGGCCGCGCGCTAAGCAAGCGTCGCCGGGCCGCTGCCGCCTGGCGCGGCTCTCCGGCGCCCGGGGCGCGATGCCCATGTCCCCTTCCGCAAGGGCCGGCCGCGAGGCGCGGCCGGCCCGCCCCACCGCCTGACTGGACAAGGTCATGACCATTGCTGTCGACACTGCGGCCGTTTCCATGCCGGCCGCCGAAACCGGATCGCTGAAGGGGCGCCTGCGCCGGGCCGAACGCCGGCGCAAGCTGCTCTTCGGCGCGCTGATCCTGCCGCTGGCGCTCGTCGTGCTGGTGGCCTTCATCTGGCCGATCGGCTCGCTGCTGATGCGCAGCGTCGACAATCCCGAGGTGCACGACAACCTGCCGCGCACCCTGGCCGCGCTCGACCGCTGGGGCGGGCGCGAAGTGCCGGACGAGGCCGCCTTCCGCGCACTGGCCGACGAACTGGCGGCGGCGAAGGGTTCGCCCACGATCGCCGCGGTGGCCAGGCGCCTCAACCGCGAGGACGCCGGCTTCCGCAGCCTGATCATGAAGACCGCGCGCAAGCTGCCGCTGGAGGCGGGCGCTTCGGCGCGCGAGGCGCTCGTCGCGATCGACGCGCAGTGGGGCGAGGCCGCCACCTGGCAGGCGATCCGCCGCGCGGGCGGTGCGCTGACGCCGTTCTACCTGCTCGCCGCGATCGACCGCACGGTCGACGCCGACGGCCAGGTCGTTGCCGCCCCCGCGGAGGAGCGCGTCTATGTGGACGTGCTGCTGCGCACCTTCTGGATGAGCCTGATCGTCACCGCCTGCTGTCTGCTGCTCGGCTTCCCGGTCGCCTACCTGATGGCCACGCTGTCGACGCGCCACAGCAACATGCTGATGATCTTCGTCCTGCTGCCGTTCTGGACCTCGGTGCTGGTGCGGGTTGCGGCGTGGATCGTGCTCCTGCAGAACGAAGGCCTGGTGAACAGCGCGCTGATGGGGCTCGGCCTCACCGACAGCCCGGTGCAGCTGCTGTTCAACCGCGTCGGCGTCTACGTGGCGATGGTGCACATCCTGCTGCCCTTCATGGTGCTGCCGCTGTACTCGGTGATGAAGGGCATCTCGCCGGTGTACATGCGCGCCGCGCTGTCGCTCGGCTGCCCGCCGTTCAAGAGCTTCTGGAAGATCTACTTCCCGCAGACCCTGCCCGGCATCGGCGCCGGCGGCCTGCTCGTGTTCATCATGTGCATGGGCTACTACATCACGCCGGCCCTGCTCGGTGGCCCGCAGGAGCAGATGCTGAGCTACTTCATCGCCTTCTACACCAACCAGACCATCAACTGGGGCATGGCCGCCGCGCTGTCCGCGGTGCTGCTCGCCGCCACGCTGGCGCTGTACATGGTCTATGCACGTTACCTCGGCCCGACCCGGGTCAAGGTCATCAAGGCTCGCTGAGGGATACGACGATGCTGCAACCCTACGCTTCGACGCTGGAACGGGCCTGGTACTACGGCCTGCGCGGGCTGGTCGGCCTGGTGCTGGCCTTCCTCTTCCTGCCGATCCTGGTCATCGTGCCGCTGTCCTTCAACGCCGACAGCTTCCTGATGTACCCGATGTCGGGCTTCTCGCTGCGCTGGTACGAGGAGTTCGCCACCTCGCCGGCCTGGCGCCAGTCGCTGATGAACAGCCTGATCGTCTCCCCGCTCGCGACCCTGCTGGCGATGGTGCTCGGCACGCTGGCCTCGATCGGCCTGGTGCGCGCCGACTTCCCGGGCAAGGCGCTGCTGACCGCGGTGCTGATCTCGCCGATGGTGGTGCCGGTGGTGATCATCGGCGTGGCGATGTACATCTTCTTCGCCCCGCTCGGGCTCACCGGCAGCTACACCGGCCTGGTGCTGGCACACGCGATCCTGGGCGTGCCCTTCGTCGTCACCACCGTCACCGCGACGCTGCAGGGCTTCGACTTCAACCTCGTGCGCGCCGCCTCCAGCCTGGGGGCGAACCCGGTCACCACCTTCTTCCGCGTCACGCTGCCGCTGGTGGCGCCGGGGATCATCTCCGGCGGCCTGTTCGCCTTCGCCACCTCCTTCGACGAGGTCGTGGTCACGCTCTTCCTCGCCAGCCCCGAGCAGGCGACGCTGCCGCGGCAGATGTTCTCCGGCATCCGCGAGAACATCAGCCCGACCATCGCCGCGGTGGCGACGATCCTGATCGTGCTGTCCACGCTGATGCTGTTCACCCTCGAGTGGCTGCGCCGGCGCAACGAGCGCCTGCGCGGCGCCCGCCCGCACTGAGCCGCTGCCGAGTTCCCCGCCCCCCGCCTCTCAACACACAACCCCAGACACGGAATCCGATCATGAGCCTGAATCTGAAAGACCCCGGCCTCTTCCGCACCCGCTGCTACATCGACGGCGAATGGGTCGATGCCGACAATGGCGCCACGCTGCCGATCACCAACCCGGCCACCGGCGAGATGCTCGGCACCATCCCGAAGATGGGCGCGGCCGAGACCCGCCGCGCGATCGAGGCCGCCAACGCCGCCTGGCCGGCCTGGCGCGCGCTGACCGCCGGCGCGCGGGCGAAGATCCTGCGCCGCTGGTTCGAGCTGATGCTCGAGCACCAGGAAGACCTCGCCGTGCTGATGACCTCGGAGCAGGGCAAGCCGCTGGCTGAAGCGCGCGGCGAGATCCTGTATGCGGCGTCCTTCATCGAGTGGTTCGCCGAGGAAGGCAAGCGCATCTACGGCGACGTCATCCCCGGCCACCAGCCCGACAAGCGCATCGTCGTCACCAAGGAGCCGATCGGCGTGTGCGCGGCGATCACGCCGTGGAACTTCCCGGCGGCGATGATCACGCGCAAGGCCGGCCCCGCGCTCGCCGCCGGGTGCACGATGGGCCTCAAGCCCGCGACGCAGCCGCCGTACTCGGCGCTCGCGCTCGCCGCGCTCGCCGAGCGCGCCGGCGTGCCGAAGGGCGTGTTCAGCGTCGTCACCGGCTCGGCGGGCGAGATCGGCGGCGAACTGACCGCGAACCCGATCGTCAGGAAGCTCACCTTCACCGGCTCGACCGAAGTCGGCGTCAAGCTGATGGCGCAGTGCGCGCCGACGGTGAAGAAGCTCTCGCTCGAGCTCGGCGGCAACGCGCCCTTCATCGTCTTCGACGACGCCGACCTCGACGCCGCGGTGGAAGGCGCGCTCGCCTCCAAGTACCGCAACACCGGCCAGACCTGCGTCTGCGCCAACCGCCTGCTGGTGCAGGACGGCGTCTACGACGCCTTCGCCGCCAAGCTCGCCGCCGCGGTGGCGCGCCTGAAGGTGGGCAACGGGCTGGCCGAAGGCACGACGCAGGGGCCGCTGATCGACGCCAACGCGGTGGTCAAGGTCGAGGAGCACATCGCCGATGCGCTCGCCAAGGGTGCGCGCGTGATGGCGGGCGGCAAGCGCCACGCGCTCGGCCAGACCTTCTTCGAGCCGACCATCCTCGCCGACGTCACCACCGACATGAAGGTGGCGCGCGAGGAGACCTTCGGCCCGGTGGCGCCGCTGTTCCGCTTCAAGGACGAGGCCGAGGCCATCCGCATGGCCAACGACACCGAGTTCGGGCTGGCCGCCTATTTCTACGCCCGCGACATCAACCGCGTGTGGCGCGTCTCGGCCGCGCTCGAGTGCGGCATCGTCGGCATCAACACCGGAATCATCTCGACCGAGGTCGCCCCCTTCGGCGGCATGAAGGCCTCCGGCCTCGGCCGTGAAGGCTCGAAGTACGGCATCGAGGATTACCTCGAGATCAAGTACCTGTGCATGGGCGGCGTCCAGTAACGCAGCCGCACGAAATCACCAACAGAAATCGAAGGAGAACCGCATGAACGCAAGCAACCCGCTCCCCGCCGCCCTCAACTCCGACTTCATGGCGCGCCGCGCCGCGGCGCTGCCGCGCGGCGTCGGCCAGGCCCACCCGTTGTTCGCCAGCAAGGCGAAGAACGCCGAGGTGTGGGACGTCGAAGGCCGCCGCTACATCGACTTCGTCGCCGGCATCGCGGTGGTCAACACCGGCCACTGCCATCCCAAGGTGATCGCCGCCGCGCAGGCGCAGATCCCCCACTTCAGCCACACCTGCTTCCAGGTCGTGGCCTACGATGGCTACCTGCGCCTGGCCGAGCGCCTGAATGCGCTCGCCCCGGGCGACGCGCCGAAGAAGACGCTGCTGATGAGCACCGGCGCCGAAGCGGTGGAGAACGCGATCAAGATCGCCCGCGCCGCCACCGGCCGCCCCGGCGTCATCGCCTTCAACGGCGCCTTCCACGGCCGCACGCTGCTTGCGCTCGGCCTGACCGGCAAGATCGACCCCTACAAGCTCGGCGTCGGCCCCTTCCCGGCGGAGATCTACCACGCCCCGTTCCCCTGCGCGCTGCACGGCATCAGCGTCGATGACGCGATCCGCGGCGTCGAGCTGCTGTTCAAGAACGACATCGAGGCCAAGCGCGTCGCCGCCTTCATCGTCGAGCCGGTGCAGGGCGAGGGCGGCTACTACCCGGCGCCGGCCGAGTTCCTGCAGCGCCTGCGTGCGCT
>JANJTU010000186.1 GCA_024710965.1 Thauera sp. | reverse complement strand
GGCCAACCAGGCGGTGCTGATGGCCTTCGCCAAGCCCGGCGACACGATCATGGGCATGAGCCTGGCCGAAGGTGGCCACCTCACCCACGGCATGCCGCTCAACATGTCGGGCAAGTGGTTCAACGTCGTCGCCTACGGCCTCGACGACAAGGAAGAGATCGACTACGACGCGATGGAGCGCCTGGCGCGCGAGCACAAGCCGAAGATCATCATCGCCGGCGCCTCGGCCTATTCGCTGCGCATCGACTTCGAACGCTTCGCGAAGGTCGCGAAGGAAGTCGGCGCCATCTTCTGGGTGGACATGGCGCACTACGCGGGGCTGATTGCCGCGGGCTACTACCCGAACCCGGTGCCGCACGCCGACGTCGTCACCTCGACCACGCACAAGACGCTGCGCGGCCCGCGTGGCGGCATCATCCTGATGAAGGCCGAGCACGAGAAGGCGCTCAACTCGGCGATCTTCCCCGGCCTGCAGGGCGGTCCGCTGATGCACGTCATCGCCGCCAAGGCGGTCGCCTTCAAGGAAGCGGCCACGCCCGGCTTCCGCAACTACCAGGAACAGGTCATCGCCAACGCCCGCGTCATGGCGCGCGTGCTGGGCGAGGAGCGCGGCCTGCGCATCGTCTCCGGCCGCACCGAGAGCCATGTCTTCCTCGTCGACCTGCGCTCGAAGAACATCACCGGCAAGGCCGCCGAGGCGGTGCTGGGCAGCGCCCACATCACGGTGAACAAGAACTCGATCCCGCACGACCCCGAGAAGCCCTTCGTCACCTCCGGCATCCGCATCGGTTCGCCGGCGATGACCACGCGCGGCTTCACCGAGATCGAGGCCGAGCAGATCGCCCACCTGATCGCCGACGTGCTCGACGCGCCGGACGATGGCGCGGTGATCGAGCGCGTGCGCGGCAAGGTCGCCGAGCTGTGCGCGAAGTTCCCGGTGTACGGCAAGTAAGCGCCCGGCCGGGACGGGCCCCGTGATGGCGCCCCGCCCCGGCCAACGCTCCGCCCGGCCATGAAATGCCCCTTCTGCGGCGACCCGAACACCCAGGTCACCGACACGCGCGAGAATGAGGACGGCGACGTCGTCCGGCGTCGCCGTCGCTGCGTGAAGTGCGACAAGCGCTTCACCACCTACGAGCGCATCGACCTCAAGATGCCGCACATCGTCAAGCGCAACGGCAACCGCACCGAGTTCGACCACGCCAAGCTCGCCGGCAGCCTGAAGCTGGCACTGCGCAAGCGCCCGGTCACGATCGAGGCGATCGACGCCGCGGTGGAGCGCATCGAGGCCAGGCTGCTGGCGCTGGGCGAACCCGAGATCCCCAGCCAGCGCATCGGCGAGCTGGTGATGAAGGAGCTGAAGAAGCTCGACAAGGTCGCCTACATCCGCTTCGCTTCCGTATACCGCAACTTCGCCGACGTGGACGAGTTCTCCGAAGTCATCCGCGAAGTGCAGACGCGGCCGAAACGGGGCCGTGGCGGCCAGGGCACGCCGGACCCGGAACATGACCTTTTCGGCGGCTGATCACGCCGCCATGGCGCGCGCACTCGCGCTCGCCGCCAACGGCCTCGACACCACCGCGCCCAACCCGCGCGTCGGCTGCGTGCTGCTCAAGGACGGCCAGGTGGTGGGCGAAGGCTGGCACCGCCGCGCCGGCGAGGCCCACGCCGAGATCCACGCCCTCGGCCAGGCCGGCAGTGCGGCGCTCGGCGCCACCGCCTACGTCACGCTCGAACCCTGCTCGCATTTCGGCCGCACCCCGCCCTGCGCCGACGCGCTGATCGAAGCCGGCGTCGCCCGCGTCGTCGCGGCCATGGAAGACCCCAACCCGCTCGTCGCCGGCCGCGGCATGGCCCGCCTGCGCGCGGCGGGCATCATCACCGAGCACGGCCTGATGGAGGCCGAGGCGCGCGAGCTCAACATCGGCTTCGTCACGCGCATGACGCACGGCCGGCCCTGGCTGCGGCTGAAGGCGGCAGCGACGCTGGACGGCAAGACGGCGCTCGAGAACGGCGTCAGCCAGTGGATCACCGGCGCCGCGGCGCGACGCGACGGCCACCGCTGGCGCGCACGCGCCTGCGCGATCCTGACCGGCATCGGCACGGTGAAGGCGGACGACCCGCAGCTCACCGTGCGCGACGTGCCGTGCACGCGCCAGCCGCTGCGCATCCTGATCGACGCGCGGCTCGAAGTCTCGCCGCGGGCGCGCATCCTGCAGGACGCACCGATCCTGATCGCCACCGCGGCGGAAGACAGCCCTCGCATCGCCGCGCTCGCCGCCGACGGGCATCAGGTCGTCGTGCTGCCGAGCGCCGCCGGCAAGGTGGACCTGCCGCGCCTGATGCGCGAACTGGGCGAACGCGGCCTGAACGAGATCCATGCCGAGGCCGGCTTCAAGCTCAACGGTTCGTTGCTGCGGGAAGGTTGCGTCGATGAACTGCTGCTCTACCTGGCGCCGATGCTGGTCGGCGACAGCGCGCACGGCCTCTTCAACCTCGCCGCGCTGACCCGGCTCGACGATGCGCTGCGGCTCGACATCCGCGATCTGCGGAAGATCGGCGATGAC
>JANJTU010000179.1 GCA_024710965.1 Thauera sp. | reverse complement strand
GCCGGCAAGGCCTCGATCAAGGAGGCGCTGCGCGAAGGCCAGGAACTCATCGTCCAGGTCGAGAAGGACGAACGCGGCAACAAGGGCGCCGCGCTCACCACCTACATCTCGCTCGCCGGCCGCTACCTGGTGCTGATGCCGAACAACCCGCGCGGCGGCGGTGTCTCGCGCCGCGTCGAGGGCGACGAGCGCGCCGAGCTGCGCGAGATCATGGACCAGCTCGACGTACCGCAGGGCATGAGCCTGATCGCGCGCACCGCCGCCATCGGCCGCAGCGCCGAAGAGCTCGAGTGGGACCTCAACTACCTGCTGCAGCTGTGGCGCGCCATCGAAGGCGCGGCGCAAGGCCAGTCCGGCGCCTTCCTGATCTACCAGGAAGGCAGCCTGGTGATCCGCGCCATCCGCGACTACTTCCAGCCCGACATCGGCGAGATCCTGATCGACACCGACGACATCTTCGAACAGGCCCAGCAGTTCATGGCCCACGTGATGCCGGGCAACGTCTCGCGCGTGAAGCGCTACTGCGACGACGTGCCGCTGTTCTCGCGCTTCCAGATCGAGCACCAGATCGAGTCGGCCTACTCGCGCCAGGTAAACCTGCCCTCGGGCGGCGCCGTGGTCATCGACCACACCGAGGCGCTGGTGTCGATCGACGTCAACTCCGGCCGCGCCACCAAGGGCTCGGACATCGAGGAAACCGCCTTCCGCACCAACTGTGAAGCGGCCGACGAGATCGCCCGCCAGCTCCGCCTGCGCGACCTTGGCGGCCTGATCGTCATCGACTTCATCGACATGGAGGCGGCGAAGAACCAGCGCGAGGTGGAAAACCGCCTGCGCGATGCCCTGCGCCACGACCGCGCCCGCGTGCAGACCGGCAAGATCAGCCGCTTCGGCCTACTCGAGCTCTCCCGCCAGCGCCTGCGCCCGGCGCTCGCCGAAACCAGCTACATCACCTGCCCGCGCTGCAACGGCACCGGCCACATCCGCAGCACCGAGTCTTCGGCGCTGCACATCATCCGCATCCTCGAAGAGGAAGCGATGAAGGAGAACACCGGCGCGGTCCATCTGCAGGTGCCGGTCGATGTCGCCACCTTCCTCCTCAACGAGAAGCGCGTCGACATCGCCCGCATCGAGCTGCGCCACAAGGTGCAGCTGATCATCGTCCCGAACCGCCACCTGGAAACCCCGGCGCACGAGATCATCCGCCTGCGCCACGACCAGCTCAACGCCGAGGACATCGCGCTCGCGAGCTACCAGATGGTGCAGAAGCCCGCCGAGGAAGAGCAGCGCCTGCCGAGCAAGGCGAGCGAGCGCCCGCCGCGCCAGGAAGCCGCGGTGAAGGGCATCGCCCCGGCCCAGCCGGCACCGATGGCCCCCGCCCCGGTCGCCGCCCCCGCTCCCGCCCCGGCGCCGGTGCGCACCGGCCTGATCGCCCGCATCATGGGCTGGTTTACCGGCGGCAAGGCCGAAGCGACCGCCGCCGCCGAACCGGCCGTCGAGCCCACCCCCCGGCGCGAAGTCCGCGCTCGCAGCGAGCGTAGCGGCGAAAGCCGCCGCGGCAACGGCAACCGCGGCCGCCGTGGCGAACGCGACGGCGAAGCTCAGGGCAGCCGTGGCGGTCGCCCCGAGCGCGGCGAACGCGCCGAGCGCCCGGAAACCGCCGAGAAGCCCCAGCGCAGCGCGCAGACGGCGGAGAAGCCCGAGCGCCCGGAACGCACCGAGCGCCCGGAACGCGGTGAGCGCGGCGAACGCGGCCGCGGTCGCGGTCAGCGCGGCGCACGCGCCGAGGAGATGGTCGAACGCGCCGCCGACAAGGCGGCCGAAGGCGCCGCAAGCACCGAGGAAGAGGTGCTGAAGGCCGCCGCCGCGGCGACGCTCGCCGCCGGCGTGATGCAGGGCAGCGAGGCGACGGGCAGCATCGAGACTGCGCCGGCCGAACCCGCCGCCGGCGACGAAGGCACGCCCGCCGAGAAGCGCCGCCGTCGCGGTCGTGGTCGCGGCCGCCGTTCGGGCGAGGCCCCGGTCGGCACGGAGAGCGCGACGCCGGCCGCGGCCGCACTCGACGCCGAGAGCGCGCCTGCGGTCGAACTCGAAGCCATCCCGCTCGCAGCGGCCACCCTGACCGAAGCCGCCCCGCGCGCCGCTGCCGCAGACAGCGAAGCACAGGCCGCCGAGACGGCCGTAGCGGCCGCCGAACCGACCGTGACCGAGGAGCCGAGCGCCACCGCGGAAGCGAAGACGGTCGAAGCGGCGACGGTGGAAGCCGAGCCGGTCACGGCCGCGGAGGCCGAACTCCCCGTCGGCAGCTTGGCCACACGCACCGCCGCAGCCGTCCCGACCGAAGCGGCCCCGGCCGAAGCGGTCGAGGAAGCCCTGCCGCCGCTGCCGCTGGCCTCCGCCGCGAGCCATGCGCTGGAACCGGCCGCCGAGGTCGTGCCCGCGGCTGAACCCGCGGCCGGGGCAGTCGCTGAAGGCGCCGAAGCCGCTGAAACCCCCGTCATCGCCGCGACCGAAGCGGCCGCCGAGCCGCAACCGGCGCCGGAGCAAGCCGCCGGGGTGGCCGAGCCCGTCGTCGCGGCGCCCGCGCCGCAGGCGGGCGAGCCGGCCGGCGTCGTGCCCGCGGTGGAACTGGCCGCCGTGCAGGCGCTGGCGCCGGAACTCGCGCCGAGCGCACCGATCGCCCTGCCGCCGGCAGGCGGCGACAGCGGCCTGATCATGATCGAGACCGACCCGTCCAAGCTCGGCAGCTTCGGCAGCGGTGCGCCGGAAGCCCCCGCGCGCCTCGGCCGCAAGCCGCGCCCGGCGCCGGTGATCGTCGAGGAGCCGCTGCAGCAGGTCGAGACGCACAAGTAAACGCGCGTCTCGCAAGCCCCAACGACAAAGGCCATCCGCAAGGATGGCCTTTGTGCTTCCGGAGCAGCCAGTCGCCCTCAGGTGCGCGTGGTCACCGCATCGAGCAGACCACGCACCGCGTCCTCGCACATGTCAAGCACCAGGTCGAAGCCCCTCGGCCCGCCATAGTACGGATCCGGCACTTCGTCGCCGCTGCGCGTGGCGGCATAGTCCATGAAGAGGCCGAGGCGCGGCAGATAGACCTGCGGACACAGCCGCCGCATCGTCTCGAGATGGCCGCGATCCATCGCCAGCAACAGGTCGAACTGCTGGAAGTCCGCGAGTTCGATCTTGCGCGCCCGCAGCGCGGACAAGTCGTAGCCGCGCTGCGCGGCCGCCTTCCGCGTGCGCGGATCCGGCGCCTCGCCGGCGTGGTAGCCCTGGGTTCCGGCCGAATCCACCTCGATCAGCCCGCCGAGGCCAGCGGTCTCGATGAAATGACGCGCGACCCCCTCCGCCGTCGGCGATCGGCAGATATTGCCCGTACACACAAACAGTATTCTCGTCATTCTTCCTCCCTTCCTGGAAACCCTTACACGCTGCCGTGCTGGTCGGCGCCGAAGGCGCGCTGGCGCAAGCGGAACAGTTCGTCGCGTGCCGCGGCGGCCTTCTCGAACTCGAGGTTGCGCGCGTGCTCCTGCATTTCCTTCTCAAGGCGCTTGATCGTTTTCGCCAGCGCCTTTTCGTCCATCAGCGCATAGTCGGCGGCCTTCTCGGCGACGCGGGCGACGTCGCGCCTCGCCCCGTCGGCATCGTAGACGCCGTCGATGATGTCCTTGATCCGCTTCGTCACCGTCTTCGGCACGATGCCGTTCGCCGCGTTGAAGGCGATCTGCTTCTGCCGGCGGCGCTCGGTCTCGCCGATCGCCGCCTTCATTGAATCGGTGACGCGATCGGCGTAGAGGATGGCGGTGCCGTGGATGTGGCGCGCGGCGCGGCCGATGGTCTGGATCAGCGAACGCGCCGAACGCAGGAAGCCTTCCTTGTCGGCGTCGAGGATCGCCACCAGCGACACCTCGGGGATGTCGATGCCTTCGCGCAGCAGGTTGATGCCCACCAGCACGTCGAACTCGCCCAGGCGCAGGTCGCGGATGATCTCGACCCGCTCCACGGTGTCGATGTCCGAATGCAGGTAGCGCACGCGGATGCCGTTGTCGGCGAGGTAGTCGGTGAGATCCTCGGCCATGCGCTTGGTCAGCACCGTGACCAGCACGCGCTCGTTCACCGTGAGGCGCTTCTTGATCTCGCCGAGCAGGTCGTCCACCTGCGTCAGCGCCGGGCGCACCTCCACCACCGGGTCGATCAGGCCGGTCGGGCGCACCACCTGCTCCACGACCTGGCCCTGGTGCTCCTGCTCGTAGGCCGCCGGCGTGGCGGAGACGAAGATCGTCTGCGGCATCAGGCGCTCGAACTCGTCGAACTTGAGCGGCCGGTTGTCGAGCGCCGAGGGCAGGCGAAAGCCGTAACCGACGAGGTTCTCCTTGCGCGAGCGGTCGCCCTTGTACATGCCGCCGACCTGGCCGATGGCGACGTGCGACTCGTCGACGAAGAGCAGCGCATCGGGCGGCAGGTAGTCGATCAGCGTCGGCGGCGGCTCGCCCGGTGCGCGCCCGGAGAGGTGGCGCGAGTAGTTCTCGATGCCCTTGCAGAAGCCCATCTCGTTGAGCATCTCGAGGTCGAAGCGGGTGCGCTGCTCGATGCGCTGCGCCTCGACCAGCTTGCCCTCGCGCTGGAACAAGGCGATGCGATCGGCCAGCTCCGCCTTGATCGCATCGATCGCCTGCAGCACGGTGGCGCGCGGGGTCACGTAATGGCTCGACGGATAGACGGTGAAGCGCGCGAGCTTGTGCTTGAGGTGGCCGGTGAGCGGGTCGAACAGGGTCAGGTGCTCGATCTCGTCGTCGAACATCTCGATGCGCACCGCGAGCTCGGCGTTTTCCGCCGGGAACACGTCGATGACGTCGCCGCGCACGCGGAAGGTGCCGCGGCGAAAGTCGATGTCGGCGCGGGTGTACTGCATCGCCACCAGGCGCTGGATCAGGTCGCGGTGCGCCATGCGCTCACCCTCGCGCAGGTGCAGGATCATCGCGTGGTAGTCGACCGGGTCGCCGATGCCGTAGATGCACGACACCGTGGCGACGATGACGACGTCGCGCCGCTCCATCAGGCTCTTCGTCGCCGACAGCCGCATCTGCTCGATGTGCTCGTTGATCGACGAGTCCTTCTCGATGAAGAGGTCGCGCGAGGGTACGTAGGCCTCGGGTTGGTAGTAGTCGTAGTAACTGACGAAGTACTCGACCGCATTCTCGGGCAGGAACTCCTTGAACTCGGCGTAGAGCTGCGCCGCCAGGGTCTTGTTCGGCGCCAGCACCAGCGCCGG
>JANJTU010000135.1 GCA_024710965.1 Thauera sp. | reverse complement strand
GCCTGGCGCAGGAACTCGGCCTCGCCCTCCTTCATCGAGATCGAGTTGACCACGCCCTTGCCCTGGATGCACTTGAGGCCGGTCTCGATCACCGACCACTTCGACGAGTCGAGCATGATCGGCACGCGCGAGATGTCGGGCTCGGTGGCGATCAGCTTGCAGAAGCGCTCCATGGCGGCGGCCGAATCGAGCATCGCCTCGTCCATGTTGATGTCGATGACCTGGGCACCGTTGTCGACCTGCTGACGTGCCACCGCGAGCGCGTCGTCGAAGCGGCCTTCGAGGATCATGCGCGCAAAGGCCTTGGAACCGGTGACGTTGGTGCGCTCGCCCACATTGACGAAGAGGCTGTCGGCGCCGACGTTGAAGGGCTCCAGGCCGGACAGGCGCAGCTTCTTGTCGATGGTGGGCACGGCGCGCGGGGCGAGGCCGGCGACGGCCTCAGCGATCGCGGCGATGTGCGCCGGCGTGGTGCCGCAGCAGACGCCGACGATGTTCACCAGCCCGCTGCGCGCCCACTCGCGGATCTCGCCGGCGAGGTGCTCGGGCGTTTCGTCGTAGCCGGTGGGCGACAGCGGGTTGGGCAGGCCTGCGTTGGGGTGGGCGGACACATGGGTGTCGCACACGGTGGACAACTCCTCGACGTACTGGCGCAGCTCCTTGGCGACGAGGTCGCAATTGAGGCCGAAGTCTATCGGCTGCGCATGGCTGAGCGAGTTCCAGAACGCCTCCGCGGTCTGGCCCGACAGCGTGCGCCCGGAGGCGTCGGTGATCGTGCCCGAGATCATCACCGGCACGCGCTGGCCCCCGCTCTTCTCCATCTCGTCGAACAGGCGCTCGATGGCGAACACCGCCGCCTTCGCGTTCAGGGTGTCGAACACGGTCTCGATCAGCAGGATGTCGGCGCCGCCCTCGAGCAGGCCGCGGGCCGAAGCGTAGTAGTCGTCGGCGAGCGCATCGAAGCTGATGTTGCGGTAGCCGGGGTCGTTGACGTCGGGCGAGATCGACAGCGTGCGCGACGTGGGCCCGAGCACGCCGGCACAGAAGCGCGGCTTGGCCGGATTGGCGGCGGTGTATTCGTCGCACAGTTCGCGCACCAGGCGCGCGCCGGCGACGTTGAGTTCAAAGGCGATCTCCTCGAGGCCGTACTCGGCCTGCGACACGCGGGTGGCGTTGAAGGTGTTGGTCTCGATGATGTCGGCGCCGGCATCGAGGTAGGCGCGGTGGATGCCGCCGACCACGTCGGGGCGGGTCAGCACGAGCAGGTCGTTGTTGCCCTTGAGGTCCTTCGGGTGCCCATGGAAGCGTGTGCCGCGGTAGTCGGCCTCGCCCAGCTTGTGCTGCTGGATCATCGTGCCCATCGCGCCATCCAGGATCAGGATGCGCTCGGCGAGAAGCTGGCGGAGTTCGGTGCTGCGGTCGGCTTGCATGGGGGCGTCCTCGGTCTTGCAACGTTCGTTCAACGTCTGCCGGGCAACGCCGCGCACAAATGCGAACGGCGCCGCAAACCGGCCAGGGTCTGCGAGCGCCGTTGATCGGTTGCCGAGCCTGGCCCGCATCGGGATGGGGTCGCAGCGCTCCTCGGCAAAGCCGGGATTCTATCGATTCGGCGCCGCGCTTGCCAAGACCGCCAGGGACTTACCAGTAGTACCAGGGCGGCAGCGCGCGGTAACGCGGGTAGAACGGATAGGGGTAGGCGCGCGGGTAGGCATAGGGATAGCCCCACCATGGGCCGAAGCGGGAGTCGTAGTTCGGATAGACATAGGTCTGGCTGGTGCGCACGACCTTGCCGTCGATGAAATGCACGTTGAACAGCGTGGCGATGCCCGGGCCGTAGTTGCGCACGTTCCAGTCCCACACTTCCTCGCCGGAGAGGCGGAAACTCTGTTCGGAACGGTGCTCGCCGAGCTGGCGCGCCACTTCGTCCTTGGTCATGCCCGCGCGCACGGCGGCGAGGCTGTCGTCGGCGAGCGCGTCCCACTGGCGCAGCACGATGCCGCCCTGATCGACCTGCACCATCAGGCAGGTGTCGCCGTTGGGCTGGGTCGAGTACTCGAGCGTGGTCGTGCCGTCGTCGTTGTGCCAGCGCCGCGTGGGTTCGCCACGGACCGCGAGCAGCTCGGCCTCGGTGCTGAACATGCGCGGCGGCGCGATCGCGGCGCAGCCCGCCAGCTGCAGGGCGCCGACCACCAGCAGCGCCGCAAGCAGCGCCCGTCCTGCGCGTTGTGCGCGCGTGCCCGCAGCCTTGTGCTCAGCCATGATGCCCTCCGTTCAGCGCCGGTGTCGGGTGTGGCGACCGCTGCCGACGACGCGGCCGTCGGTGTTGAACGACACCGTGAAGTAGACCGGCTCGCCGCCCGAAGCGTTGCCGTGGTCGATCTTCCACTCCCACACGGTCTCCTTCCGCAGCGCGAAGAACTGGCTCGCGGCGGGCTTGCCGAGCAGGCGGCGCACCTCGTCGCCGTTCATGCCGCGCTGCACGCGGGCGAAGTTGTCCTCGGTGAGCACCTGCTCGATGCGGCGCAGGATGTTGTCCGCGCCGATCGTGATCATGAAGCACTCGATGCCTTCGGGCTGGCGGGAGTATTCCCAGGTGAGCGAGCCGTCGGCGTTGCGCCATTCCATCTGCGGCGGGCCGAAGCGGTCGCGCACTTCCAGCGCCGACGACACCCCCGGCTGCAGTTCGCGCATGTTCAGGTAGTCGCAGGCCGTCAGGCCGACCGCCGACAGCAGGGCGCACAGCCACGCGCGCATGCGCTTCATCCGCTTCCCTCCGTTCGCCGCTGGGGTTAGTCACAAGCTGCGGGCGGCCAGACCGCTGGGCTAGAATCCGCCATCACCACGGGATTTGCAACGCCTGTGCGGTGACTCTTTGCAACGTCCGGAGACCTCCAATGAAGAAGACCCTGCTTGCCCTCGCCCTGGTCAGTGCCGGCTTTACCGCCCATGCACAGACCGTGGTCAAGATCGGCCACGCCGGCCCGCTCACCGGCCCGATCGCCCACATCGGCAAGGACGGCGAAAACGGCGCCCGCCTCGCCATCGAGGATGCCAATGCGAAAGGCGTGAAGATCGGCGGCCAGGCAGTGAAGTTCGAGCTCGTGAGCGAGGACGATCAGGCCGACCCGCGCACCGCGACCACCGCCGCGCAGCGCCTGACCGACGCCGGCGTGAAGGGCGTGATCGGCCACACCACGTCGGGCGCCTCGATCCCCGCCTCGCGCGTCTATGAACAGGCCGGCGTGCCGGTGATCACGCCCTCCTCGACCAGCCCGAAGCTGACCCAGCAGGGCTACAAGGTGACCTACCGCGTCATCGCCAACGACCTGCAGCAGGGCGAGGCGATGGCGAAGTACGCCACCGAGGCGCTGAAGGTGAAGAAGTTCGCCATCATCGACGACCGCACCGCCTACGGCCAGGGCCTGGCCGACGCCTTCGCCGAGAACGTGAAGAAGATGGGCGGCGAAGTCGTCGGCCGCGAGTTCACCAACGACAAGGCGACCGACTTCACCGCGATCCTCACCAAGATCAAGAGCCGCGCGCCGGATGCCGTGTTCTACGGCGGCATGGACGCGCAGGGCGCGCCGATGCTGCGTCAGATGCGCCAGCTCGGCATTGGCGCGACCTACCTCGGCGGCGACGGCAGCTGCACCGCGGAGATGGTCAAGCTCGCCGGCGACGCGATGAGCGACAAGGTGTTCTGCACCCAGGCCGGCATTCCGCTGTCGATGATGCCGGGCGGCAGCGAGTTCCTCGCCCGCTTCAAGCAGCGCTTCAACGCCGAGGTGCAGCTCTACGCCCCCTACAGCTACGACGCGGCGATGGCGCTGATCGAGGGCATGAAGGCGGCCGACTCGACCGACCCGGCGAAGTACCTGCCGGCGATGCAGAAGGTCAGCTTCAAGGGCGTCACCGGCAGCATCGCCTTCGACCCGAAGGGCGACATCAAGGAAGGCGGTGTCAGCCTCTACCGCCACGCGAACGGCAAGTGGGAGCCGCTGAAGTAAGGCCAACGGGCTCGACCGCGGGGCACCGCCATGGTGCTCGCGGGCACGATGATCGTGCGGCAGACGGGGCGCTTCGGCGCCCCGTTGACGTTAACGGCGCCCGAAAGCGGCCGGAACCGCCCGACTAGGGTTATCCACAACATGGCATGAATTGTGCAGCGCAGCAGCGTTGATCGACCGATCTGCGCGCCGAGGTGCCTGAAATGCTGCATTGCATATTGCCATATGCATAAAAATGCCACCCTTGCGTGCATGCCGGCGGCCCATTCTTGTGCAGAATACGCAAACTTTTGTCACCTCCCGCCCGGCCTGCAGCGCAAAGGCCGCCGGAGTCGACACAAGTCTGGGGAAGGCCACCTGGCATCGCCCCGGGGAGGAGACCAGGACTCGCAGACTCGTCGGTCAACACGATCAAACCAACATTTGAGTTCGCCGGAGGATCAGACATGAAGAAAACCGTCGTGGCAGTCGCACTCGTGAGCATCGGCATCGGTGCCGCGCAGGCGCAGGAGATGGTCGTCAAGCTGGGCAGCGCCGCGCCGCTCACGGGCACGATCTCGCACCTGGGCAAGGATCTGGAGAATGGCACCCGGCTCGCGGTCGAGGCGATGAACGCACAGGGGGTCATGATCGGCGGCAAGAAGGTCAAGTTCGAGCTCGTCGGCGAGGACGACCAGGCCGACCCGCGCACCGGCACCACGGTGGCGCAGCGCCTGGTCGATGCGGGCGTGAAGGGCGTCATCGGCCACCTCAACTCCGGCACCTCGATCCCGGCCTCGCGCATCTACGACCAGGGCGGCGTGCCGCAGATCTCGCCCGCCTCGACCAACCCGAAGCTGACGCAGCAGGGCTTCAAGGGCGTCTTCCGCACCATCGCCAATGACGTGCAGCAGGGCGGCGTGCTCGGCAACTTTGCGGTGAAGACGCTGGGGGCGAAGAAGGTCGCGATCATCGACGACCGCACCGCCTACGGCCAGGGCCTCGCGGACGAGACCGAGAAGGCGGTGAAGGCCGGCGGCGGCCAGGTCGTGGCGCGCGAGTTCACCACCGACAAGGCCACCGACTTCAACGCCATCCTGACCAAGATCCGCGCCGCCGCACCGGACGTGATCATGTTCGGCGGCATGGACGCCCAGGCCGGGCCGATGCTGCGCCAGCTCAAGCAACTCGGCATCACCGCCCAGTTCGTCACCGGCGACGGTGGCTGCAGCCCCGAGATGATCAAGCTCGCCGGCGACTCGATCAACGCCACGACCTACTGCTCGATGGCCGGCCTGCCGCTCGACAAGATGCCCGGCGGCGCCGCCTTCCGCGACCTGTACAAGAAGCGCTTCGGCGGCGAGGTGCAGCTCTACGCCCCCTATGCCTACGACGCGGCCATGGCGATCGCGAAGGCGATGGAGAAGGCCGCATCGGTCGAGCCGGCGAAGTACCTCCCCGAGCTCCACGCCATCAGCTTTGACGGCGTCACCGGCAACGTCGCCTTCGACGACAAGGGTGACATCAAGGAAGGCGCGGTGACGATGTACCAGTTCAGGAACGGCACCTGGGCCGCGATGTAAGCCCCCCGCCCCTCGCGCCCGCCGGCGTGAGGGGCAAGGCCTGGCGACGGCCGCAGCCCCCGGCCGTTCCCAGACCTTGCCCCTTGCCCTTAGCCCCCTTGCCCTTAGCCCCGTAGCCCTTAGCCCCGTAGGCCTTGCTCCTTACCCCTTTTCACGCACCTGCACACCCGGCGCCACCCGCCTTCACCCGGCGGCTGTGCCCCCCTTCCGACTCCACAAGAGCATCATGGAAACCCTCATCCAACAACTCATCAACGGCCTCGTGATCGGTAGCGTGTACGCCCTGATCGCGCTCGGCTACACCATGGTCTACGGCATCCTCGGCCTCATCAACTTCGCCCATGGCGACGTGCTGATGGTCGGCGCGCTCACCGCGCTGCAGACGATGCTCTTCCTGATGGGCGTCGCGCCCGGCCTGTCGCCGATCGCCATGCTGACGATCGCGCTGCTGGTGGCGATCCCGGTGTGCATGCTGCTCGGCTTCACGATGGAGCGCCTCGCCTACCGCCGCCTGCGCAATGCGCCGCGGCTGGCGCCGCTGATCACCGCGATCGGCATGTCCTTCCTGCTGCAGACGGTGGCGATGATCCTGTGGGGGCGCAACTACCACACCTTCCCGCAGCTGATCTCGACGACGCCGATGCAGCCGATCGAGGGCGTCTTCATCACCCCGGTGCAGGTGGTGATCGTCGTCGCCTCGGCGGCGATCATGCTCGGCCTGTCGCTGCTGGTGAATCGCACCCGCATCGGCCGCGCAATGCGCGCCACCGCCGAGAACCACCGCGTCGCCAGCCTGATGGGGGTCGACACCAACGCCGTGATCGCCTTCACCTTCGTCGTCGGCGCCGGGCTGGCCGCGGTCGCGGGCGTGATGTTCGCCAGCAACTACGGCATCGCCCACTACGGCATGGGCTTCATGCCCGGCCTGAAAGCCTTCACCGCGGCGGTACTGGGCGGCATCGGCAACCTCGGCGGGGCGATGCTCGGCGGCGTCGTGCTCGGCCTGGTCGAATCCTTCGGCGCCGGCTACATCGAGTACGTCACCTTCGGCTTCCTGAACTCGTCCTACCAGGACATCTTCGCCTTCATCATCCTGGGCCTGGTGCTGATCTTCAAGCCCACCGGCCTGCTTGGCGAACGCGTGTCGGATCGCGCCTGAGGGAGGACGAAAACCATGAACGAACTCGTCTCCGCCGTGCCCTGGCTGGGCAAGCGCAACCCGATGGCGGCGCGCTGGCTGATCATCATCATCGCCCTCGTCGCCCCGCTCATCGCCTGGCAGTTCGGCCGCAGCTGGGTGCGCATCCTCGACTTCGCCCTGCTCTACATGATGCTGGCGCTGGGCCTGAACCTGGTGGTGGGCTTCGCCGGCCTGCTCGACCTCGGCTACATCGCCTTCTATGCGGTCGGCGCCTACACCTTCGCCTTCCTCGCCTCGCCGCACTTCGAGCTGCACATGCCGTTCTGGATCGTGCTGCCGCTGGGCGCCGCCTTCGCCGCGCTCGCCGGCATCACGCTCGGCTTTCCGGTGTTGCGCTTGCGCGGCGACTACCTCGCCATCGTCACGCTCGGTTTCGGCGAGATCGTGCGCATCTTCATGCTCAACCTGAACTACCCGATCAACATCACCAACGGGCCGCAGGGGATCAACATGATCGACCCGATCGTGCTGTTCGGCTGGGACCTGTCGCGCAACATCCAGCTCACCGAGACGTTCACGATCAACTCGCTGTTCCTCTACTACTACTTCTTCCTCGCCGCGGTGGCGGGCTCGATCATCTTCATCCAGCGCCTGCAGATCTCGCGCGTCGGCCGCGCCTGGGCGGCGATGCGCGACGACGAACTCGCGGCCAAGGCGATCGGCATCAACACGCGCAACATGAAGCTGCTCGCCTTCGCGCTCGGCGCCACCTTCGGCGGCGTGGCCGGCGCGCTGTTCGGCGCCTTCCAGGGCTTCGTCAGCCCGGAGAGCTTCAGCCTGATGGAGTCGATCGCGGTGCTGACGATGGTGGTGTTCGGCGGCATGGGCAACATCGCCGGCGCCCTCGTCGGCGCCTTCGTCCTCGCCCTGCTGCCGGAAATCCTGCGCGACGTCGCGGTGCCGCTGCAGCAGACGCTGTTCGGCACCGTGCTGCTCGACCCCGAAGTGCTGCGCATGCTGCTGCTTTCCCTCGCCATGATCCTGATGATGCTGCTCCGTCCCGCGGGCATGATCCCCGCCCGCGCCCGCTACGCCCACGCCGAGAACATGAAGCGGGAGGGCGCGCTTTGATCTCCCTGCTCGAAGCCCGCAACATCGGCAAGCGCTTCGGTGGCCTGCAGGCGCTCACCGACGTCTCGCTGACCATCAACAAGGGCGAGGTGTACGGCCTGATCGGCCCCAACGGCGCCGGCAAGACGACCTTCTTCAACGTCCTCACCGGCGCCTACACGCCCGACGGCGGCGAGTTCGTCTTCAACGGCAGCGAACTGCCGGCGGGCAAGCCGCACAAGATCGTCGGCCGCGGCATCGCCCGCACCTTCCAGAACATCCGCCTGTTCCGCGACCTCACCGCGCTCGAGAACGTCATGGCCGGCCACCACATCCGCACCAAGGCCGGGGTGTGGGGGGTGCTGACACAGAACCGCTTCACGCGCGAGGAAGAGCGCCTGACGACGCAGCGCGCCTACGAGCTGCTCGACTACGTCGGCATCGGCCGCTTCGCCGACGTGGTGTCGAAGAACCTGTCCTACGGCGATCAGCGCCGGCTCGAGATCGCCCGTGCGCTCGCCACCGAGCCGCAGCTGCTCGCGCTCGACGAGCCCGCCGCCGGCATGAATGCCACCGAGACGACGCAGCTCAAGCTGCTGATCGAGCAGATCCGCAGCGACGGCATCACCGTGATGCTGATCGAGCACGACGTGAAGCTGGTGATGGGCCTGTGCGACCGTGTCGCGGTGCTCGACTTCGGGCGCAAGATCGCCGAAGACGTGCCCGCGGTGGTGCAGCAGAACGAGGCGGTGATCGCCGCCTATCTCGGAGGAGGCAAGCATGCACACTAATCCGGTCTCCCCGCTGCTGCAGCTGCAGGGCCTGAAGATCGCCTACGGCGGCATCCAGGCGGTGAAGGGCATCGACCTCGAACTCTATGCCGGCGAGCTCGTCTGCCTGATCGGCGCCAACGGCGCGGGCAAGACCACGACGCTGAACGCGATCGCCGGCGTGCTGCCGATTGCCGGCGGCGACATCGCCTACGCCGGCGACCGCGTCAACACCCTGCCCGCACACAAGCGCCTGCGCCGCGGCATCGCGCTCGTGCCCGAAGGGCGCGGCATCTTCACCCGCCTGACGGTGGAGGAGAATCTGCGCATGGGCGCCTACACGCGCCACGACAAGGCGGCCATCGAGGCCGACCTGGAGCGCGTCTACGCCATGCTGCCGCGCGTCAAGGAGCGCCTGCACCAGGTCGCGGGCACGCTCTCGGGCGGCGAGCAGCAGATGGTGGCGATCGGCCGCGCGCTGCTGTCGCGCCCGAAGCTGCTGCTGCTCGACGAACCCTCGATGGGCCTGGCGCCGCTGGTGGTGGAGAAGATCTTCGAGGTCGTGCAGTCGGTCGCGCGGGAAGGCGTCACGATCCTGCTCGTCGAGCAGAACGCCAACCTCGCGCTCGAGTTCGCGCAGCGCGGCTACGTCATGGAGTCGGGCAGGATCACGCTGACCGGCAGCGGCGAAACGCTGCTCGCCGACCCCAAGGTGCGCGCCGCCTACCTCGGCGAGGCGGCCTAGCGCACCTGCGTTCAGCGCGCGTCGAGGCTGCGCCGGTACTGGATCGCCTCGGCGACGTGGGCCGCGGCCGGGCGCTCGGCGCCGGCAAGGTCGGCGAGCGTGCGCGCCACGCGCAGGATGCGGTGGTAGGCGCGCGCCGACAGGTTCAGGCGCTCGATCGCCTGCGCCAGCAGCGCCGCGCCGGCCGCATCCGGCGCGCACAGCGCCGCCACCCGCCCGGCCTCGAGCCGGGCGTTGACCGTGCCCTGGCGCGCGAGCTGCACTTGCCGCGCACGCTCGACGCGCGCACGCACCGCGGCGCTCGGCTCGCCCGCGGGCGCGGCGGCGAGCTCCTCAACGCCGAGCGCCGGCACTTCCACCATCAGATCGACGCGATCGAGCAGCGGCCCGGACAGGCGGCGGCGGTAGCGCGCCACCTGGTCGGGCGAACAGCTGCAGCTGCGCCGCGGATGCCCGGCGTAGCCACAGGGGCACGGGTTCATCGCCGCGACAAGCTGGAAGCGCGCCGGAAACTCGGCCCGCCGGCGCACGCGCGACACGGTGACGGCGCCGGTCTCGAGCGGCTCGCGCAGGGACTCGAGCACGCGCCGGTCGAACTCGGGCAGCTCGTCGAGGAAGAGCACGCCGTGGTGCGCGAGCGAGATCTCGCCCGGCCGCGGCGTCGCACCGCCGCCGACCAGCGCCGCCGCCGACGCCGAATGGTGCGGCGCGCGAAACGGGCGCTGGCCCCAGCGCGCCGGATCGAGCGCACCGTCGAGCGAGGACACCGCGGCGCTCTCGAGCGCCTCGGCCTCACTCATCGCCGGCAACAGGCCGGGCAGGCGCTGCGCGAGCATGGACTTGCCGGTACCGGGCGGGCCGAACATCAGCAGCGAATGCGCACCGGCGGCCGCCACCTCGAGCGCGCGCCGCGCCTGCAGCTGGCCGCACACCTCGGCGAGGTCGGGACCGGCGCATGCGCTCGTGACGGCCGGCACCGCCGCCGGCAGCGGTGACAGCGCGGTGTGGCCGTTGAGGTGGGCGCACACCGCCAGCAGGCTGGCAGCCGGCAGCACCGAGGCCTGCCGCGCCAGCGCCGCTTCGGCACCGTTCTCGGCCGCGAGCACGAGGCCGCGCCCGGCGCGCGCCGCCGCCAGCGCGACCGCGAGCACGCCGCGCACCGCGCGCAGGCCGCCGGTGAGCGAGAGCTCGCCACAGAATTCCACCCCATCGAGGCGCCCGCCCGCGACCTGGCCGGAGGCGACGAGGATGCCGACCGCGATCGCGAGGTCGAAGCGCCCGCCTTCCTTGGGCAGGTCGGCCGGGGCGAGATTCACCGTGATGCGGCGCTGGGGGAACTCGAACTGCGAGCTGAGGATGGCCGCGCGCACGCGGTCGCGCGCCTCGCGCACCTCGGTGTCGGGCAGGCCGACGAGGTTGAACGCGGGCAGGCCGTTGGCCAGGTGCACTTCGACCGTGACCTCGGGCGCGCCGAGGCCGTCGAGCGCACGGGTGCGCACCAGCGCGAGGGACATCGGCGTTCTCCGGACAAGGCAGGGCGCCAGTCTAACGGAGATCCGACCAATGACAAACGATTAGACTCCGCGCGCGCCGCGAAGCCTCGCCGGCGCCGCCGCCGCGGGCGGCCGGGCGGTGCCGCTCAGGCCTGCCGGCCGCCCTCGCCGCCGAGGCGGGCCTCGAGCGCGGCGACGCGGGCCTCGAGCTCGGCGACCTTCTGCCGGGCATGGGCGAGCACTTCGCGCTGGACTTCGAACTCCTCGCGCGTCACCAGATCGAGCTTGCCGAACGCGCTGCCGAGCAGGGCCTTGACGTTCTTTTCGATGTCGCGTGCCGGGCTGTGGGCAGCGAGTTCCGACAGCTTGGCGCCGATTTCGTCGAGGAAGCGGGGGGGAGTCATGGCGGGATCTTCGGGTAGCTATTGCGAATGCGGCGGAGTCTAGCACGCCTGTCCGCCGGCACCGCAGCGCCGCCCCGGCCAGATCGGTGCATGCCGACTGCAGGCCATGCACTATATTGGTGCACAACGCGCCAGAGTTGTGCATGGCTCGCTTGCGCAATGCAGCACGCCCCGCTTGCCAGGGCGGCGCACAGGCACTCGAGCCCATGGTTCACGCGGGTTTACGCAACATGGCACGGACTGTGCATTGGGATCGGCACCAAGAACCCGAAACCCGTCTCAGGAGAAGAACCATGCGTACCGCTCTGCTGACCACCGCCCTCCTCGCCGCCCTGCCCTTCGCCGGCGCGGCCCATGCCGAAGACAGCCCCTTCAGCGCCAATGTCGGCCTCGTCTCCGACTACGCCTTCCGCGGCATCAGCCAGACCGACGAGCGCGCCGCGCTGCAGGGTGGCTTCGACTACGCCCACGACAGCGGCTTCTACGCCGGCGTGTGGGGCTCGAACGTGTCCTGGCTCGCCGACGCCGCCGACGACGTCAGCAACAGCCTCGAGCTCGACCTCTACGCCGGCTATGCGGGCGAGGCCGGCGCCATCGGCTACGACGTCGGCCTGCTGCAGTACTACTACCCGGGCAGCTACGGCAGCACCTACCGCGCCGACTTCGAGAAGCCGCACACGCTCGAGGGCTACCTCGGCCTGAGCTGGGAGTTCCTCTCCTTCAAGTACTCGTACGCCTTCAGCGACCTGTTCGGCTACAAGGACTCGGACGGCTCGCAGTACTACGACCTCGGCGCCGAGCTCGACGTCGGCGGCGGCTTCACCCTGGGCGCGCACGTCGGCTACAGCGACATCCGCGGCCAGGACAACTACACCGACTGGAAAGTCGGCGTGAACAAGGACTTCGGCGGTTTCGACTTCGGCCTGCACTACGTCGACACCGACATCAACAACCTCGACCTCGCCGACGAACGCGTCGTCGTCTCGGTCAGCAAGTCCTTCTGACCCCCAACAAAGCAGAACCGGAGAACCCCCATGAAATTCATCGCCGCCATCATCAAGCCCTTCAAACTCGACGAAGTGCGCGAAGCACTGTCCGCGATCGGCGTGCAAGGCATCACCGTCACCGAAGTGAAGGGCTTCGGCCGCCAGAAAGGCCACACCGAGCTCTATCGCGGCGCCGAGTACGTGGTCGACTTCCTGCCCAAGGTGAAGGTCGAGGCCGCCATCCCCGACGACATCCTGGAGCAGGCGATCGAGGCCATCGAGAAGTCCGCCTCCACCGGCAAGATCGGCGACGGCAAGATCTTCGTCTTCGATCTGGCGCAGGCCATCCGCATCCGCACTGGCGAAACGGGCGTCGACGCCCTGTAAGGGAGCACACCAAAATGAGAAAACTGTTTGCCATCCTGCCGGCGGCCCTGGCCGCCGGGCTTGCGGGCGGAGCCTACGCCCAGGACGCGGCGGCCCCGGCCGCCGAAGCGGCCGCCGTGGTGGCCGAGGTGCACAAGGGCGACGTCGCCTGGATCATGACCTCGACCCTGCTCGTGCTGATGATGGCCCTGCCCGGCCTGGCGCTGTTCTACGGCGGCCTGGTGCGCGCCAAGAACATGCTGTCGGTGCTGATGCAGGTCACCGTGGTGTTCTCGCTCGCCGCCGTGCTGTGGGTGTTCTACGGCTACAGCCTGGCCTTCACCGAGGCCACCCCCTTCATCGGCTCGCTCGACAAGCTGTTCCTGTCCGGCGTCTCCATCGACACCCTGGCCGACACCTTCACCGATACGGTGAAGCTGCCCGAGTTCGCCTTCGTCGCCTTCCAGGCCACCTTCGCCGGCATCACCTGCGCGCTCATCGTCGGCGCCTTCGCCGAACGCATGAAGTTCTCCGCGGTGCTGCTGTTCACGGTGATCTGGTTCACCTTCAGCTACCTGCCGATCTGCCACATGGTGTGGGGCCCGGGCGGCTTCCTGCTCGGTGACGGCGCGCTCGACTTCGCCGGCGGCACCGTGGTGCACATCAACTCCGGCGTCGCCGGCCTGGTGGGCG
Organism: Thauera sp.; assembly: GCA_024710965.1. Lineage (GTDB taxonomy): Bacteria > Pseudomonadota > Gammaproteobacteria > Burkholderiales > Rhodocyclaceae > Thauera. The sequence continues at coordinate 7,385 of JANJTU010000135.1, read as the reverse complement.
CCTACATGGTGGGCAAGCGCATCGGCTTCGGGCGCGAATCGATGGCGCCGCACAGCCTGACGCTGACCATGGTCGGGGCCTCGCTGCTGTGGGTGGGCTGGTTCGGCTTCAACGCCGGCTCCAACCTCGAAGCCACCGCCGGTGCCGCGCTCGCCTTCATCAACACCATGGTCGCCACCGCCGCTGCGGTGCTGGCGTGGTCGGTGGGCGAGGCGTTGTTCAAGGGCAAGCCCTCGATGCTGGGTGCGGCCTCGGGCGCGGTCGCCGGCCTGGTGGCGATCACCCCGGCCTGCGGCTCGGTCGGCCCGATGGGCGCGATCGTCATCGGGCTGGCCGCCGGCTTCGTCTGCCTGTGGGGCGTCAATGGCCTCAAGCGCCTGCTCGGCGCCGACGACGCGCTCGACGTGTTCGGCGTGCATGGCGTGGGCGGCATCCTCGGCGCGATCCTGACCGGCGTGTTCACCGCGCCCGGGCTGGGCGGCACCGGCGCCGAGGACTTCTCGATCGCGAGCCAGGTGTGGATCCAGACCTACAGCGTGATCATCACCATCGTCTGGTCCGCCGTGGTCGCCTTCATCGCCTACAAGGTGGCGGACATCCTTGTCGGCCTGCGCGTGCCCGAAGACGAAGAGCGCGAAGGCCTCGACATCACCGCCCATGGCGAGACGGCCTACCACCACTGAGCCCTCCCACCCGGCAGCCGAGGCCCCACCGCCCCGGCACCAGACGGCGCCCTGCGGGGCGCCGTTTTCTTTGCGCTCGGCTGACTTGGCGGCCTTGCGCAAGCGCGTGCGCCGCGCTCGCGCCCCCCGGCCGAGAACAAGTCCGCACCGCGGCGCATTTCCGTACCTTCCCCCACTTGCGTCCGCCCGGCGCAGCCACGAAACTGCAGCCCATGTTCGAGCAACGGCCGTAGCGCTGGCCGGCCCGTCCCCCACGGCACGACAACAAGGGTTCCCCATGACGCACTTTCCGGAAGCGGACGGCGGCAGCGCGCAGGCGCAAGCGGGCACGCTGCTGCTCGTCGACGACGAGAGCAACATCCTGTCCGCCCTCAAGCGCCTGCTGCGCCGCGACGGCTACACCCTGCTCACCGCCGACAGCGGCGAATCGGGCCTGGCACTGCTGGGCGAGCAGGCCGTCGACGTGATCCTGTCGGACCAGCGCATGCCGGGGATGAGCGGCGTCGAGTTCCTGCGCAAGGCACGCGAGCTGCGCCCCGATACGGTGCGCATGGTGCTCTCGGGCTACACCGAACTGCAGTCGATCACCGACGCGATCAACGAAGGCGCGATCTTCAAGTTCCTCACCAAGCCGTGGGACGACGAGCAGCTGCGGGCAAACATCGCCGAGGCCTTCCGCCTGAAGACCCTGACCGACGAGAACCGCCGCCTGTCGCTCGAGCGGCGCGCGGCGAACACGCAGCTCGAACAGATGCTCAGGCTCAAGGAGGAGCAGCTCGGGCGCGAACACAAGGTGCTCGGCATTCTGCAGGAAGTGCTGCAGCTGCTGCCCTGGCCCCTGCTCGGCATCGACGACACGGGCATCGTCGCGTCGGCGAACGAGCAGGCGCAGCAGCTGTTCGGCGCCCGCGCCCCACTGCTCGGCGAACACGCCGCGAGCGCGCTGCCGGCGGCGGTCGCGGCCCGACTGCAGCAGGCGGAGACCGGCCCGGCAGGCATCGCGCTCGCGGGCCGGCACTACCGCATCGTCTCGCGCGAACTGGGGCACGGCTCGGACGCCCGCGGCCGGCTCATGATCTTCATGCCGGAGGCCGCGCCCCATGACTGAGGACCCGATCCCACCCCCACCGGCCGCCGCTGCCGCGGCCGAGGAGCTGGAGCGCCATCTGGAACGCCTCTTCGGCCACGCCGGCGAGCATGAGGCCGCCCGCCGGCTGCGGCAGCTCGTGCTGCGGCACCGCCTGGCGCAGCGGCAGGCGGCCTTGGACACGACCTCGGGCACGGCCTCGGCCACGGCCCATGGCGGGGCGGATCATGCCTGAGTCGCGGCCCCGCCCCAGCCCCTCGCAGCTGCGCGCGAACCTCGCCGCGCTGCCCACGCTGCCGCCGCTGGTGACCGACCTGATCGCCAGCTTCCAGCGCGACGACCTCGACATCCCCACGCTGGCCCGGCGCATCACCGCCGACCAGGGGCTGGTCGCACGCACGCTGCGCGTCGCCAACTCGCCGTTCTACGGCCTCGCGCGCCAGGTCTGCAGCCTCGACGAGGCGATCATGATCGTCGGCTTTCGCGCCGTGCGCTCGCTCGTGCTCGGCGCCGCCGTTGTCGGCGCCTTCCCGCGCCAGGCCTGCTGCGGCTTCGACGGCGGCGCGTTCTGGCAGCACTCGATCGCGGTCGCCGTCGGCGCGCGCGTGCTGGCGACGCGGCTCGGGCGCAACGTCGACACCGTCTTCACCGGCGGCCTGCTCCACGACATCGGCAAGTACGTGCTGGCGCTCTGCTTTCCCGAGCACTATCAGGACGCGATCGAATGGCAGCGCCAGCATGGCGTGCCCATGCTCGATGCCGAACTCGCCGTGCTCGGCATCGGCCACCCCGAGGCTGGCGCCGAACTGGCGCGGCTGTGGGGCCTGCCCGAGGCGCTGGTGACGGACATCGCCTTCCACCATGCGCCACGCGAGGTCCCGGCCGCGGACATCGTCCATCTCGCCGACGTCCTCGCGCACGCGCTCGAGACGGGGCACGCGCCGCGCCCGCCGGTGCCGCCGCTGGAGGCCGCCGCGTGGGCACGCCTACCCCTCTCCGACGAGCAGCTGCTGCAGGTGCTCGGCCAGATCGAAAGAGACTATGAACTCGTCAGCACCGCACTCCTTGCCTGAGCTCCTCCGCCACCTGCCGGACACCTCGCCGGCGCTGGCCGCACTGACTGCACCGGCGTTGTCGCCCCACCTGCTGATCGCGGTCGGCGACGCCGACGGCACGATCGTCTACGCCAGCCGGCGCGTGCACGAACTGCTCGGCTACGAGGCCGACACGCTCGCCGGCCAGGCCTACGCGCCGCTGTGCGCCAGCCTCGCCGACGACGGCTCGCGCACCGCAATCCACGCCCGCCTGCAGGCGGGCGAGGACTGGCAGGGCGAACTCGCCCTCCGCGGCCGGCAGGGGCGAACCCTGTGGGTGGAAGCGACCCTGTTCCCGCTGCCGCAGGAGGGAGCACAGGACACGGCGCACGCCGGACAGCGGCAGCGGGCGCAGGCCGAGCGCTTCGTGGCCATCGGCTCGGACATCACGCGCCTGATCGAACTCGAGCGCAAGCTCGGCGAGAGCGAGCGCATGTTCCGCAGCCTGACCGAGACCATCGCCGCCGGCATCGTGCTGCACCGCGGGCACGAGCTGCTGTACGCGAACCGCGCCGCTGCCGCCATCACCGGCTACGAGCGCGCCGAACTGCTCGCCATGCGCTTCGGCGCGCTCGTGCCCGCCGAGCATGCGGAGGCGCTCGAGCATTACCTGCACAAGCTCGGCTGCGAGGGCAGCAGCGCGGACACGCTCGAGATCCGCATCCGCACGCGCGCGGGCGACACGCGCTGGATCGAACTCAGCGGCGTGCTGATCTCGCACGAGGGCCAGCCCACCGGCCTCAGCGCCGCCATCGACGTGACCGCGCGCAAGCTCGCCGAGATGGCGCACAGCCGCTCCGAGGGCGTGCTCAAGCAGGTCGTGCAGGACAACCCGGTGCCGACCTTCGTCATCAACGACCGCCACGAAGTCGTGCTCTGGAACCGTGCGCTCGAGGCCGTCACCGGCGTGCCGATGGAGGCGGTCGTCGGCACCACCGGCATCGGCCGCGTCTTCTACGGCACCGAGCGCCCGATCATGGCCGACCTGATCGTCGACGGCCGCACCGAACGCCTGCCCGCCCTCTACCGCGACAAGCTGCTGCGCAGCACGATCACGCCCACCGCCTATGGCGCGGAGGCCTTCTTCCCGCAGTTCGGCGACGCCGGGCGCTGGCTGTTCTTCACCGCCGCGCCGCTCACCGACGACGCCGGCCGCATCATCGGCGCGATCGAGACGCTGCAGGACATCAGCGAGCGCAAGCAGGCCGAGGAATCGCTGTTGCAGTCGCAGACGAAGCTGGAAACCCTGGTCGAGCACCGCACCGCGCAGCTCGCGCGCGCGAAGGCCGAGCTCGAGTCCGACATCGAGCGCCGGCAGCAGTACGAGCAGGAGCTGCTGCAGCGCAACGCCGAGCTCGAAGACCTCAACGCGCGCCTGCGCGACACCCAGGAGCAGCTCATCCAGGCCGACAAGATGGCCTCGATCGGCCACCTCGCGGCCGGCGTCGCGCACGAGATCAACAACCCGATCGGCTACGTGCAGTCGAACCTCTCCAGCCTGCAGGGCTACCTCGACGACGTCTTCGGCCTGCTCGACGCCTTCGGCGCGGCGCTCGCCCACCTGCCGGCCGAGCACCCGGCCCGCCGCGCCGCGCAGGCGCTCGAGCGCGCCAAGGACCTCGCCTTCCTCAAGGACGACATCCCCGCGCTGCTCGCCGAGTCGAACGAGGGCATCACGCGCGTGCGCAAGATCGTCGCCGACCTCAAGGACTTCTCGCGCATCGACTCCAACCAGGAGTGGGAATGGGCCGACCTGCACCGCGGCCTCGACAGCACGCTCAACATCGTCAACAACGAAATCAAGTACAAGGCGGACGTGCGCAGGGAATATGGCGCGCTGCCCGAGATCGAATGCCTGCCCTCGCAGCTCAACCAGGTGTTCATGAACCTGCTCGTGAATGCCGCCCACGCCATCGGCGAGGAGCGCGGCACGATCACGCTGGGCACCGGCGTGGCGGACGGCCGGGTGTGGGTCAGCATCGCCGACACCGGCTGCGGCATCCCCGCCGAACACGTGCAGCGCATCTTCGACCCCTTCTTCACGACCAAGCCGGTCGGCAAGGGCACCGGGCTCGGCCTGTCGCTGTCCTACGGCATCGTCCAGAAGCATCGCGGCTGCATCACGGTGCAGAGCCAGCCCGGGCGCGGCACCGTGTTCCGCATCGAACTGCCGATCCAGCAGACCGCCGCCCAGCCATGAACCAGGAAAGCACCCCCACCTTCACCCTGCTCTGCGTCGACGACGAGGCCAACATCCTGTCGGCGCTGCGCCGCCTGTTCCGCCCCGCCGGCTATCGGCTGCTGACCGCCGGCAGCGGCGCCGAAGGCCTCGAGGTGCTCGAGCGCGAAGGCGGCGGCGTCGACCTCGTGATCTCGGACATGCGCATGCCGGCGATGAGCGGCGCGCAGTTCCTCGCCGAAGTCCGTCAGCGCTGGCCGGCGATCGTGCGCGTGCTGCTCACCGGCTACTCGGACGTCGACTCGACCATCGCCGCCATCAACGAGGGCCAGATCTACCGCTACATCGCCAAGCCGTGGAACGACGGCGACGTCCTGCTCACCGTGCGCGACGCCCTCGAGCGGCTCGCGCTCGAGCGCGACAAGGCCCGCCTCGAGGCCCTCACCGCGCGCCAGAACGAGGAACTGAAGGCGCTCAACGCCAGCCTCGAGGACAAGGTGCGGGAGCGCACCGAGGAGCTCAACCTCGCCCACGAACGGCTCAAGCGCAGCTTCTTCACCTCGATCCAGGTCTTCGGCAACCTCGTCGAGCTGCGCAGCGGCGACATGACCGGCCACTCGCGCCGCACCGCCGACCTCGCCCGCCGCATCGCGGCCCGGATGGGGCTCGACGGCCGCCAGATCAACGACGTCTTCGTCGCCGCCCTGCTCCACGACATCGGCAAGATCGGCCTGCCCGACAGCCTGCTCGCCAAGGCGCCGTCACGCATGAGCAGCGACGAGCTCGGCCCCTGGCGCAAACATCCGCTCAAGGGCGAGCAGGCCCTGATGGCGCTGGAGGAGCTGCGCGGCGCGGCGCGGCTGATCCGCAGCCACCACGAGCGCTTCGACGGCCAGGGCTTCCCCGACGGCCTCGCCGGCGAGACGATCCCGCTCGGCGCGCGCATCCTGGCGCTCGCCAACGAGTACGACGGCCACCTGCACGGCACCCTCACCGGCAGCCGCGTCGGCACCGACGAGGCGAAGCAGTTCATGCTCCAGGGCCGCGGGCGGCGCTACGACCCGGCGGTGGTCGATGCCTTTCTCGCCCTCGTCGGCGCGCCCGCGGAAAAGCCGGCCGACGAGATCGCGATCCGCACCGCCGAGCTCAGGCCGGGAATGGTGCTGGCGCGCGACTTCATCAGCCGCGAAGGCGCCCTGCTGCTCGCGGCCGACTACCTGATCGACGACAATGTCATCCGCCAGATCCGCGAGTACGAGGAAGGTGAAGGCAGCCAGCTGATCCTTTATATCCGGAGGGGAAGACGATGAGCACCACGGCGGCGGCGAGCCATCGCATCCTGCTGGTCGACGACGAGCGCGGCGTGCTCAATGCGCTGCGCCGCCTGCTGACGATCACGCCCTGCGTCTTCGAGGGCAAGACCTACCGCCTGCGCATCGACACCTTCGAGCGCCCGGCCGAGGCGCTTGCCGCCGTCGACCACACCGCCTATGCGCTGGTGGTGTCCGACTACCGCATGCCGGGCATGGACGGCGTGCGCTTCCTGAAGGCGGTGCGCGAACGCCAGCCGGATGCGGTACGCTTCATCCTGTCCGGCTATGCGGACCTGGGCGCGCTGGTGGGCGCGATCAACGAGGCGCAGATCAGCCGCTTCCTCGCCAAGCCGTGGAACGACTACGAGCTCACGGCGGCCGTCGCCCAGGCCCTCGCCTACCGCGACCTGCAGCGCGAGACCGCGCGCCTGGCCGACGAGCGCCGGCGGGAGAAAAACCTGCTCAGTGCCGAGGAACTCGCCCGCCGCCAGCTCGAAGCCGAGAGCCCAGGCATCACCCGGGTGTGCTGGGGCGCCGACGGCTCGGTGATCCTCGACCCCGACCTGCAGGCCGAATACGAGCGACAACATCCCGATGGCTGAGTACGACGAGACCGCGCAGCGCCTGACCCTGAAGCTGGTCTATTACGGCCCGGCGGCGAGCGGCAAGACCACCAACCTGATGCGCCTGCACGACGCCCTGCAGCCCGAGCTCAAGGGCGAGATCATGACGCTCGAGACGCAGAACGACCGCACCCTGTTCTTCGACCTGCTGCCGCTGGGCTTTCGCGCGCCCTCCGGCCTGCTGATCAAGTTCAAGCTGTTCACCGTGCCCGGCCAGGTCGCCCACGACGGCACGCGCAAGGCGGTGCTGTCGCGCGCCTACGGCGTCGTCTTCGTCGCCGACTCGCAGCGCACGCAGGCGGCCAACAACGGCGCCTCGTTCGAGAACCTGGCCGACAACGCGGCGCGCGTCGGCCTCGACTTCGACCGCCTGCCGCTGGTGGTGCAGTTCAACAAGCGCGACCTG
>JANJTU010000064.1 GCA_024710965.1 Thauera sp. | reverse complement strand
GGCCTGGTTCTGGCTGGTGCGCGAGTATCCGGCCACGCGCCTGTCCTCGTTCTCCTTCCTGACCCCGGTGATGGGCGTGCTCGCCGGCGGGCTGATCCTCGGCGAGCCGCTCACGCCGGCGGTGTTCGCCGCGCTCTTCCTCGTCGGCAGCGGGATCTGGGTGGCGAACCGCTCGTAGCGCGGGGGGGGGGCAGGTCACACGCTGTCGCGCCTGCGGGAGTGGCTCCCCGCGGCAATCGCACGAAGGCCCGTGGCAGCGGACTTGCCCGTGAACGAGCACCGACACGGACTGTCTTCGCGGGCAAGTCCGCGCTGCCCACGGTAGCCCACCCGTTCGTGCGATCGCCCTGGCGTGGCGCCCCGTGGCGGGGCGTGGAGCGGGCCGATCGCCTATAGTGACGGCGTCCACCGTCTTCCGAGGAGTGCCCCATGTCCCGACCCGTCGTGGAGTTCTGGTTCGAGTTCGCCAGCACCTATTCCTACCTGTCGGTGATGCGCATCGAACGCGCCGCGGAGGCTGCCGGCGTGGACATCGAATGGAAGCCCTTCCTGCTCGGGCCGGTCTTCCTCGCCCTGGGCTGGAACGACTCGCCCTTCAACATCTATCCACCCAAGGGTCGCTACATGTGGCGCGACCTCGAGCGCCTGGCGGAGAAGGAGGGCCTGCCTTTCCGCCGCCCGAGCCGCTTCCCGCGCAACGGCCTGCTCGCCGCGCGGGTGGCGCTGGTGGGGGTGGAGGAGGGCTGGGTGGCGGCCTTCGCGCGCGCTGTGATGACGGCGAACTTCGCCGAGGACCGCGAGATCGGCGAGGAGGCGGTGATCGTCGAGATCCTCGCCACGCTCGGCCTGCCTGCTGAGGGAGTGATCGCGCGCGCACAGGCCGACGCCAACAAGCTCGCGCTGCGCTGCCAGACCGAGCGCGCGGCCGAGCTGGGCCTCTTCGGCGCGCCGAGCTTCCGCGTCGGCGAGGAGTTGTTCTGGGGCAACGACCGCCTGGAAGACGCACTCGCCTGGGCCCGCCGGGCCTGATCGGTCGGTTGCCGCCTTGGCGCATCGGCCGGGCGCGGCGCCGGGGCTGCAGCCCTATTCGCGCCTGCCGGCGCTCCTACATGAAGCATGGCGCTTCCCGGTTCTCCTGGCGGAGCGGCGGGGGTAGTTGTTACTTTTTCCCTGCCTGCTCCTGCTCGTAGTCGCGCAGGCGCTTCTCGTAGCGTGCGCGGTCTTCCTCGGCCTGGCGGGCGCGGCGGGCGGCGGCGTCCTCGGCGTCGCGACGCGCGGCAGCGCGCTCGGCATCCTGCACGGCGCGCTGGCGTGCCGTCGCGGCCTCCGCCTCGCGGCTCGCCTCGGCGCGCTGGGCGCGGATGCGCTCGGCTTCGGGGGAGGGGGCGATCGCCGCATTACCGCTCGGTGCAGCGGGCGCCAGGGCGGGGCTGGCGGGCAGCGCGGTCGGCGCGGAAGACGCGGTCGGAACTTCGCCGCTTGCCGGCTTGGCTGCCACCGCGCGCTGGCGCTCGGCCAGGGTGAGGCGGCGACCTTCGGCTTCGAGCTCGCGCGCACGCCGGATCGTCTCCAGGCGCTGCTTCTTCGCCTGGTCGATGCAGCGGTTGACGAGGAATTTCTCGTAGCAGCCCGGGACGGTGGTCGCGTAGGTGGCTTCGGCTTCGGCACGCAGCGCCTTGCCTTCGGCCTCGAGCGCCGCGGCGCGGGCGCGCTCGGCGGCGTGGGCGGCCTCGTCCGCGGTCTGCGCGTGCGCGGGCAGGATCGTGGAGGCGAGCAGCGCGGCGCACAGGCCGGGCAGGATGGAGCAGCGGGCGAGGAGGAAAGGCAGGGAGCGGATAGGGGGCATGCGTGCGGTTTCCGGATTCGGGTGACCGGGCGGGGCGATCGAACATGGCGATCGCCGCGCGGCGGTCGAGTGCTCGGCTCGGGCTTGCGGAGCGTGCGTGCCGGCTTCGGTCGAGTCGGCGCGTAGAATAACGCCTTTATTTCAATCCGCGGCCCCGTGGCCGTGTATCCGTTCGTGATCAGTCTTCGCAATTTGCGCCTCGCGCGCGGCGCCAAGGTCCTCATCGAGAGCGCCACGCTGCAGATCCACCCGGGCTGGAAGGTCGGCCTCACCGGCGCCAACGGCAGTGGCAAGTCCAGCCTGTTCGCCATGCTGCGCGACCAGCTCCACCCCGACCAGGGCGACCTCGAGCTGCCGCCGGGCTGGGTCATCGCCCACGTCGCGCAGGAGACGCCGGGGCTGGCGCAGGCGGCGATCGACTACGTGCTCGACGGCGACGCCGAACTGCGCCGGGTGCAGGCCGAGCTCGCCGCCGCCGAGGCCGCGCCGCATGACGAGCACCTGGGCGCGCACATCGGCGAGCTCCATGCCCGCCTGCACGAGATCGGCGGTTATGCGGCCAACGCGCGCGCGGCAGCGCTGCTCGATGGCCTCGGTTTCCTGCCCGCCGACCTGCAGCGCCCGGTGGCGGACTTCTCCGGCGGCTGGCGCATGCGCCTGAACCTGGCGCAGGCGCTGATGTGCCGCTCCGACCTGCTGCTGCTCGACGAGCCCACCAACCACCTCGACCTCGACGCGGTGATCTGGCTCGAAGCCTGGTTGCGCGACTACCGCGGCACGCTGCTGCTGATCTCGCACGACCGCGAGTTCCTCGACGCCTGCGTGACCCACATCGCCCACATCGAGCAGCAGAAGCTCAACCTGTACAGCGGTGGCTACTCGGACTTCGAGCGCCAGCGCGGCGAGCGCCTGCTGCAGCAGCAGGCGCTGTTCGACAAGCAGCAGCGCGAGATCGCGCACATGGAAGACTACATCCGCCGCTTCCGCGCCAAGGCGACCAAGGCGCGCCAGGCGCAGAGCCGGATCAAGGCGCTCGAGCGCATGGAGCGCATCGCCGCGGCCCACATCGACACGCCCTTCAGCTTCAGCTTCCGCGCCGCGCCGCCGGCGCCCGATCCGCTGCTGCAGATCGAGGACGGCGCGGTGGCCTACGGCGCGCGCACCGTCCTGGAGCGCATCGGCCTGACCCTGCGCCCGGGCGAGCGCGTCGGCCTGCTCGGGCGCAACGGCGCCGGCAAGTCGACGCTGATCAAGCTCCTCGCCAACGAGCTGCCGCTCGCCGCCGGGCGCCGGCTGGAAGGCAAGGGCCTGGCCACCGGTTACTTCGCCCAGCACCAGCTCGAGACCCTGCGCGCGGACGAATCCGCGCTGCAGCACCTGATGCGGCTCGACCCGAGCACGCGCGAGCAGGAGCTGCGCGACTACCTTGGCGGCTTCGACTTCCGCGGCGACGGCGTCGGCGGCACCTCCACGCCGGCGACCACGCCCTGTGGCCCGTTCTCGGGCGGCGAGAAGTCGCGCCTGGCGCTGGCGATGCTGATCTGGCAGCGCCCCAACCTGCTGCTGCTCGACGAGCCCACCAACCACCTCGACCTCGAGATGCGCCACGCGCTGACGCTGGCGCTGCAGGACTACGAAGGCGCGATGGTGCTGGTGTCGCACGACCGTGCGCTGCTGCGCGCGACCTGCGACCGCTTCCTGCTCGTCGATGGTGGCCGCATCCAGCCCTTCGACGGCGATCTCGACGACTACCGCGACTGGCTTGCCGTGCGCCGCGCCGAGGCCGCGGCCGCCGCGCAGTGCCCCGACCAGGCGGCGGACAAGGCCGCGCGCAAGGCCGACCGCGCCCAGGCCGCCGCAGAGCGCCAGGCGCGTCTGGTCGCACGCCGGCCGCTGGTGAAGGAGCTCGAGCAGATCGACAAGCGCCTCGCCGCGTGGACCAAGGAAAAGGCCGAGCTCGACGCGCGCCTGGCCGACCCCGCGCTGTACACCGGCGCACAGGCGGCCGAGGTGCCGGTGCTGAACAAGCGCCAGGCCGAACTTGCCGGCCGCATCGAGGAAGCGGAGCTGCGCTGGCTCGAGCTGCACGAGGCGCTGGAGGCGATCCCGGCCGATTGAGCATCCGTCGCCGGGCTGACGAGGAGGACGAAGACCATGGCCGCCAACGACCTGCCGCTGGACCTGGCCGCACTGCGCGCGGCGCACGCGCGCCTGTGCGGCGTCGTCAGCCGCACGCCGCAGTGGCACAACGACGCGCTCTCCGCCGAGCTGGGGCTGTCGCTGCAGTTCAAGCTCGAGAACCTGCAGCGCACCGGCTCGTTCAAGATCCGCGGCGCCACGCACAAGATCGGCCGCCTGCTGGCGCAAGGGCCGCCGCCGGCCGGCGTGGTCGCGGTGTCGGCCGGCAATCATGCCCAGGGCGTGGCGCGCGCCGCGGCGCTCGCCGGCCTGCGCGCGGTGGTGGTGATGCCGGTGAGCGCGCCGCTGACCAAGATCCTCGCCTGCCGCAAGCTCGGCGCCGACGTCCGCCTCGCCGGCGACAATCTGGAGCAGGCTGCCGAGCTGGCGCATCGCATCGCCGCCGAAGACGGCCTCGCGTTCCTTCACCCCTACGACGACTGGGACGTCGTCGCCGGCCAGGCCAGTTGCGGCCTGGAGATGCTGGAGGACGCGCCGGACATGACGCTGGCGGTGGTGCCGCTGGGCGGCGGCGGCCTGCTCGCCGGCGTCGCGCTCGCGCTCAAGCTGCAGAACCCGGCGATCCGCGTCGTCGGCGTGCAGACCGATGCGGTGGCGCCATGGCGCCGCTTCCTCGTCGACGGCTCGATCGAGGAGGTGAGCCCGGGCGCGCATACGATCGCCGACGGCATCCGGGTGAAGCGACCCGGCGAGCACACGCGCCAGGTGATCGCCCGCCATGTGGATGAGATCGTCACCGTGGACGACAACGCCATCGCCGAGGCCATCGTCACCCTGCTCGAGCGCACGCGCACGATCGGCGAGGGCGCCGGCGTCGTCGGCCTGGCCGCGCTGCTGCAGGGCAAGATCTGGCTCGGTGCGGACGAGCGCGCGGTGTGCGTGATCTCGGGCGGCAACGTCGACATGACCCTGGTCGGGCGCTCGATCGACTATGGGCTGGCTTCCAGCGGCCGCCTGATGAGCGTGGCGGTGACGGTCGCCGACGCGCCGGGGATGCTGATGCGCCTGCTCAAGACGGTCGCCGAGCTCGGCATCAACATCCGCCACGTCGAGCACCGCCGCGGCGAGCTGCATGTGCCGGTGGGCATGACCGAGATCATCCTGCAGATGGAGACGCGCGACTTCGAGCACCAGCGCGAGCTGATCGTGCATCTGGTAGGCGAAGGGCTGACGGTGCGCAATCTGCTCGGGCTGTGAGCGGCGCGTGGCGGCGGTGCCGTCCGAATCCGCCGGGGTGGGGGCAAGGCAGGGCGCGCGGCCTCAAAGGGTGGCGGGCGCGACGCGGCGTGCGGACAAGCTGCGCTACGCGGAAAGCAGAAAGGCCCAGCCACCGGAGCGACTGGGCCTTTCTGCTTCATTTGGTTGCGGGGGCAGGATTTGAACCTGCGACCTTCGGGTTATGAGCCCGACGAGCTGCCAGACTGCTCCACCCCGCGTCCGTCTGGGTGCTGTTACTGGCGATGAGGCTGGCGGAGTGGACGGGGCTCGAACCCGCGACCCCCGGCGTGACAGGCCGGTATTCTAACCAACTGAACTACCACTCCGCGCACTGGCCGGGCGCGTTCGCCTGCCAGCAACAACTGCAAAACTGGAGCGGGAAACGAGTCTCGAACTCGCGACCTCAACCTTGGCAAGGTTGCGCTCTACCAACTGAGCTATTCCCGCGCAAACACTGTGTCCCCGAGCTGCACTCGAGGCACGGAATTCCTGGTGCCCATGGGCAGGATTGAACTGCCGGCCTCTCCCTTACCAAGGGAGTGCTCTACCACTGAGCTACATGGGCCGGCTGCTACTCCACAGGCCTTGAAGCAAAAAGACCGACTCGGCCGAGTCGGTCTGCATGCCTGAATTCGTGGTGGGGGCACAAGGACTCGAACCTTGGACCAATTGATTAAGAGTCAACTGCTCTACCAACTGAGCTATACCCCCGCTTGTCCGGCGACTGCGATCCGTTCAAGAGGCGCGCATATTATCGTGTCCGGCCGCCCCGTGCAACAGTCCGGAGGGAGTTTCAGCGAAAAATCCGCGCGCGCCGGAGGCGACCAGGGAGGGGCCTCGTCGAGGCGCAAGGGGCGCGCCTTGCCGGCGCTCAGGCCAGCACCCGGCCCGAGCGCCGGCGCGTGCCGACGCCGGCGAGGCCGCCCAGGCCCTGCGCGCCGTGGGCGTGGCAGATCGCGCAGGCGAGCGCGTCGGCGGCGTCGGGGCCGGGGCTGGCGTCGAGTGCGAGCAGGCGCTGCACCATGTGCTGCACCTGCTCCTTCGCCGCCTTGCCGTAGCCGACCACCGACTGCTTGACCTGCAGCGCGGTGTATTCGGCCACCGCCAGCTCGCACGACACTGCGCCGCAGATCACTGCGCCGCGCGCCTGGCCCAGGAGCAGGGTGGATTGCGGGTTGACGTTCACGAACACCTTCTCGACCGCGACGACGTCGGGCTGCCAGGTGGCGATCACCTCGCGCACGCCGTCGAGCAGGGTCTTCAGGCGGCCGGGCAGTTCGCCGTCCTGGGTCTTGATGCAGCCGCTGGCGACGTAGCGCAGCTGGCTGCCGAGCTGGTCGATGAGGCCGAAGCCGGTGATGCGCAGCCCCGGGTCGAGACCGAGGATGCGCGTGGCCACCGTGCGCGAGGCCGCCGGTGCAGCGCTCAAACCTGCACCGCGGTGCCGCTGACGCACACCATCAGCATGCCGTTGTCGGCGCCGAGGACTTCGTAATCGACGTCGATGCCGATCACCGCGTTGGCGCCGAGCTTGGCCGCGGCGTCCTCCATCTCCTCCATCGCGATGCGGCGCGCGTCGGCCAGGGTGCGCTCGTAGGCGCCGGCGCGGCCGCCGACGATGTTGCGGATCGAGGCGAACATGTCCTTGAACAGGTTGGCGCCGATGATGGCCTCGCCATTGACCACGCCGAGGTACTGGCGGATCGGACGGCCGTCGAGGGACTGGGTGGTGGTCATCAGCATGGACATTCCTCCGGTGGGTGGAAGTGGCATTCTAGCCCTTGCGTGCCAGCCACACGCCCGCCACCGCCACCCCCATGCCGGCCAGCGCCAGCCCGGTGAGGGTCTCGCCGAACATCGCCCACGCGATCAGCGTGGTGGTGGGCGGGGTCAGGTAGAACAGGCTGGCGACGTTGACCGCGCTGCCGCTGCGGATCAGCAGGTTGAGCAGGGTGATCGCGCCGAGCGAGAGCACGAGCACCAGCCACAGCAGGGCGAAGACGAACTCTCCGCTCCACTCGATGTGCATCGTTTCGGTCTGGCCGGCGACGAGCGCGGTGACGGCCAGGCTCGGCAGGAACTGCACGACGGACCCGGTGCGCAGGTCGAAGCGCGGGCAGAAGCGCTTCTGGTACAGGGTGCCGACGGTGATGCCGGCGAGCGCCGCGAGCGCGGGGGTGAGCATGTGGCCGAGTTCGGCCGGCGCCACGCCGTCGATCGCGACCTTGCTGCTCACCACCAGGCTCACGCCGAAGAAGCCCAGCGCCAGCCCGGCCCACTGCCGGATCGACACCCGCTCGCCGAGCAGCAGGCCGGCGCCGAGCGCGGTGAGCAGCGGCTGCATGCCGACCACCAGCGCCGAGACGCCGGCCGGCAGGCCGCGGTGGATCGACATGAACACGCCACCCAGATACAGCGCGTGCACGAGCAGGCCGGTGACGCCGATGTGGAAGGCCGCCTGCGGGCTCGCCGGCCAGGGCGCGCGCATCGCCAGCGCCAGCAGCGTCATCAGGCCGACGACGAGCACGTAGCGCGCGGCGAGGAAGCTGAGCGGCTCGGCATAGGGCAGGCCGAACTTGGCGCCGATGAAGCCGGTGCTCCACAGCAGCACGAACAGCAGCGGCATGAAGCGCTGGAGGAGGGAGCTCGAAGTCATGGATGGGCCTGCAGAAAAGAAAAAGCGGCGCCGGGCGCCGCTTGCTGGGGCAATGGCCGAGATGCCGGAAGCTTGTATGTACCCCTGCCCGCCTCGCGGTCGCCCCCCAAGGGGGCGGCGCAACCGTCTTGGGGCGGCCCGGCGACGGTTACTCAGTCGCCGATCTCCGCCGAGGTATAGACCTCCTGCACGTCGTCGAGCGCCTCGAGCGCGTCGAGCAGCTTCTGCATGCGCACCGCCTCGTCGCCGGCGAGCTCGATGACGTTCTCCGGCTTCATCGTCACTTCACCGAACTCGGGGCTGAAGCCGGCCTTTTCCAGCGCTTCCTTCACCGCGGTGAATTCCCACGGGCCGGTGACGACCTCGATCGAGCCGTCGTCGTTGGTGACGACATCCTCGGCACCGGCCTCGAGCGCGGCCTCCATCAGCGCGTCCTCGTTCGTGCCGGGGGCGAACAGCAGCTGGCCGCAGTGCTTGAACTGGTAGCCGACGCAGCCGTCGGTGCCCATGTTGCCGCCGTACTTGGAGAAGGCGTGGCGCACGTCGGCGACGGTGCGGGTCTTGTTGTCGGTGAGGCAGTCGACCATCACCGCCGAGCCGCCGATGCCGTAACCCTCGTAGCGCACTTCCTCGTAGCTCACGCCCTCGAGTTCGCCGGTGCCCTTCTTGATCGCGTTGTCGATCTTGTCCTTGGGCATGTTGACCGCCTTGGCCTTGTCGACGGCCAGGCGCAGGCGCGGGTTGAAGCCGGGGTCACCCCCGCCCATCTTGGCGGCGACGGTGATTTCCTTCGCCAGTTTGGAGAATGCCGCGCCGCGCTTTTCGTCCTGACGACCCTTGCGGTGCTGGATATTGGCCCATTTGGAATGACCAGCCATGAGAACCCCGATGCAGCCTGAGCGATTGAAGAGGCGCGCATTATACAGCCGCGACGCCTGGCCGCAGGGCGGGCGGCGCGACGCCGGCGAAGGCCGCTGCTACACTTTTGCGCTGTCCAGACCTGCTGTCCAACCCAGTGTCCACGCGGAGCCCTGTCATGGCAGAACCGATGCTGATCGCCCGCGCCGCCCATGCCGGCGCCTTCACCGACCTTCACCTGCTGCCGCGCCTGGCCAACCGCCACGGCCTCGTCACCGGCGCCACCGGCACCGGCAAGACGGTGACGCTGCAGAAGCTGGCCGAATCCTTCGCCGCGATCGGCGTGCCGGTGTTCATGGCCGACGTCAAGGGCGACCTGTCCGGCATCGCCGCCGCCGGCACCGCCTCCGACAAGCTGCTGCAGCGCCTGGCCGCGATCGGCATCGGCGACTACGCGCCGCGTGCCAACACCACCGTGTTTTGGGACGTGTTCGGCGTGCAGGGCCACCCGGTGCGGGCGACCATCTCCGACATGGGGCCGCTGCTGCTGTCGCGCCTGCTCAACCTGAACGATACGCAGAGCGGCGTGCTGACCCTGGTGTTCCGCGTCGCTGACGACAACGGCATGCTGCTGCTGGACCTCAAGGACCTGCGCGCGATGGTGCAGTACGTCGGCGACAACGCGAAGAGCTTCACCACCGAGTACGGCAACATCTCGGCGGCCTCGATCGGCGCGATCCAGCGCAACCTGCTGGCGCTCGAGGAGCAGGGCGGCGACGTCTTCTTCGGCGAGCCGATGCTCGACATCAACGACCTGATGCAGACCGACGCCGAGGGCCGCGGCGTCATCAACGTGCTGGCGGCGGACAAGCTCTACCACGCGCCCAAGCTCTACTCCACCTTCCTGCTGTGGATGCTGTCCGAGCTGTTCGAACAGCTGCCCGAGGTGGGCGACCCGGACCAGCCGAAGCTGGTGTTCTTCTTCGACGAGGCCCACCTGCTGTTCAACGACGCGCCCAAGGCGCTGGTGGAGAAGATCGAGCAGGTCGTGCGCCTGATCCGCTCCAAGGGCGTGGGCGTCTATTTCGTCACCCAGAATCCGCTCGACGTCCCCGACACCGTCCTCGGCCAGCTCGGCAACCGCGTCCAGCATGCGCTGCGCGCGTTCACGCCGCGCGACCAGAAGGCGGTGAAGACCGCCGCCGACACGATGCGGCCGAACCCCGCGTTCGACGCCGCCGCGGCGATCACCGAGCTCGGCGTGGGCGAGGCGCTGATCTCCTTCCTCGACGACAAGGGGCGGCCGCAGCTCACCGAACGCGCCTTCGTCATCGCGCCCAACTCCCGTCTCGGCCCGCTCACCGAGGCCGAGCGCCGCGCCGTGATCGCCGGCTCGGTGCTGCACGGTCACTACGAGCAGGCGGTGGACCGCGAATCGGCCTACGAGCTGCTGCGCGCCCAGGCCGCCAGCTCGGCGGCGAAAGCCGAGGCGCAGGCGGCGCAGGCGCCGCAGGGCGGCGGCCTCAACGACATCCTGTTCGGCTCCACCGGTCCGCGCGGCGGTCAGCGTGACGGCCTGGTGCAGATCGCGGCGAAGACGGTGACGCGCACGATCGGCAGCAGCATCGGCCGCCAGATCGTGCGCGGCCTGCTCGGCTCGCTGTTCGGCGGCGGTCGGCGCTGAAGGCGCGCAGCGCCTGCGCCCCGTCCCGGGGCGGTGGCCGCCGATCATGCCTGCATTGTGCATTGCGGCAGGCGATGGCCTAATCGGGTTTCGACGGCAAGGGGCGGGACGTGAGGCGATGACGCAGGTGGCAGGGGCGGTGGCGATGGCGGGGTCGGCGGGGGGACGCGTTGGCCTGGCTTTTGCCGTGCTCGGCGCAGTGGGCTTTTCGTTCAAGGCCATCCTGGTCAAGCTCGCCTATCGGCATGGCGTCGATGCCGAGACCCTGCTCGCGCTGCGCATGGCCTTTGCGCTGCCCTTCTTCCTCGTCATGGGCGCGCTCGCCAGCCGCCGTGCGCAGCAGCCGCTGGCGGCGCGCGACTGGGGCTGGCTGGCGGCGCTGGGCTTCTTCGGCTACTACCTGGCGAGCTATCTGGATTTCCTCGGCCTCGGCTACATCAGCGCCGCGCTCGAGCGCCTGATCCTGTTCTCCTACCCGACGATCGTCATCGTGCTGTCGGCGCTCTTTCTCGGCCAGCGCATCACCGCGCGCACGCTGGGGGCGCTGGCGCTGTGCTACCTGGGCATCGGCTTCGCCGTCGGCCACGATCTGAAGATCGCCGGCGAGACCGCCGACGTCGTGCTCGGCTGCGTGTTCGTGTTCGGCAGCGCGCTGAGCTACGCGCTCTACCTGATGGGCAACGGCCAGCTCGTCGGCCGGCTCGGCTCGGCGCGGCTCACCGCCTGGGCGAGCAGCTTCGCCTGCGCCTTCAGCCTGGCGCAGTTCTTTGCCCTGCGGCCGGTGGCGGCGCTGTTCGAGCAGGCCTGGCAGGTGTATGCGCTGACGCTGGCAATGGCGCTGTTCAGCACGGTGGCGCCGGTGTGGCTGGTGTCGGAGGCGATCCGCCGCCTGGGCGCCGGGCCGGTGTCGCTCACCGGCACGCTCGGCCCGGCGATCACGATCCTGCTCGGCTGGCTGCTGCTGGACGAGGCGATCGGCCTCGCCCAGCTTGCCGGCACCGCGATGGTGGTCGGCGGCGTGCTGGTGATGGCGCGCCGCCGCGCCTGAGTGCGCGCCCTCAGGCGGCGAGGCCGAGGCGGCGGCAGATCTCGATCGTCGGCCCGGCCTGGTTCATGCAGTAGAAGTGCAGCCCGGGCGCGCCGGCGGCGAGCAGCTTGTCGCACAGCGCGGTGACGACGTCGAGGCCGAAGGCGCGGATCGACTCGGCGTCGTCGCCGTAGCTCTCGAAGGTCTTGCGCATCCAGCGCGGGATCTCGGCGCCGCAGGCGTCGGAGAAGCGCGCGAGCTTGCTGAAGCTGCCGATCGGCATGATGCCGGGCACGATCGGGACGCCGACGCCCAGCGCGCGCGCGGCGTCGACGAAGTGCAGGTAGGCGTCGAGGTTGTAGAAATACTGCGTGATCGCCGAGTCGGCGCCGGCATCGACCTTGCGCTTGAAGGCGAGGAGGTCGTCCTTCGGGCTTTTCGCCTGCGGATGCCATTCGGGGTAGGCGGCGACCTCGAGGTGGAAGCGGTCGCCGGTCTCGGCGCGGATGAATTCCACCAGCTCGTTGGCGTAGCGGAACTCACCCGGGTCGACCACGCCCGAGGGCAGGTCGCCGCGCAGCGCGACGATGCGGCGGATGCCGGCGGCGGCGTAGTCCTGCAGGATGTCGCGGATGCTGGCGCGGGTCGAGCCGATGCACGACAGGTGGGGCGCGGCCTCGCTGCCGGCGGCGGCGATGTCCTTCACCGTGGTGAAGGTGCGCTCGCGCGTGGAGCCGCCGGCGCCGTAGGTCACCGAGAAGAAGGCGGGCTTCAGCGCGGCGAGGCGCGCGTGGGTGGCGCGCAGCTTGTCCGCGCCTTCGGGCGTGGTCGGCGGGAAGAATTCGATCGAGAGTTCGGTTTTCATGCGGGTCCGGAGGGAGCGGAGGGGGCGTCGCCGCGGGCGAGCACCCCGTGGAAGAAGAATTCGCGGTTGCCGTCGGCGCCGGTGATCGGCGAGTCGAACCAGTCCAGCACGCGGATGCCGGCCGCCGCCGCGGCGGCGCGCAGCCTCGCTTCGACTTCGGCATAGAGCGCGGCGTCGCGGACGATGCCGCCCTTGCCCACGCCCTGCGGGCCGACCTCGAACTGCGGCTTCACCAGCGCCAGGATGTGGCCCGCCGGCTGCAGCAGCGCCGGCCACTGCGGCAGCAGCAGCGCGAGCGAGATGAAGCTGGCGTCGCAGACGAGGAGATCGAAGCCGCCAGGCGGAAAGTGTGCGCCGAGATCGGCCGGGGTGAGCTGGCGGGCGTTCACGCCCTCGAGCGTCACGCAGCGCCGATCCTTGCGCAGGCGCGGATGGAGCTGGCCGTGGCCGACTTCGACGCCGACCACCTTCGCCGCACCGGCCTGCAGCAGGCAGTCGGTGAAGCCGCCGGTGGACTGGCCGATGTCGAGGCAGCTGATGCCATGGACGTCGAGCAGGCTGCGCTGCAGCGCGCCGTCGAGCTTCAGCGCGCCGCGCGACACGAAGCGGTCGGCGTCGTCCGGCGTGACCTCGAGGCGGGCCTCGGGCGGCAGTTCCAGCGCCGGCTTGGTCACCCGCTGACCGTCGTGGCGGACGCGGCCGGCCTCGACCAGCGCCCGCGCCGCCGTGCGCGAGGGCGCCAGCCCCTGCGCGACCAGCAACTGGTCGGCGCGCAGCAGGCCGTGGCGCTCGACCGCCTTCTTCGCGTCGGCAGCGTGGCGTGGCCGTCCCTGCCGTGCATGGAAGGAGTTCATGCTCATCGGGACGGCCTCCGTCTGCCCGTCAGTAGCGGTATTGCGTGCTCTTGTACGGCCCTTCGACCGGCACGCCGATGTAGGCGGCCTGCTCGGGCGTGAGCACCGACAGCTGGGCGTTGAGCTTCTTCAGCTGCAGGCGGGCGACCTTCTCGTCGAGGTGCTTGGGCAGCGTGTAGACGCCGACCGGGTATTGCTCCGTCTGCGTGAACAGCTCGATCTGCGCGATCGTCTGGTTGGCGAAGGACGAGCTCATGACGTAGGAGGGGTGGCCGGTGGCGCAGCCGAGGTTCACCAGGCGGCCCTTGGCGAGCAGGATGATGCGTTTGGAGGGTTTGCCATCCATCGGGGGGAAGATCACGTGATCGACCTGGGGCTTGATCTCCTCCCACTCGTAGCCTTCGATGCTGGCGACGTCGATCTCGTTGTCGAAGTGGCCGATGTTGCAGACGATGGCCTGGTCCTTCATCTTCGCCATGTGGTCGTGCGTGATCACGTGGTAGTTGCCGGTGGCGGTGACGAAGATGTCGGCATGTTCGGCGGCGTAGTCCATGGTGACCACGCGGTAGCCTTCCATCGCCGCCTGCAGCGCGCAGATCGGGTCGATCTCGGTCACCCAGACCTGGGCGGAGAGCGCGCGCAGCGCCTGCGCCGAGCCCTTGCCGACGTCGCCGTAGCCGGCGACCACCGCGATCTTGCCCGCGACCATGACGTCGGTGGCGCGCTTGATGCCGTCGACGAGCGATTCGCGGCAGCCGTAGAGGTTGTCGAACTTGGACTTGGTGACGGAGTCGTTGACGTTGATCGCGGGAAACTTCAGTTCGCCGCGCGCGTGCATCTGGTACAGGCGGTGCACGCCGGTGGTGGTCTCCTCGGTGACGCCCTTGATCTGCGCCAGCCGCGTCGAGTACCAGGTCGGGTCCTGCGCGAGCCTGGCCTTGATCGCGGCGAAGAGGATGGTCTCTTCCTCCGAGCCGGGCTTGGCCAGCACCGCGAGGTCCGCTTCCGCGCGCGCGCCCAGGTGCAGCAGCAGCGTGGCGTCGCCGCCGTCGTCGAGGATCATGTTCGAGTACACCGGCGCGCCGTCGGCGGCCGCGGGCCAGTCGAAGATGCGGTGGGTGTAGTCCCAGTAGTCGGCGAGCGATTCGCCCTTGACCGCGAACACCGGAATGCCTTCGGCGGCGATCGCGGCGGCGGCGTGGTCCTGGGTCGAGAAGATGTTGCACGAGGCCCAGCGTACTTCGGCGCCGAGCGCGGTGAGCGTCTCGATCAGCACCGCGGTCTGGATCGTCATGTGCAGCGAGCCGGTGATGCGTGCGCCGCGCAGAGGCTGGCTCTGCGCGAACTCCTCGCGGATCGCCATCAGGCCGGGCATCTCGGTCTCGGCGATGCGGATTTCCTTGCGCCCCCAGGCGGCCAGCGCGAGGTCGGCGACGACGTAGTCGGTGAAGTTGTTGTCAGCCACAGCGTTCATGTGAAGCTCCGTGCCATGGCCGGGCGGGGCGGGGGAGCGCGGTCGGCAGTGCTGGCTGCGGTGGCTGGCTCACCCGACATCCCGAACCCGGCAGGGTTGAGAATGATTAGCAGGGTGAGCGCCGTTGTACCGCTGCCCGCCGGGCGGCGGGTTCCGAGCCTGGGGGCCGTGGCCGCGGGGCGGCCGGCGCCTCGCAGCGCTCCTCGGAAAGTGCGGATTATATACGCGCCCCGGCGTCGTGGTGTGCCCGGCCGCGCCCCCGGTGGCTGCCGGGGCGCCTCAGCGCGGCGGTGCCGGCGGGCCGTTGTGGCGCACCAGGCTCACCACCAGGGTGATGACGGTGAGCGGCATGACGTAGCCGAGCATCACGCCCGAGAACGCCGGCAGGCTGTCGTGGCGCTGCGCCTGCAGCACCAGCCAGGCGGTGTAGGCGGCGTAATAGCCGAGGAAGACGGCGCCTTCCCAGCGCGCGATCTCGCGCCCGGTGATCAGGATCGGCAGGCAGGCGAAGGCCACCGCCAGCATCACCCAGAGGTCGAAGTTGCGCGCCGCCGCGGACACCGGCAGGCCGTCGCCCGCCACCAGGCCGGTGACGCCGAGCACGGCGAGGATGTTGAAGACGTTGCTGCCGACGACGTTGCCCACGGCGATGTCGCGCTCGCCGCGCAGCGCGGCGACGACCGAGGTGGCGATCTCGGGCATCGAGGTGCCGACTGCGACCACGGTCAGCCCGATCACGAGGTCGCTGACGCCGAAGGCGCGCGCCACCGCGACCGCGGCGTCGACCAGCCAGCCGGCGCCGAGCACCAGCATCACCAGGCCGACGGCGACGAGCAGCAGCTGCACGCTCCAGTGGCGGTCCCAGTTCGAGGTCGGAATCTCGCCCTCGAACTCGTCCTGCGCCGCCTGCGACGCGCGCCGCGACTGCACGATCAGGAACACCGTGTAGGCGATCACGAGGCCGACCAGCAGCGCGGACTCGGCGAAGCTCAGGCGGCCGTCGAGCGCCATCACGATCAGCAGCACCGAGGCGCCGATCATGATCGGGATCTCCTGGCGGATGATCTGCTCGGCCACCAGCAGCGGCGCGATCAGCGCGGCGATGCCGAGGATCAGCAGCACGTTGGCGATGTTGCTGCCGATGACGTTGCCGAGCGCGAGGTCGGGGCTGCCGGCGAGAGCCGAGCCGACCGACACCGCCATCTCGGGCGCGCTGGTGCCGAAGGCGACGACGGTGAGGCCGACCACCAGCGGCGACACGCCGAACGCCACCGCGAGGCGCGAGGCGCCGCGCACGAGCCCTTCGGCGCCGGCGACCAGGGTGACGAGGCCGAGCACGAACATCAGGACTTGCTGGAGCATGGGCGGGGAGCGAGCGGAAACGGAGTGCGGAAGGATAGCGCCGGACGGGGGTGGTCCGGAATATGGCCGCCGCCCGCCGACCGCGGTCACAGACCGCGGCGCCCGCCGCAGTCGCTGACCGCGGCGGGCGCGGGGCGGCTTACAGCCCGGCGTCGGCGCGCAGTGCGGCGGCCTTGTCGGTCTGCTCCCAGCTGAACTCCGGCTCGTCGCGGCCGAAGTGGCCGTAGGCGGCGGTCTTGGAGTAGATCGGGCGCAGCAGGTCGAGGGTCTGGATGATCGCCTTCGGGCGCAGGTCGAAGTGGGCGCGGATCAGCTCGACGATCTTCTCGTCGGCAATCCGCCCGGTGCCGAAGGTGTTCACCATCAGCGACACCGGCTTGGCGACGCCGATCGCGTAGGCCACCTGCACCTCGCACTTGTCGGCAAGGCCCGCGGCGACGACGTTCTTCGCCACGTAGCGGCCGGCGTAGGCGGCCGAGCGGTCGACCTTGGACGGATCCTTGCCCGAGAACGCGCCGCCGCCGTGGTGGGCCGCGCCGCCGTAGGTGTCGACGATGATCTTGCGCCCGGTGAGGCCGCAGTCGCCGTGCGGGCCGCCGATGACGAAGCGGCCGGTGGGGTTGATCAGGTAGCGCACCTCGCCGCCCATCAGCTCCTTCGGCAGCACCGGCTTGATGATCTCCTCGATCACCGCTTCCGAGATCTGCGCGTGCGAGACGTCCGGGTTGTGCTGGGTGGACACCACCACGGTGTCGATCGCCACCGGCTTGCCGTCGACGTACTTCACCGTGAGCTGGCTCTT
>JANJTU010000057.1 GCA_024710965.1 Thauera sp. | reverse complement strand
TCGGCGAGCGGGTCCTGCAGGCGGCGGGCGATCGACACCGCGCCGCGCAGGCTGACGTCGACGCCGGGGAACTCGCGCGCGGCGAGCTCGGAGGCGGAATACACCGAGGCGCCCGCTTCCGACACCATGACCTTGGTCAGGCGCAGCTCGGGCTGGCGCTTGAGCAGCTCGGCCACCAGCGCGTCGGTCTCGCGCGAGGCGGTGCCGTTGCCGATCGCGATCAGCTCGACGGCGTGCTTCTTCGCCAGCGCGGCGATGGTGGCGATCGCCGATTCGCGGTCGCGGCGCGGCTCGAAGGGATAGACCGTGGCGGTGTCGACGAGCTTGCCGGTGGCGTCCACCACGGCGACCTTGACCCCGGTGCGGATGCCGGGGTCGAGCCCGATCGTGGCGCGCGTGCCGGCCGGCGCGGCGAGCAGCAGGTCCTTCAGGTTGCGGGCGAAGACGCGGATCGCCTCTTCCTCGGCGCGCTCGCGCAGCTCGCCCATCAGCTCGAGCTCGAGGTGGATCGAGATCTTCACGCTCCACGCCCAGCGCACGGTGTCGGCGAGCCAGCGGTCGGCGGCGCGGCCCTGGTTGCGGATGCCGAAGCGGGCGGCGATGCGGCCCTCGCAGGGGTGAGGGGCGTCCGCGTCGGGACGCTCGACTTCCAGCGCCAGGCGCAGCACGCCTTCGTTGCGCCCGCGCAGCAGGGCGAGTGCGCGGTGCGAGGGGATGGCGGCGATCGGCTCCTTGAAGTCGAACCAGTCGCGGAACTTGGCGCCTTCGTTCTCCTTGCCTTCGAGGACGCTGGAGCGGAGCTCGCCGTGCTCGTGCAGATAGCTGCGCAGTTCGCCGAGCAGGGCGGCGTCCTCGGCGAAAGTTTCCATCAGGATCTGGCGCGCGCCGTCGAGCACGCTCTTCACGTCGGCGAAGCCGGCCTCGGCGTTGAGGTAGTTCGCTGCCGCGGTCTCCGGCTCGAGCGTCGGATCGGCGAGCAGGGCCTCGGCGAGCGGGCCGATGCCGGCCTCGCGCGCGATCTGCGCCTTGGTGCGGCGCCTGGGCTTGTACGGCAGGTAGAGGTCCTCGAGGCGCTGCTTGGTGTCGGCGTCCTCGATCTCGGCGCGCAGTTCGGCAGTCAGCTTGCCCTGTTCCTCGATCGAGGCGAGCACGGTGGCGCGGCGCTCTTCCAGCTCGCGCAGGTAGCCGAGGCGTTCTTCGAGCGTGCGCAGCTGGGTGTCGTCCAGCCCGCCGGTGACTTCCTTGCGGTAGCGCGCGATGAAGGGCACGGTGGCGCCGTCGTCGAGCAGCTGGACGGCGGCGATGACCTGGCGCGGCGAGACGCCGAGCTCTTCGGCGATGCGGTGTTCGATCGGAGGCAGCATGGGGTTCGCGGTACGACGGGAAAGCGTGGAGGGGGAGGCGGCGGAGGCCGCAAGCGAAGCGTGAAGGGCCGGATGGTGCAGCAAGCCCGCCCGCCGGACAAGGGGCGGGCGGGTTTCAGGGGGGCGGCTTGCGACCGAGGCGCCGGCCGGCTAGAGGGCGACGAGGGTCTGGCGGCCCCACCAGCTGGCGCCCGGTTCGAGGCGCACGGGCGCGCGCGCGGCCGCGGCTTCCACGCACAGCATGTGGCGGAAGGCGTCGTCGGGGAGGTCGGCGATGGCGGCGCTGCGCTCGACCCAGGGGTTCCAGACGACGACGTCGGGGAAGCCGTCGGCGTTGATGCCGAGGCTGCGGTCATACTCGCGCAGCAGCAGCGGGCGCCCCACGTCGTGGTAGAGGCGGTCGGTCTCGGCCTCGATCAGCAGCACGTCGCCGCTGTCGCGCCGGATGCGGCCGGCGTCGGTCTTGTCGGCGTAGTTGTAGCCGTGCAGGCCCTCGAGGCGGGACTCCTCGACCTCGCGCACCGCCAGGTAGGTGTGCAGCGCGGCGGTGAACTCGAACGCGCTGTCGCCGGTGTTGCTCGCCTCGAATTCGAGGTCGAGCCGGCTGTCCTCGATCAGGATGCTCAACTCGGCCTGGAAGCGGTGCGGCCACAGCGCGCGGCTGGCGTCGTCATCGCTGCTGCGCAGGGTGACGAGGGCGAAGTCCTTGGTGCTGCGCTCGGTGGCGACGGTCCAGCGGCGTGTGCGCACCAGGCCGTGCTGCGGCAGCGCCCCCTGGCCGGCGAACTGCGGGAAGCAGACCGGGATGCCACCGCGGATCGGCGTGGCGCCGTCGAACACCGCGCGCGGGCTGAGGTAGAGGCGCTCGCCGCCGCCGGGTGGCGTCCACGACAGTACCTGGCCGCCGAACAGGCTGACGACGGCGCTGGCGCCGGTCGCGGTGGCGAGCCGCAGCGCGGGCTGGCCATGGAAATCGATCGTTTCGATGCCGGTGCTCATCGGCTTCAATCCTGCAGCGGCAGCACGCCGAGCTTGACGGTGTTGTCCTCGGGGTCGTTGCTGAGGACGAAGCCGAGCTTCTGCACGAACTTGAGCATGCGCTCGTTGTTCGACAGGAAGACCCCGTTCATGTACTGGATGCCGCGGCTGCGCGCGGTTTCGATCAGCACGCCCATCAGCTTGCGCGCGAGGCCGCGGTGCTGCCAGTCGTCGGCGACGACGACGGCGAACTCGCAGGACTCGCCGTCCGGGTTCACCGCGTAGCGGCAGACGCCGATCTCCTTCTCCACGCCGTTGACGTCCATCGTGGCGACGAAGGCCATCTCCCGGTCGTAGTCGATCTGGGTCAGGCGGGCGACCATCGCGGGCGGCAGCTCGCGCATCGTGTTCATGAAGCGGTAATACTTGGTCTCGGCCGACAGACCGCGCACGAACTCGATCTCGAGCTCGGCGTCCTCCGGCTTGATCGGGCGGATCGTCACCACCGTGCCATCGGGTACGGTCCACGTGCTGATCAGGTGCGAGGGGTAGGGGTGGATCGCCATGTGATCGTAGCGGTCCGCCGTGGGCGAGACGTTGTCGACCATGATGCGCGCGTCGACCGCCACCGCGCCGTGCTCGTCGACGATCAGCGGGTTGATCTCCATCTCGGTGACCCACGGCAGCTCGCAGGCCATTTCCGAGACGCGCAGCAGGACGAGCTCGAGCGCGTTCATGTCCACCGCCGGCAGGTTGCGGAACTCGCCCAGGCGCGCCGCAATGCGGGTGGAGCGGATCATGTCGCCGACGAGGAAGCTGTTGAGCGGCGGCAGCGCGACGGCGATGTCGCGGTTGACTTCGACCAGGTTGCCGCCCTCGCCGAAGCTGATCACCGGGCCGAACACCGGGTCGCGCCGCACGCCCACGACCAGCTCGCGGCCGTTGCGCTTCTGGATCATCGGCTCGATGGCGATGCCGTTGATGACGGCGTCGGGCTTGACCCGCTTCACCTCGTCGAGGATCTCCTGGTAGGTCGAGCGCACCGCCGCCAGGCTGCGGATGTTCAGGCGCACGCCGCCGACGTCGGACTTGTGCACGATCGAGGGCGAATCGATCTTCATCACCACCGGCAGGCCGATCTCGGCCGCCAGCACCATCGCCTCGGCGGCCGAGCGCGCGACCACGGTCTGTGCGATCGGGATGCGGAAGGCGGCCAGCAGCGCCTTCGACTCCATCTCGTTGAGCTTGCGCCGGCGCTCGGACAGCGCCATCTCGATCACCAGGCGCGCGCTCTCGATCGAGGGCGGCGACAGGTGCGACAGCGAGGACGGCGTCTGCATCAGCAGCTTCTGGTTGCGGTAGTAGGCCGAGATGTGGCTGAAGAGCTCCACCGCCGGCTCCGGCGTGCGGAAGTGCGGGATGCCCGCCTCGCTGAACTTGCGCCGCGCCTCGCCGACCAGATCCTCGCCCATCCAGCAGGTCACGACCGGCTTGTCGGCGGTCTTCTCGAGCTCGATCACCGCCTCGGCGACGCCGCTCGGGTTGCTCATCGCCTGCGGCGTCAGCATCACCAGCACGCCGTCGACGTTGGGCCCTTCCAGCACCGCCTGCAGCGCCTTGCGGTAGCGTTCCGGGTCGGCGTCGCCGAGGATGTCCACCGGGTTGCTGCGCGACCAGCCCGCCGGCAGCGCGGCGGTGAGCTTCTCCATCGTGCCTTCGGAGAACTCGGAGAGCGGGATGCCGATGTCGGCGGCGCGGTCGGCCGCCATCACGCCCGGCCCGCCGCCGTTGGTGATGATCGCGAGCCGGTTGCCGCGCGGGCGGAAATGGGAGAACAGCGCGTTCGCGGCGGCGAAGAGCTGGCCCATGTTGTAGAGGCGGATGACGCCGGCGCGGCGCAGTGCGGCGTCGAACACGGCGTCGTCGCCGACCGGCGCGCCGGTGTGCGACAGGATCGCGCGCGAGGCGTCGGGGTGGCGGCCGGCCTTGATCAGCAGCACCGGCTTGACCCGCGCGGCGCCGCGCAGCGCGCTCATGAAGCGGCGGGCGTCGCGCACGCCTTCGACGTAGAGGAAGATGCTCTCGGTGCGCGGGTCCGAGATCATGTACTCGAGCACTTCGCCGAAGTCGATGTCCGACGACGAGCCGAGCGACACCACGGCGGAGAAGCCGACGTTGTTCGGCTTGGCCCAGTCGAGGATCGCCGCGCACAGCCCGCCCGACTGCGAGATCAGGCCGATGCTGCCCTTGAGCGCGGTGGCGTGGGCGAAGGTGGCGTTGAGGCCCAGTTGCGGACGCATGATGCCCAGGCAGTTGGGGCCGAGCAGGCGCACGCGGTGACGTTGGGCGGCGTCGATCACCTGGCGTTCGAGCAGCGCGCCGCGCGGGCCCGCTTCGGAAAAGCCCGACGACAGCAGGATCGCCGCCTTCACGCCGGCACGGCCGCAGGCATCGATGATGGCCGGCGTCTTCTCGGCGCGCACGGCGATGACGACGAGATCGAGCCGCTGCGGCACGTCCTCGACCGACTTGTAGCAGGTCACGCCGTGGACGCTTTCATGCTTCGGGTTGATCGCGAACAGCTTGCCCTTGTAGCCGGCATCGAGCATGTTGCGGATCAGCACATCGCCCAGCGAGGCTTCGCGCTCGCTGGCGCCGATGATGCCGACCGAGCGCGGCTCGAGCAGCGGGGTCAGGTAGTGCTTGTCTTTCATGGATGGAACCCGGATTGGAGTGTGTTCTTGGCAGTGGTCGGGACGGGGGCGCGACGCTCGAATCTGATTCGCGAATTGTACTGCAGTGCACAATTGGACGTCGTACAACTTGCACTGCGATGCATGGTCCGTGGCGCGTTCGTCATGGGTTCTCAATGCCCCAGTGTGAAGCGGAAACGGGCGCCCTCGTCGGGGCGCGACTCCACCCAGATGCTGCCTTCGTGGCGCTGGATGATGCGCTGCACGGTCGCGAGGCCGATGCCGGTGCCCGGGTACTCGGCGCTGGCGTGCAGGCGGCTGAAGGGGCGGAACAGGTTGCCGGCATAGGCCATGTCGAAGCCCGCGCCGTTGTCTTCGACGCAGAACACGCGCCGGCCGTGCTCGCGCTCGGCGCGGAAGACGATGCGTGCGTTGGGCTGGCGCGCGGTGAACTTCCAGGCGTTGCGCAGCAGATTGTCCATCAGTGCGTGCATCAGCGTGCGGTCGGCGGTCACGGTGAGGCCGCGGGTGATCTCGACGTCGACCTCGCGCCCAGGTTCGCTCGCGTGCAGCTCCTCGATCACCTGGCTTGCCAGGTCGGACAGGTCGACCGTCTCCTTGCGCAGTGGCTGCCGGGTCAGCAGGGCGAGGTTGATCAGGGCGTCGATCAGCATCGCCATGCGTTCGGTGGCCTTGCGGATGCGGGTGAAATGACCGCGCAGGGGCTCGTCGAGGCGATCGTCGAGTTCGTCCTCGAGAATGCGCGCGAAACCGTCGATGGCGCGCAGCGGCGCGCGCAGGTCGTGCGAGACGGAATAGGAGAAGGCCTCGAGCTCGCGGTTGGCCGCTTCGAGCTCGGCGGTGCGCGCGCGCACCTGCAACTCCAGTTCCTGGTTGAGATTGCGCAGCGTCAGTTCGGCCACCTTGCGCGCCGAGATGTCGTCGACCGTGCCCGCGATGCCGCCTGCGTCGGTGCCGTTGCCGTTGCCATTGAGGCCGGACTCGCTCAGGTGGCGCGCGGTCATCTCCACCCAGCGGATTTCGCCGCCGAGCGTGCGCAGGCGCAGCTCGCAGTGGCAGTCGGTGACGGTGCCGGCGATCAAGTCGCGCAGCGTCTGCCGTCCGCGCTCGAAGTCGTCCGGGTGCAGGAAGTCGAGCAGCGGACGGCCCAGGCTCTGGTCGATCGAATAGCCCGACAGCTTGCGCCAGAAGCCGTTGAGGAAGACCAGGCGGCCGTCGCTGTCGGTGCGGAAGATCACCTCGTTGACCGACTCGACCATCTCCAGGTAGCGCCGGTTGCTGTCTTCCAGCGCGTGGTTGAGGGCGGCGAGCGAAAACGGTGCAGTGGCCGCGTTGGCCGTGTCGGCCGCCGCGTCGCCGTCGGCGCCTGCCGCTGCGCGCGTGGGCGTTGCGTGCCGCCCGAGCAGGTAGCCGAGGACGGCGCCGGTCGCCAGCAGGGCGACGCCCCACGCGAGCGGCAGCGCCGCCGCGTCGCCGGCGAGCGCGGGCCCGGACGCGAGCAGGGCGCCGAGGGCGAACGCGATGCGGCAATCGGTGCGTCGAGGAAAGCCCTGAGTCTTCACGGCGCGGCGCGAACTCCTGTGTGTGGCACCGGGACGGATGCCGGCGGTTGCCGAAGCTCTATAGCACAGTTCGCACGGCGGCTGCATTGGCCGCACGCAAGTGTCTGCGCAGCTTGGAGAATTCGTTCACGGGCGGGTGCGGCGTGCAGGGCCGGGGCCGGGTGGCTAGAATGGGAGCCTCGTTCCGTCGTGCCCCGTCGCCGGCGCCGTTTCCGGTCCTGGTTCCGGTCCTGCTTCCGGCCTTGTTGCGGCATCGGTCCGGCCTTGTTTCCCATCCCACATCCTGCCCTGGCGCCATCCGGCGCGGCCCACGACCATGCCCGATCAGCCCCACGCCCCTGTTGTGCCGCCTTCCGCCTGGGTGGCCCGTTTTTCCGCCCTGATCAAGGCCGGCGGCCAGGTGCTCGACTATGCCTGCGGCAGCGGCCGCCACGCGCGCTGGCTGGCCGCGCGCGGCGTGTACGTCGAGGCGGTGGACCGCGATGCCGCGGCGCTGCTGAGCCTGCAGGGGCTGCCCAACGTGCATGCCATGCAGGCCGATCTGGAGGCCGGTGAGTGGCCCTTCGCCGGGCGCCGCTTCGACGCGGTCGTGGTCACGAACTATCTGTTCCGTCCGCGGATGGGTTTGCTGCTCGAACTGCTCGCGCCGGGCGGTGTGCTGATCTACGAGACCTTCATGATCGGCAACGAGCGTTTCGGCAAGCCGAGCAATCCCGACTTCCTGCTGCGGCGCAACGAGTTGCTGGACTGCCTGGGCGAGGAGTGGACGATCGTCGCCTTCGAGCAGGGCGAGGTGCGCGAGCCGCGCGCGGCGGCCGTGCAGCGCGTGTGCGCGGTGAAGGGGCGGGCGGCGGCGACGCTGCTGCCACCCGGCTGAGGCGGGGCGGTCAGGCTTCGAGCGCGAGGATGCGGCGGGCGAGCGCCTCGATGCCGGCGGCGCCGAGGTCGCTCGTCTCCAGCCGTGCGGCGTCGGCGAAGCCGGCGTAGTTGCCGTTCTGCGAGCGACGGTAGAGCGGGTCGTAGTGGCGGTCGATCAGTTCACCGAAGAGCTCGGGCAGCGCGTGTTGCTGCGCGAGCGCCTTCCAGGCGGCGATGGTCTCGCGGCTCTGCAGTTCGGCGAGGCGGTCGATGTTGCGCTGCAGTAACGCGACGTCGTCGCCGAGGTAGGCGTAATCGCGCACGAGGAAGTCCAGGCGCGCCGCGCGCGTGGCCTCGATCGCCAGACAGGGCGCGCGCCGCATCGCCAGGATCAGCGGCTCGGGGACGAAGACGAGGCCGATCTTGCGGCTCTCGGCCTCGACATAGACCGGCCGCGCCGGATCGAAGCCCTGCAGCCGGCCGCAGACCAGGGTCTCGAAGCGCTTCTGCGGCGGCTGCGGGCGGTCGGGCAGGGCGCCGAGCACCGAGCCCTTGTGCGCGGCGAAGGCCTCGAGGTCCAGGGTCTGCGCGCCGAGGCGCTCGAGCGCCTCGAGCACGCGCGTCTTGGCGCTGCCGGTGGGGCCGCAGACGACGCGCCACTGCAGCGCCGGCGCGAGGCGGGCGATCTCGTCGATGACGTGGTGGCGAAAGCTCTTGTAGCCGCCGTGGAGCTGGCAGGCGTCCCAGCCCACCAGGCGCAGCCAGGTGGTGAAGGAGCCGCTGCGCTGGCCGCCGCGCCAGCAGTACACCAGCGGGCGCCAGTGCCTGGGCTTGTCCTTCAGGTAGGTCTGCAGGTGGCGGGCGATGTTCTCCGCCACCATCGCGCCGCCGATGCGCCGCGCCTCGAAGGCGGACTGCTGCTTGTAGATCGTGCCGACGACGATGCGCTGCTCGTTGTCGAGCACCGGCAGGTTCACCGCGCCGGGGATGTGATCCTCGGCAAACTCGGCGGGCGTGCGCGCGTCGATGATCTCGTCAAACCCGGACAGCTGTGCTACGGTCGCGACGCCTTTCTGCATGATTTTTCCGGACCCGCCGCGACGGCGCGCCCGCCACTCCCTTATGAACGAAATCAAACTGACCGAATTCTCCCACGGCGGCGGATGCGGCTGCAAAATC
Source organism: Thauera sp. (assembly GCA_024710965.1). Taxonomy (GTDB): domain Bacteria; phylum Pseudomonadota; class Gammaproteobacteria; order Burkholderiales; family Rhodocyclaceae; genus Thauera. Next base: position 5,587 of record JANJTU010000057.1, on the reverse strand, counting down.
GCGCCCGCCGTGCTGAGCGAGCTGCTCGCGAGCATGCCCGCCGGCCTGGTGCCCCCCGAGCTGCTGGTGGGCACCGACACCGCCGACGATGCCGCGGTGTACCGCCTCAACGAGCGCCAGGCGATCGTCGCCACGACCGACTTCTTCACCCCGATCGTCGACGATGCGCGCGATTTCGGGCGCATCGCCGCGACCAATGCGCTGTCCGATGTGTATGCGATGGGGGCGACGCCGATCTTCGCGCTGGCGGTGGTCGGCATGCCGCTCGACCGGCTGCCGCGCGAAGTCATCGGCGAGATCCTGCAGGGCGGCGCCGAGGTCTGCCGCGACGCCGGCATCCCGATCGCGGGCGGTCACTCGATCGACGTGCTGGAGCCGATCTACGGCCTGGTGGGCCTGGGCGTCGTCGATCCGGCGAAGGTCAAGACCAACGCCGGCGCACGGGCGGGCGACGTCCTGGTGCTGAGCAAGCCGCTCGGCGTCGGCATCCTGTCGGCCGGGCTGAAGAAGGGCCGGCTGTCGGCGCAGGGCTACGCGCAGATGATCCACTGGACGACGACGCTGAACCGCGCCGGGGCGCGACTGGCCGACATCGACGGCGTGCACGCGGTGACCGACGTCACCGGCTTCGGCCTCGCCGGCCACCTGCTCGAGATGTGCCGCGGCTCGAAACTCGCCGCTACGCTGCGCTTCGCCGATCTGCCGCTGATCGACGAGGCGGTGGCGCTGGTGCGCGAAGGCGTCGCCACCGGCGCCTCGGCGCGCAACTGGGCGAGCTACGGGGCCGGCGTCGAACTCGCGGCGGAGGCGCCCGACTGGCAACGCAAGCTCCTGACCGATCCGCAGACCTCGGGCGGGCTGCTGATCGCCTGCGCCGCCGAAGCGCTGGAAGCCGTGCAGGCGGCGATCGCCGCCGAGCAGGGCGCGCCGGGGGCGGTGATCGGCCGCCTGGCGGGTGGTGAGGCTCGAGTCGTCGTCGGCTGAGCACGACAAGCAATGCCTTGCCGCGGCGGCCCGCGCCTTCAGCGCTGCGCGGCCGTTTCCTGCAGCAGGGGCTTGAGCCCTTTCCACACCGTGTCGAGCACGAGGAGCTGCGCTTCGGCGGTCGGGTGGATGCCGTCGGTGAGGAACATCTCGGGCCGGTCGGCGAAGCCGTCGAGCAGAAAGGGTACGAACGGCACTTGGGCGGAGCTGGCCACGTCGGCAAAAGCCTCTTCGAAACGGCGCCTGTAGGCCGGGCCATAGTTGGGCGGCATCTGCATGCCGAGCAACAGGGTGCGTGCGCCTGCGGCCTGCGCCTCGGCGATCATGGCCTTCAGGTTCTCGGCCAGCAGGCCCGGCTGCAGGCCGCGCAGGCCGTCGTTGGCGCCGAGCTCGAGGATCAGGATGTCGGGCTTGTGCCGCTCCAGCGCCGCGGGAAGACGTGAGCGTCCGCCAGCGGAGGTCTCGCCCGAGACGCTGCCATTGACCACGGTGTGGCGGAACCCTTCGCGCGCGAGGCGCGTCTGCAACAGGGTGGGCCAGGCTTCGCCGGCCTTCAGGCCGTAGCCGGCGGAGAGGCTGTCACCCCACACCAGGATCGTCGCCGCCTGCGCGGCGCCCGCGAACAACAGCACGAACAAGAAGGTAGCGATGGATCGCAGCGGCATTGAGTTCTCCATTCCGGTCATCGAGGTCGAGGGCCTGAGCAAGCACGTGGCGCTGGCCGACGGCCAGGGCGAGTTGCGCATTCTGCAGGACATCGGCTTCAAGGTGGCGGCGGGCGAGTCGGTGGCGATCGTTGGCGCCTCGGGTTCGGGCAAGTCGACGCTTCTCGGATTGCTCGCCGGGCTCGATGTTCCCGGCGCGGGCACGGTGCGCCTGCTCGGCGCCGATCTCTTCGCGCTCGACGAGGATGCGCGCGCGGCGCTGCGCGGCGAGTCGATCGGCTTCGTGTTCCAGTCCTTCCAGCTCCTGCCGGCGCTGACCGCGCTCGAGAACGTGATGCTGCCGCTGGAGCTGGCCGGCGCCGATGATGCGCGCGCGGTGGCGACGCAGTGGCTGCAGCGCGTCGGCCTTGGCGACCGCCTGCGCCACTACCCGAAGCACCTCTCCGGCGGCGAGCAGCAGCGCGTGGCCCTGGCACGCGCCTTCGCCCCCAGTCCGCGCCTGCTGCTGGCGGACGAGCCCACCGGCAACCTGGATGCGGACACCGGGCGCGCGATCATCGAGCTGATCTTCACCCTCAACCGCGAGGCGGGGACGACGCTGATCCTGGTCACCCACGATGAGTCGCTCGCGCGCCGCTGCGGGCGGATGCTGCGGATGCAGGGCGGGCGCCTGCAGGAGGCTGTCGCCCACGCCGGGCTGGGGCCGGACGCCTGAACAGGCGTCCGGCTGCGGGGGCGGTCGGGGATTAGTCGAAGGGGGCAGGCGAAGGAGTCAGCCGAAGGAGTCAGCCGAAGAGGTCGAGCAGGCCGTCGAGGCCGCTGTGGTCGAGGCAGCAGTGTGCGACCTCGCGCAGCACCGGCTTGGCATGGAAGGCGACGCCAAAGCCGGCTGCGCGCAGCATCGGGATGTCGTTGGCGCCGTCGCCGGCGGCGATGACCTGGCCCGGGGCGAGGCCGAGCTCGTCGCGCACGCGCTGCAGGTGCGCGGCCTTCGCCGCGCCGTCGACGATGTCGCCGAGCACCCGCCCGGTGAGGTGGCCGTCGACCACTTCGAGCTCGTTGGCGTAGGCGTGGTCGAAGCCGAGGCGCGCCTTGAGCCGCTCGGTGAAGTAGGTGAAGCCGCCCGACACCAGCACGGTGCGGATGCCGGCGCGCTGCAGGCCGCGCAGCAGGCGTTCGGCGCCGGGGTTCAGCGCCAGACGTTGCTCGTAGACCTCGCCCAGCGCACCTTCGGGCAGGCCGGCGAGCAGGCTCACGCGCCGCGTCAGCGACTCGCGGAAGTCGAGCTCGCCCTGCATCGCCGCCTCGGTGATCGCCGCCACTTCGGCCTTCAGGCCCTGCATGTCGGCGATCTCGTCGATGCACTCGATGTTGATCAGGGTCGAGTCCATGTCGGTGACGAAGAGACCGAAGTCGCCCAGCGTGCGCCCTTCCGGCAGCCAGACGTGGTCCAGGCCCCCCGCCGCGCAGGTGGCGGCGAGCGCCGCGTGCGGCTGGGCGCCGCGCAGGCGGAAGGAGCGCGGCGTGATCTGCTCGATCTCGCGCGTGCCGGTCAGTTTGGCGACGTTCTTGAGGGCGACGCTGTCGACATCGTCGGCAAGGACGACCAGGTTCATGCAGTGCGCCCCTGCAGCGCCCGGGTGTCGCGCAGCACCGCGGCGGCGTTGCGGATCATCTCGGCGGTGGTGTCCCAGCCGACGCAGGCGTCGGTCACCGAACAGCCGTACTTGAGCTGCGACAGGTCGGCCGGAATGGGCTGGTTGCCGGCCTCGATGTTGCTCTCGATCATCAGGCCGACGACCGACTGGTTGCCCTCGCGGATCTGGTGGATGACGTCCTTCATCACCAGCGGCTGGTACTCGGGGTTCTTCCACGAGTTGGCATGCGAACAGTCGACGACGACATTGCGTGCCAGCTTCGCCTTCGCCAGCGCCTGCTCGGCGAGCGAGACCGACACCGTGTCGTAGTTCGGCCGCCCGCCGCCGCCGCGCAGCACGACGTGGCCGTAGCGGTTGCCGCGGGTGCGCGTGACCGCCGATTGGCCCTGGCTGTTGATGCCGAGGAAGCTGTGCGGGCTGCCTGCCGAGAGGATCGCGTTGATCGCCACCTCGAGATCGCCGTCGGTGGCGTTCTTGAAGCCGACCGGCGTCGACAGGCCCGAGGCCATCTCGCGGTGGGTCTGGGATTCGGAGGTGCGTGCGCCGATCGCGGTCCAGGCGATCAGGTCGCCGTAATACTGCGGCGCGATCGGGTCGAGCGCCTCGGTGGCGGTCGGCAGGCCGAGCTCGCACGTCGAGGAGGAATTTGCGCGCGCGCTCCATGCCCACGTCGATGCGGAAGGAGTCGTCCATGAAGGGGTCGTTGATGTAGCCCTTCCAGCCGGTCGAGGTGCGCGGCTTCTCGAAATACACCCGCATCACCAGCAAAAGCACGTCCGACACTTCGTCGGCGAGCGCCTTCAGCCGCCGCGCATAGTCCAGGCCCGCCACCGGATCGTGGATCGAGCACGGCCCCACCACCACGAACACGCGCGGATCCTTGCGGTCGAGGATGTCCATCACCGCCTTGCGCCCGGCGACCACCGAGGCCGCGGCACGCTCGGTGAGCGGAACCCGCGCCTTGATCTCGTCGGGCGAGGGCATGTGATCGAAGGCGACGACATTGAGGTTTTCGGTCTGGGTGAGGGGCATCGCTCGGGCTCCGGTTGCTGCCTTGAAAGCTTGCGATTGTAACGCCCGAGCCTCGGGATGTCCGCGGGGAGTTGGGGCGCTCCGGCCTTGCGCCGCGCTGGGCTGCACGCAATGGCAGTGATGAAAATCGCGAAAATATAACTATCATTCTCCCCGGACTTCACCCATACTGCGCCGCAGCGATATTCAAGTCGTGCAGTTTGTTTGTTGGCGTATTCGATTTTTCGATCGTATTCCCCCAAGTCATACCTTGCTGTCTTGATACTCGCCCCACTCAGGGGTTTTCCCCATTTTCAGGAGATTCAAGACATGGCAACAGGTACTGTGAAGTGGTTCAACGATTCCAAGGGTTTCGGTTTCATTACGCCGGAAGCAGGTGGTGACGATCTTTTCGCCCACTTTTCCGCCATCCAGGGTCAGGGTTTCAAGACCCTCGCTGAAGGCCAGCGCGTGAGCTTTGACGTGACCACCGGCCCCAAGGGCCTGCAGGCGTCCAACATTCGCGCCGCCGACTAAGCTGCACCGCGATCTCGCGCTTTCTGCGCAGATCCACCCGAGGCCCGACACGCGTCGGGCCTTTTGCATTCTGGGCTTCGGAAAACCACAGCGCGCACGCCGCGCAGCCGAATTCGGCGTCATCTTCCGAAACCCCGCCCCCGCACTGACGCGCGCCCTTTCGCCGCCCTCCATGGTTTCCCCAGGAGCAACGCGCCGCCCCTCAATGCCATCCGACAAGGAAAGCTCAATGCCGCAACTCATCCAGCGAACGGAACTCAAGACCTTTTACTACACGCCCGTCCATTGCCCGTTCTGCGGCGTCCGCGTCATGGGGGGCGACCCGAGCGACGAGACCCGCATCACGGCCTGCCCGCATACGCTGTTCATCGCCCACGACACCGCTTTCGAATATCGCTCGGCGCGCCTCGACCACAATCTCCAGCTCGACGGGATGTCCGAACAGGCGATCGAGGCGAAGTGGCACGAGCACAAGGGCGGCATCGATGGATTCACCGACACCGTCAGCCTTCCCGATGCCATCAAGGTCGCCGCCTACGCGCCCGCCCCGTCGGCGTATGGCTCCTACTATGGCTTTGCGCCGAACGAATAGGGCGCCGGCGTCGTAACCATCCCCTCGGACGCGGGGGAACCTCATCGAAACTCGCTGAACCAATTCCGCTCTAGGGCCTATCCCCGCGGACGCGGGGGAACCGGGAGGCCTTCCAGGTCACAGCCGAAACGGGCGGGCCT
>JANJTU010000359.1 GCA_024710965.1 Thauera sp. | reverse complement strand
GATGATCACGCTGGAAGAGCTGGACGGGCACAAGAAGGGCATGTCCGAGGTTGCTCGCAATGTGCGCCAGGTCAGCCGCGAGCTTGACGCCCTGGCCGCCAGCCTGCAGAGCAGCACCTTGGAAGAGATGGCCAAGGGCCTGGCCCTGGCCCATACCGGCCATCGCGAGGCCGGCGGCAAGCTCTTCTTCCAGACCCAACTGGTCGACATGCCCTTGCCCCAGGGCCTGCCTCAAGGAAAGGCCGACAACCAGATCCTGGGCGTGGTGATCGCGCTCAAGGCCCTGCACCCGGGCCGCGAGGTGGTGCTGGTGTCCAAGGACATCAATATGCGCATCAAGGCGCGTGCCCTGGGCCTGGCGGCCGAGGACTACCGCAACGACAAGGCGCTGGAAGACGCCGACCTGCTCTACACCGGCGTGCAGGCCCTGCCGGCCGATTTCTGGGAACGCCATGGCAAGACCATGGAGAGCTGGCAGCAGGGCGGCAGCACCTTCTACCGCATCAGCGGCCCGCTGGTGCCCTCGCTGCTCATCAATGAGTTCGTCTACCTGGAGGCGCCCGGGGCAGCGGCCCTGTATGCCAAGGTCACCGAGATCACCGGCAAGACCGCGGTGCTCAAGACCCTGAAGGACTACGGCCACCAGAAGCACTCGGTGTGGGGCGTCACCGCCCGCAACCGCGAGCAGAACTTCGCGCTCAATCTGCTCACCGATCCCGACTGCGACTTCATCACGCTGACCGGCACCGCCGGCACCGGCAAGACCCTGATGACGCTGGCCGCCGGACTGCAGCAGGTGCTGGACGAGCGTCGCTACAGCGAGATCATCGTCACCCGCGTCACCGTGCCGGTGGGCGAGGACATCGGCTTCCTGCCCGGCACCGAGGAAGAGAAGATGGGCCCGTGGATGGGCGCACTGGACGACAACCTGGAGGTGCTGGCCCGCGGCGACGGTTCGGCCGGCGAATGGGGCCGCGCCGCGACCAATGACCTGGTGCGCAGCAAGATCAAGATCAAGAGCCTGAACTTCATGCGCGGCCGCACCTTCCTGAACAAGTTCGTCATCATCGACGAGGCGCAGAACCTGACGCCCAAGCAGATGAAGACCCTGATCACCCGCGCCGGCCCCGGCACCAAGGTGGTCTGCATGGGCAACATCGCCCAGATCGACACGCCCTACCTCACCGAGGGCTCGTCGGGCCTGACCTTCGTCGTCGACCGCTTCAAGGGCTGGCCCCATTCCGGCCACATCACGCTGCAGCGTGGCGAACGCTCGCGCCTGGCGGACTACGCGGCCGACGTGCTCTAGCGCTGCCGCCCAGCCGTCCGCAGGCGGCATGCAAGCCCCCGCGGGCGGCGCGGGGCGCGGCAGACATGCGCGCGCCATGCTTGCGCAAATCCCGGCGCCGATGCCGGGATTTGCGCCATGTCATCTCGCGGCGGGTGCGCTCTCCTATAATCGCGCGATCATCCGCCCAACGAGCTGTCATGCCCCCCTCCGCCACGGACCTGCTGGTCGGCGCCAGCACGGAGTTCCTGCGCCACTTCTCGCCCTTCAACCGCATGGAGGCCGAGGCGCTGGCCTTTCTCTCCGAACGTGCCGTGCTCGGTTTCCACCCCCGCGGCGGCGCCATCCTGACGCCCGAGATGGGCGTGCCGCGGCACTTCTACATCGTCCAGCGCGGCAAGGTGCAGGCGCGCCAGACCGGTGCCACAGCGGTGACCGAATACGCAAGCCTGACGATCGGCCCCGGCGAATGCTTCCCGATCGGCGCCATCTCCGCGCAGCGCCCGTCCACCAACGCCTACGTGGCGGTGGAAGACAGCTTCTGCTTCCAGATCGGCGCGGACGACTTCCTGCAGCTGATGCAGATGAGCCCGGTGTTCCACCTCTTCTGCACGCAATACATCGCCAGCCTGCTGAACCAGTCCCGCCAGCAGCTGCAGACGACCTTCGCCCAGCGGGCTGCCGAGCAGCAGACCATGACGACGCAGCTCGGCCAGCTCATCAAGCGCGAGCCGATGTCCGTCGCCCCCGACACCGCCACCCGCACCGCGCTCGAACGGATGAACGAGCAGCACGTCGGCTGCGTCGTCGTCACCGACACCGAAGGCCGCCCGGTCGGCGTGCTCACCCAGAGCGACCTGCTGCCGCGCGTCATCCTCGCCGGGTTCGACCTTGACCGCCCGATCGGCGAGCTGATGACGGCCAATCCGCATCAACTGTCGGCGACCGCCTCGGCCTACGACGCGGCGCTGGAGATGGCCACGCACGGCGTCCGCCACCTGCTCGTGACGGACGCCGAGGGCCGCCTCAAGGGCGTCGTCTCCGAACGCGACCTGTTCTCGCTGCAGCGCATCAGCCTGCGCCAGATCCGCGCCGGCATCGAGAACGCCGACGACGTCGAGTCCCTCCAGCGTGCGAGCAAGGACATCCGCCAGCTCGCGCTCAACCTGATCGCACAGGGCATCGGCGCCGAGCAGCTCACCCAGTTCATCTCGGCGCTGAACGACGCGCTCACGCGCCGCATCATCGACCTCGCCGCCGAGCGCCACGACCTGTTCGGCATCGACTACGGCTGGTTCGCCTTCGGCTCGGAAGGCCGCCACGAACAGACGCTGTCCACCGACCAGGACAACGGGATCATCTGGGTGTGCCCCGAACTGCAGGAACGCGAGCCGATCCGGCTGCGCCTGATCGAGTTCGCCAAGGAGGTCAACGAAAGCCTCGCCGCCTGCGGCTTCCCGCTGTGCAAGGGCAACATCATGGCGAGCAATCCCGAGCTCTGCCTCACCGTGGGCGAATGGAAGTCGCGCTTCGGCGCGTGGATCCGCGAGCCCGACCCGCAGGCGCTGCTCAACGCCTCGATCTTCTTCGACTTTCGTGTGCTGTACGGCAACGAGCGTCTCGGCGACCAGCTGCGCGCCTGGCTCAACAAGGTCGTGCGCGGCAATTCGGCCTTCCTGCGCCTGATGGCCGCCAACGCGCTGCAGGTGATGCCTCCGCTGGGGCGCATCCGCGACTTCGTCGTCGAGGACGACGGCTGCATCGACCTGAAGAAATCCGGTGCGCGCCTGTTCGTCGACGTCGCCCGCATCCTCGCGCTGCGTACCGGCGTGGACTCCAGCAGCACCGTCCAGCGCCTGCGCCAGGCGAGCGTGAAGATGGGCGTCTCCGGCGACGAGGTGGCGGCGATGATCGACGGCTTTCATTTCATCCAGCTGCTGCGCCTGCGCTCGCAGCACCTCGAGACCGAGCACGATGCCCCCGGCGACAACCGCATCAACCCGGACTCGCTCAACGAGCTCGACCGCCGCATCCTGAAGGAAGCATTCCGCCAGGCACGCAAGCTGCAACTGCGGCTGAAGCTCGACTACCAGCTATGAACTGGCTCTCGCGCATCATCTCAAGCCGCGGCGAAGCCCAGGACCTGGCCGCCGACACCGCCGACGCCCTGCGCCACTGGCAGGCCCTGCCTGCGCCAGATCTGGGTCGGGCGCATTTCGAAACCCGCTACGCGGTGGTCAATACCGAGGCCACCGGGCTCGACCTCGACAAGGATCGCCTCCTCGCGGTCGGCGGCCTGGCGGTCGACAACGGCCTGATCCTGCCGCAGGACGCCTACTACGCCCCCCTCGCCGCCACGCCGGCGGCCGCGCTCGCCGGGCTGCTCGGTTTCATCGGTGCCGGGCCGGTCGTGGTGTTCAATGCGCCCTTCAACCGCACGATGCTCGAACGCGCGTTCGACCGGCACCTCGGCCTCGTCCCCGACTTCCACTGGATCGACCTCTATTTCGTGCTCCCCGCCCTCTTCCCCGAACGCCTGGAGAAACCCTCGCGCCTGGCCGACTGGATGGCGGTGTTCGGCATCGAGACCTTCCAGCGCCACCATGCGCTGGGCGACGCCTGGGCGATCGCCCAACTCTTCCTCGCCGCCCAGGCGAAGTCCGTGGCGCAGGGCAGCACCAGCGCGCGCGCCCTCGGCGAACTTGAGCGCGCTTATCGCCAGTACCGGCGCAAGGCCTGAAAGGCGCGCAGCGTGGGGCTTCTGCCACCGCCGGGGCGCCTCGCCGGCAGCCCTCGGCGTTTACAACGCCGATACGGCTGCGTATATTCCGCGCGATGCAGATCCGTCCCACCGTTCTCGCGCTGCTCCTGACGCTGTGCCTGTCGCATCCGGCCCATGCCACCGAAGACGCCGCAGCCCCTGCGATCCCCCCCCAGGAAGAGACGACCCTCGACGATTACACCAGCGCCGCCGGGCAACTGGTAGACCAGGCGCTCTCCTACCTCGGCATCCGCTACCGCTTCGGCGGCGCCTCGCCGGAGACCGGGCTCGACTGCAGCGGCCTGGTGCTGAACGTCTTCCGCAACGCCGTCGGGCTCGACCTGCCGCGCACCGCACGCGAGATGTCGCGGCTCGGCGACAAGATCGGCCGCCAGGACCTCAAGCCGGGCGACCTCGTCTTCTTCAACACCATGCGGCGCACCTTCTCGCACGTCGGCATCTACCTCGGCGACGGCAAGTTCGTCCATGCGCCGGCCCGTGGCGGCAAGGTCCGGCTCGAGAGCATCTCCGACCGCTACTGGGCGCAGCGCTTCAACGGCGCCCGTCGCCTGGTCGACGAAACCCGGCCGGCGGTCGAGCCGGCCTCGCTCCTCTCCGCGCGCTGATCCGCAGCGGCGGGGCGCCAAGCCGCGCCTCGACCTTCCCGCCCGCAGCCCGCTGCCGCAGCGCACGCCCCTGGTCGGCTCGCGGGCCGTCCCCGGCCCGCAGCGGGCGCGCCCGCCAATGCGACAATGCACGAACGCTCAGTTGCGGCGCCGGCACGGGGCCGGACACGCCGCGCACGCCTCCCCCATGCGCCGCCCCAGCGCCTGCTGCAGGGCGCATGTGGAACGCCTGCAGCACACGAACATCACGCCCTCCCGGCTCGCCGCCTCGCGAAAGCGCTGCATGACGTTGTGGCCGAGGAAGTCGGTGAACAGGATGACCATCCCGATCCCCGCCGGCAGCGGCGCACTGCGGCGCTGGTGCGTGGTGTCGCGCCCGCTCACATGAGCGGCGATGTTGATGCCGAACCCGGCGAGCACGTCCGGGATGTTGCCGAGACGGTCGGCGCCAACCAGCAGTGCATTCATGCGAGGCTCCTTGATGAGAACAGTTCGCATCAATGCTGCCTCGAATACGAACTGTTTGCAACTGCGAATTCCTCTCGTTAATATTCGCCCCGTTGCCCACTCACAGATAGGCCATTCACTCATGATGAAAAAAGCTGTTGTCACGGCCCTGCTCGCTGCTCTCGGCATGACCGGCACGAACGCCTTCGCGGCGGACACCGAACTGAACATCTATTCGGCGCGCCACTACCAGACCGACGAGGCGCTCTACGCCAATTTCACGAAGCAGACCGGCATCAAGATCAACCGCATCGAGGCCAAGGAAGACGAGCTGCTCGAGCGTGTCCGCAACGAGGGTGCCAACAGCCCCGCGGACGTCTTCATCACCGTGGATGCCTCGCGCCTGGCCAAGGCCGACGAACTCGGCATCTTCGCGCCGGTGAAGTCGGCGACGCTCGAGGCCCGCATCCCGGCCCATCTGCGCACCGACAACTGGTTCTCCTATTCCACCCGCGCGCGCATCGTCGTCTACAACCCGGAGCTGGTTAAGGCCGAGCAGGTCCAGACCTACGAGCAGCTCGCCGACCCGGCCCTGAAGGGCAAGGTGTGCACCCGCTCGGGCAGCCACCCCTACAACCTGTCGCTCGGCGCGGCCCTGATCCAGCATGACGGCGCCGAACAGACCGAGAAGTGGGCCAGCGGCGTGGTGGCGAACTTCGCCCGCGCGCCCAAGGGCGGCGACACGGACCAGATCAAGGCGGTCGCGGCCGGCGAGTGCGGCGTCGCCATCGCCAACAGCTACTACCTGGCGCGCCTGATGAACTCGGACAAGAAGGACGACCAGGCGGTCGTCGCCAAGATCAAGGCGGTGTGGCCCAACCAGCAGAGCTGGGGCACCCACATCAACGTCTCCGGCGCCGGCATGCTCAAGCACGCGCCGCACAAGGAGGCCGCGGTCAAGTTCCTCGAATACCTGGCCTCCGACGAGGCGCAGGCCTACTTCGCCAACGGCAACAACGAGTGGCCGGTCGTCGCCGGCGTGAAGGTGGACAACCCCGCGCTCGAGAAGCTTGGCAGCTTCAAGGCCGACACGCTGCCGATCGGCGACCTCGCCAAGACCGTCGCCGACGCGCAGAAGATCTACGACCGCGCCGGCTACCGCTGAGCGTCCACCGCCCCGCCCGGGGCGGCTGCAGCCCCCAAACGGGCTCCGCGTCGATCGATGCGGGGCCCGTTCCACTTTCCGGCGCAGCCTCTCCAGCCCCCGGCGCCGCGCGCCTCACTCGATGCGGCGCTTCACCTTCAGGATCTGGCGCGAGATCACGAACATCGGCAGCAGGCCCACCGCGACGATGATCAGCGCCGCGGTCGACGCCTCCGCCAGGCGTTCATCGGCCGCCAGCGTGTGCGCCTGGGTGGCGAGCGTGTCGAAGTTGAAGGGCCGGATCACCAGCGTCGCCGGCAGCTCCTTCATCACATCGACGAACACCAGCAGCGCCGCCGTCAGCAGGCTGCCGCGCAGGATCGGCACATGCACCCGGCGCAAGGTCGCCCACTTGCCGAAACCGAGGCTGCGCGACGCGTCGTCCATGCTCGGCGTGATCTTGCCCAGGCTGGACTCCACCGTCTGCAGCGCCACGGCGAGAAAGCGCGCGAGGTAGGCATAGACCAGCGCGGCGATGCCGCCGGTGAGGATCAGCCCCGGGTTCTCGCCGAACGCCGCCTGCCACCACTGCGCGATCCAGGCGTCGAGGCGCGTGACCGGGATCAGCACGCCGACCGCGATCACCGAGCCCGGCACGGCGTAGCCGAGACCGACGATCCGGTTCAGCCCGTGCGGCAACCGCGAGCGTGCCAGCCGCGCCGCATACCCGAGCAGCACCGCCAGCAGGACCGCGATCGCCGCGGTCACCGCCGCCAGCACAAAGCTGTTGCGCGCCAGCTGGACGAAGCGCGGGCCGAACTGCGCATCGCCCTCGAAAAAGGCCATCTGCAGCAGCAAGCCGGCCGGCAGCAGAAAGCCGAGCAGCAGCGGCATGAAGCAGGAGAAGGCGGCGAGCAGGCCGAGCGGGGTGGACAACCGCAGGCGGAGCGGCACGCCCTGCTGGCGCGAGGTGTTGTGGAAGCGCGCCCGGCCCCGCGTCGCGCGCTCGAGCGCGAGCACGACGATCACGAACGCGAGCAGCGCCGCCGACAGCTGCGCCGCGGCGATGCGGTCACCGAGCGAGAACCAGGCGCGGTAGATCCCGGTCGTGAAGGTCTGCACGCCGAAGTAGGACACGGTGCCGAAGTCGGCCAGCGTCTCCATCAGCGCCAGGGCCGTGCCCGCCACCACCGCCGGGCGCGCCAGCGGCAGCGACACGCGCAGGAAGCAGGCCCAGGGCCCGAGCCCGAGCGAGCGCCCGGCCTCGAGCATGCCGCCCGCCCGCTCCAGGAAAGCCGTGCGCGCGAGCATGTAGGCATACGGATAGAGCACGAACATGAACATCGCCACCGCGCCGCCCACCGTGCGCACGTCGGGGAACCAGTAGTCGCCCGCGCGCCAGCCCAAGAGCTCGCGCAGCCAGCTCTGCAGCGGGCCGACGAACTGCAGGAAGTCAGTGTACACATAGGCCATGACGTAGGCCGGCATCGCCAGCGGCAGCACCAGCGCCCACTCGAAGAAGCGCCGCCCGGGGAAGTCGAGCATCGTCGTCAGCCAGGCCGTGGTCACGCCGATCGAGGACACGCCGAGGCCGACGCCGACGCACAGCACGACCGTGTTCAGCACGAACTCGCCCAGCACCGTGTCGGCGAGGTGGGCCCAGGTGTCGCCGGTCCCCGCGGCGAAGACGTTGGAGAACACCGACAGCACCGGCGCGGCGATGAGTCCGGCGATCAGCACCGCCATCACGGTCAGCGTCGACCAGTGCAGGCTTCCCCAGGCCTGCCCTCCCTTGAATTTCATCCCGATCCCGTTGTTGTTGGGCGCGCCGGACGGCTGTCGCCTGAGTTTCGTGGCAAATTATAATTGATCGCATTTGGAACGCCGCGATGCAATAATTCCAGGCGATCGAATTTCCTTGCGCAGCCCGCTCCGCCCATGCCCCACCTCCAGCTCATCGACATCGATCTCGCCTTCGGCGGCCACAAGGTGGTGCGCAAGCTGTCGCTCGGCCTCGAGAAGGGCCGCATCGGCTGCCTGCTCGGCCCCTCGGGCTGCGGCAAGACCACGGTGCTGCGCTGCATCGCCGGGTTCGAGCGCCTCGCCGCGGGCGAGATCCGGCTCGGCGGCGCCACCGTGAGCAGCACGCGGACCTACGTCCCGCCGGAACGGCGCCGGATCGGCATGGTGTTCCAGGACTATGCGCTGTTCCCGCACCTGTCGGTGGGCGAGAACATCGCCTTCGGCCTGCGCGGCGAGACTGCGGCCGCACGCCGCAGCCGCGTCGCCGAATTGCTGGGCCTCGTCGGCCTCGCCGACCAGGGCGACAAATACCCGCATGAGATGTCCGGCGGCCAGCAGCAGCGCATCGCCCTGGCGCGCGCGCTCGCGCCCCGCCCCAGCCTGCTGCTGCTCGACGAGCCCTTCTCCAACCTCGACGTGGAATTGCGCGAACGCCTGTCCTACGAGGTGCGTGACATCATCAAGGCGACCCACACCACCGCCATCCTGGTCACCCACGACCAGCACGAGGCCTTCGCCGTCGCCGACGACATCGGCATCATGCACGAAGGTCGCATCCAGCAGTGGGACACGCCCTACAACCTCTATCACCGCCCCGCCAACCGCTTCGTCGCCGACTTCATCGGCCAGGGCGTATTCCTGCGCGGACGGGTGCTCAACGACCGCGAGGTCAGCGTCGAGCTCGGCACGCTCAACAGCACCGTCCCCCTGGTGTGCGGCGAGGACTGCGGCGGCTGCACACACGGCAGCGACGTCGATGTGCTGCTTCGGCCGGACGACATCGTCCATGACGACGCCAGCGCGCTGAAGGCCGAAGTCGTGCACAAGGCCTTCCGCGGCGCCGACATCCTGTACACGCTGCGCCTGGCGAGCGGCGCCAAGGTGCTGTCGCTCGTGCCCAGCCACCACAACCACGCCATTGGCGAGCGCATCGGCATCCGGCTGGACGTGGACCACGTCGTCACCTTCCAGGACGAGAGCACCGGCCTGAACCTCAGCGCGCATCCGCCGGCAGACCGCGTCTCGGCCGCTGCGGCATGATCCCCTGGCTGGGCGACCACCCGGCGTTTCCGCCGCTCGAGTGCGCGCTCGCCGAACCCAATGGCCTGCTCGCCGCCGGTGGCGCACTGTCGCCCGAATGGCTGCTGTGTGCCTACCGCCAGGGCATCTTCCCCTGGTACAACCACGGCGAGCCGATCCTGTGGTGGAGCCCCGATCCGCGCCTCGTACTGGTCCCCGACCAGATCCGCATCAGCCACTCGCTGCGCAAGACCTTGCGCCGCCGGCGCTTCACGGTGCGGCTCGACACCGCCTTCGTCGAGGTCACGCATGCCTGCGCCGCGCCGCGCTCGCCCGGCGTCGGCACCTGGATCACCGCGGAAATGCAGGCTGCCTACCGGCGCATGCACGAACTGGGCTACGCTCACAGTGTCGAATGCTGGCACGGCGAGCGCTTGGTCGGCGGCCTCTACGGCATGGCGCTGGGGCGGGTCTTCTTCGGGGAGTCGATGTTCTCGGCCGAGACCGATGCCTCGAAGGTGGCGCTGGCACACCTCGCCCGCCTGCTCGCCGGGCGCGGCTATGGCATGATCGACTGCCAGATGACGACGCAGCACCTGCTCTCGCTGGGCGCCCGCGAGATTCCGCGCGCAGCCTTCCGGCGCGCGCTCGAGCGCTGGGTGCATGAGGGGCCGCCGCCCGGGCGCTGGGCGGCGGATGCGGCGAGTGCCATCGTCTGGCCCTGATCTTCCTTCGATCGCCTGCAGGCAGAACACGATGCAACAGGACTACCCCTACGCGCTGATCCAGTTCTACGCCACCGCGCCCTACACCTGCTCCTACCTGCCCGACCGCGTCGCGCGCTCGCAGGTGGCCACGCCCGGTCACCTGATCGACCCGCAGATCTACAGCGAGCTCGTGCGCCGGGGCTTTCGCCGCAGCGGCGTGTTCACCTACCGGCCGCACTGCGACCACTGCCACGCCTGCATCCCGGTGCGCATCCCGGTGCGCGGCTTCCGCCCGGACCGCAGCCAGCGCCGCGCGTGGGCGCGTCACGCCGGACTGACGGCGAGCGAGCGGACGCTCGAGTTCATCGAGGAACACTACCTGCTCTATCAGCGCTACCAGGCGGCACGCCACGCCGGCGGCGGCATGGATCTCGACAACCGCGAGCAGTTCGGCCATTTCCTGCTGCAGAGCCACGTCGACACCCGTCTCGTCGAGTTCCGCGAGGACGGCGTGCTGCGCATGGTCAGCGTCATCGACCGCCTCACGGACGGTCTCTCCAGCGTCTACACCTTCTACGAGCCTGACCTGCCGCAAGGCGCCCTCGGCACCTATGGCATCCTGTGGCAGGTCGACGCCTGCCGACGCCTGCAACTGCCCTACGTCTATCTCGGCTACTGGATCGCGGAAAGCCCGAAGATGGCCTACAAGGCCCGCTTCCACGGCCTCGAGGCACTGCGCGACGGCGACTGGCAGCCCCTCGCCAACGACGACTAGCACAGCCGCCACCTCGCCCCGGGGGTGACCGCGCCGTGGGCGACGCGGCCCGGCGCACAGCAGGCCACGCGCCGCGTCGCATGACGACGGCGGAATCGCTACAATCCGCCGATGCTCTACGACATCGCCCGCCCGCTGCTGTTTTCGCTCGACGCGGAAACCGCCCACGAACTCACCCTGCATGTGCTCAACCTCGCCGGCCGCGTCCTCCCCGCCGGCCGCCCCGAACCGGCCGAGCCGGTCGAGGTGATGGGCCTGCGCTTTCCCAACCGCATCGGGCTGGCCGCCGGTCTCGACAAGAACGGCGACGCCATCGACGGCCTCGCCCGGATGGGCTTCGGCTTCCTCGAGATAGGCACCGTGACGCCGCGTGCCCAGCCCGGCAACCCCCGCCCACGCCTGTTCCGCCTGCCCGAGGCGCGCGGCATCATCAACCGCATGGGTTTCAACAACCACGGCGTCGACGTCCTCCTTGCCAACGTCCGCGCGGCGAAATACCGGGGCATCCTCGGCATCAACATCGGCAAGAACTTCGACACCCCGATCGAACGCGCCGCCGACGACTACCTCGCCTGCCTCGACAAGGTGTATGCCCTGGCGAGCTACGTCACGGTGAACATCTCCTCGCCCAACACCCAGAACCTGCGCCAGCTGCAGGGCGAGTCCGAGCTCGACGACCTGCTCGGCCGGCTCAAGGCGGCGCAGGCCCGCCTGGCCGACACGCACGGCCGCTACGTGCCGCTGGCGCTGAAGATTGCGCCCGACCTCGAGCCTGCCCAGGTGATGAACATCGCCGACGCGCTGCGCCGCCACCGCATCGACGCCGTGATCGCCACCAACACCACCATCGCGCGCGACAAGGTGCAGGGCATCCGCTACGGCGACCAACAGGGCGGACTGTCCGGTGCGCCCGTGTTCGAGGCGTCCACCGCGATCGTCGCCCAACTGGCGAAGGCGCTTGGCGGCGAGCTGCCGATCATCGCCGCCGGCGGCGTGCTCGACGGCCGCGGCGCACGCGCCAAACTCGACGCGGGCGCCACACTCGTGCAGCTCTACAGCGGGCTGATCTATCGCGGCCCCGGGCTCGTGCGCGAATGCGTGCGGGCGACCCGCGGCTGAACGCGCCCCACCGGAAAACCCCAAGGGCCGGGACTCCTGTTAGTCACTACAATCCCCACCCGTCATTCCCGTCCATCCCAATCAGGAGAACCCGCATGAGCCATCGTCGCCAGTTCATTCTGTCCGCCGCCGCGCTCGCCGTCGCGGCCGCACTGCCGATTGCCGCCACCGCCCAGGAGCCGGCCCGGATCGGCTTCGTCTACGTCAGCCCGATCGGCGATGCGGGCTGGACCTTCCAGCACGACCAGGGCCGCAAGGAAATGGAGAAGGCCCTCGGTGACAAGGTGCAGACGCGCTTCGTCGAGAGCGTGGCCGAAGGTGCCGATGCCGAGCGCGTCATCCGCGAGTTCGCCGCCAGCGGCAGCAAGATCGTGTTCGCGACCAGCTTCGGCTACATGAACTACGTCGAGCGCGTGGCGAAGCAGTTCCCGAACGTCACCTTCCTGCACGCCACCGGCTACAAGTCGGCGAAGAACTTCGCCCCCTACAACGCACGCTTCTACGAAGGCCGCTACCTGAACGGCGTGATCGCGGGCAAGATGACCAAGTCGAACGTGCTCGGCTACGTCGGCGCCTTCCCGATCCCCGAGGTGCTGCAGGGCATCAACGCCTTCACGCGCGGCGCGCGCAGCGTCAATCCGAACGTCGAGGTGCGCGTGATCTGGGTCAACAGCTGGTACGACCCGGGCAAGGAACGCGAGGCGGCGATGACGCTGATCTCGCAAGGGGCCGACATGGTGACCCACCACACCGACTCCACCGCGACCGTGCAGGCGGCCGAGGAACGCGGCGTGCACGCCTTCGGTTACCACTCCGACATGTCAAAGTACGGACCGAAGGCCCAACTCACCGCCACCACCCATCACTGGGGCGACTACTACACGAAGACCGTCAACGCGGTGCTGGCCGGCAGCTGGAAGCCCGAGAGCGTGTGGGGTGGCTTCAAGGACGACATGATCCGCCTCGCGCCGCTCAGCCCGGCCATTCCTGCCGAGGTGCAGGCGATGGTCAAGGACCTCGAAGGCAAGCTGAAGAACGGCAGCTTCCACCCCTTCACCGGCCCGGTCCTCGATCAGGCGGGCAAGGAGCGCCTCGCCCAGGGCGCGGTGATGGACGACGCCACACTCGGCAAGATGGATTACTTCGTGCAGGGCGTGTCCTCGCGCCTGCCGAGCGCCAGGTAGGCCCGGCAGCACCTCGCAGACGGCCCGCTGCCGCGCGCCCCGCGGCTCAATCCCGGGCCGGGCCGTCTGCCGCCGCCTCGTCATCGGCCGGCCGGCCATGACGCAGGCAGGCCGCGACGCCGGTGGCGATCGCATCGGCCATCCGCGCCTGCCGGGCGGGGTCCCGCAGCAGCAGTTCCTCTTCCCGATTCCGGATCACGCCCGCCTCGAACAGCACCGCCGGCATCGCCGCATGCCTGAGCACCGCGAGGCCGTCGTAGTAGTGCACCGCGTGCATGCGGTCCGCGTAGCCGCGGCGGCGGCCGTTCTTGTGCGTGGGCGCGAAGCCCAGCCGCTGCAGCCGCGCACCGATCGCGCGCGCGCACAGGATGCTGCGCGCCGTGTCCGGATTGTCGCGCGACACGAACAGTGAATGCCCGGCGAAATCGTCGTTGTAGTGCAGCGTGCGGCCCTGCCACACCCACGGCCGGAGCGCTTCCGCATCGACCGAGTCGTGGTGGATCGACAGCAGCAGGTCGGCCCCTTCGGCCACCCGCGGGCGTGCCTGCAGGCTGGGAATCCGCCCGTCCTCATTGATCAGGCCGACGACGAATCCGCGCCCGCGCAGGGCGTCCACCA
Source organism: Thauera sp. (assembly GCA_024710965.1). Classification (GTDB taxonomy): domain Bacteria; phylum Pseudomonadota; class Gammaproteobacteria; order Burkholderiales; family Rhodocyclaceae; genus Thauera. The sequence continues at coordinate 739 of JANJTU010000359.1, read as the reverse complement.
CGGCAAGCGCAAGCTCGCGATTGAACTCGAACTCACCGCGCCCGCGGGCGCTCGTCGCCCCCTGCGCCGTGAGCGTGTGCCCGACGTCGACCGCCACACCGCCGGCGGGCATCGCCGCGGCCCGACCGGCCAGCATCAGCGCCGCCAGCAGCAATCCGCACGGGATATCCGCGCGTCGTCGGGATTCAAGCATCTTCCGTTCCAAAGACCCTGCCAACACTGTGGAAACGGCACAACCACGCCGGGTTCAGGGTCATGCACCGTTATTTCAATCTTGATTCAAATCATGGAGCAGGTCCAGGCCGGTCCCTAAGATTCACCCACCATCGGCACAGCCGTGGACAGCTTCACCCCTTACCACCTGCAACCTATCCGGACAAAACGAGACAAGCGATGAGGAGTACTCCATGAGCGGCATATTCACCAAGTCAATGGCGCGGAACATCTTCTTCGGAGGGGTGGTTTTCTTCTTCCTCCTGTTCCTCGCCCTGACCTTCGACACCGAGCGCACCCTCCCGACGCGCGACAACTCGCAGAACATCACCGCCGAGGTGGCTGCGGGCAAGCACATCTGGGAAACGCGCAACTGTCTGGGCTGCCACACCCTGCTGGGTGAAGGCGCCTACTTCGCCCCGGAACTCGGCAATGTGTACAAGCGCCGCGGACCGGAATTCATCAAGGCATGGATGCAGGCCCAGCCCACCGGCGCCCCGGGCCGTCGCCAGATGCCGAACTTCCA
>JANJTU010000044.1 GCA_024710965.1 Thauera sp. | reverse complement strand
GGCGGCGATCGCGCGGTTGGCCTGGATCGCCTCCTTGCCGCCGCGCAGGATCGCGGCGTTGCCCGACTTGAGGCACAGCGCCGCGGCGTCGGCGGTGACGTTGGGGCGGGCCTCGTAGATGATGCCGATCACGCCCAGCGGCACGCGCATCTTGCCGAGCTGGATGCCGGATGGGCGGCGCTTGATGTCGCTCATCTCGCCCACCGGGTCGGGCAGGGCGGCGACCTGCTCGAGGCCGGCTGCCATGGCCTCGACGCCCTTCTCGTCCAGCGTCAGGCGGTCGATCAGGGCCGGCTCCAGGCCGGCGGCGCGGGCCGCGTCGAGGTCCTGGGCGTTGGCGGCGAGCAGCTCGGCGCGGCGGGCGCGGATCTCGGCCGCCATCGCCAGCAGGGCAGTGTTCTTGGCTTCGGTGGAAGCGGCGGCAACCAGGCGCGAGGCGGCGCGGGCCTGGCGGCCGAGGGTGTGCATGTAGTGCTGGATGTCCATCGCGGTATCGGAGCGGTTCGGCTAAGCGGGAATTAGAACACCGAATGGTGTAGTCGTGGACGGCTGCATGCTGCAGGGGGCGGGCCCCCGGGCGCGTTCGCCTACGGCCGTCGTGCCAGGCGCAGCGCGAGCTGCAGGAATTCGTCCCACACGTCGCCGCTGACGAGGCCCTTGATCATGCGGTCGATGCGCGCGGCGTGCATCAGCGCGGCGCGCAGGCCGCCCTGGCTGAGGCGGCCGAGGGCGCGCCCGATCGCCTGCTGGCGGCGCGGGTCGAAGATGCGTTCGGCCTTGAACAGGGCCGGCAGCGGCTGGCCGGCGTCCTGCCCGGTGCGCAGCGTGGCGAGGCTGCGCGTCTCGTTGGCGAGCGCCCACAGCACCAGCGGCGGCGCCGCGCCCTCGCCCCTGAGGCCTTCGAGCAGGCGGGCGCAGCGCGCCGGGTCGCCTTCGAGCACCGCCTCGCGCAGCTTGTCGATGTCGTAGCGGGCGACGTTGAGCACGGCGTCCTGCACCTGCTCGAGGCTGAGCGTGCCTTCCGGGTGGAGCAGGCCGAGCTTGAGGATCTCCTGATGGGCGGCGAGCAGGTTGCCTTCGACATGCTCGGCGATGAAGGCCAGCGTCTCGGCGTCGGCGCGCTGCTTCTGCGCGGCGAGGCGGCGGCCGATCCAGTCGGGCAGACGCTCGCGCTCGGGAGCGTTGAGTTCGATCAGGATGCCGGCGTCGGCGAGCGCCTTGAACCAGCCCGCCTTGCGCGCCTGCCAGTCGAGTTCGGGCAGCGTGATCAGCGTCAGCGTCTGCGCCGGCAGCTCACCCACGAAGCGCTGCAGGGCTTCGCCGCCGTCGCGCCCGGGCTTGCCACCGGGGATGCGCAGGTCGATCAGTTTCGCGCCGCCGAACAGCGACATGTTGCCCGCGGCCAGCGTCAGTGCGTCCCACTTGAAGCCCTGGCCGACGACCAGGGTCTCGCGCTCCTCGTAGCCCTGGCGGCGCGCGGCGGCGCGGATCGCGTCGGCCGCCTCGAGCACCAGCAGCGGCTCGTTGCCGTGCAGCACCCACAGGGGCGCGAGCGCCTTGTCGAGCTGGGCGGCGAGCTGGTCGGGACGCAGGTTCAAGGCGGGGTCGCCGGGCGGCGCTCAGGTGGCGTTCAGGTGGCGCGCTTCGCCACGGCGAGGCGGCGCATCAGCTGCTGCAGCAGGTCGGCTTGCATGTCACGGTAGAGCAGGGCTTCTTCCTGCTCCTTGCCCAGCACCTGGGTGTCGTCGAAGGTGTATTCGCGCGTGGCGGCGATCGCGGTGGGCGGGATCAGCGTGTTGCCCGCCTTGTCCAGCAGCTGGAAGCGCAGGCGCTGGGTGAGCTGGTACTCGCGCACCTTGCCGGCGCCGGTCAGGCTCAGGATCTCGCGCCCGCGCTCGTTGCCGATGATCTGCAGGCGGGCGTCGGCCTGGGCGGGATCTTCCACCACGGTGGTGGTGCCGGTGGTGGCGATCATGCGGCGCAACGTGGCGCCGAGCTCGGAGAGTTCGCTGACGCCGACGTGGATCGTGGCGAAATCGAGCTGTTGCGGGCCGCGCAGGCGAAAGCCGCAGCCCGCCAGCGCGAGCGTGGCCAGCCCGGCGCCCGCCAGCAGCAGGCGCCGCCGGCTGGCGGCAGCGGCGCCGGGGGTGGGGCGGGGGGCGGGAGCGCGTGCGGGCATGCGGCAATCCTCAGGCGACGATGTTGACCAGGCGCCCGGGCACGACCACGACCTTCTTCGCCGGCTTGCCCTCCATGAACTTCTGCGCCGCATCGCAGGCCAGCGCCGCGGCTTCGATGGCGGCCTTCGGCGCATCGGCGGCGACCTTGATGCTGCCGCGCAGCTTACCGTTGACCTGCACCACGAGCTCGAGCTCGTCCTGCTTCAGCGCGGCTTCCAGCGGCTCGGGCCAGGTGGCGGCGAGGATGTCGTCGCCGAAGCCGCAGTCCTGCCATAGCGCGTGGCAGAGGTGCGGGGTGATCGGCGACAGCAGCCGGAGCAGGATCGAGAAGCCTTCCTCGGCGACCTCGGCGTGGGCGGCGGGCTCGGCCTCGGCGAGCTCCTTCTGCGCCTTCTCGAGCGCGTTGAGGATCTTCATCGCCGCCGAGACGACGGTGTTGAACTGGTGCTTGCCGAAGTCGTAGCTCGCCTGCTTCAGGTGGGTGTGCACCTCGCGGCGCACGTCGGCGAGCGCGGCCGGGAGGTTGCCGCCGGCCAGCGTGCGCGTGGCGGGCAGGGCGTTGCGCGTCTCGCTGGTGAAGGCGTGGCCGTAGTTCCACACCCGGCGCAGGAAGCGCGAGGCGCCCTCGACGCCGGAGTCGGACCATTCGAGCTGCTGGTCGGGCGGCGCGGCGAAGATGATGAACAGGCGCGCGGTGTCGGCGCCGTACTGGTCGACGAGCGACTGCGGGTCGACGCCGTTGTTCTTCGACTTCGACATCTTCTCGGTGCCGCCGATGACCACCGGCAGGCCGTCGGCTTCGAGCTTCGCGGCGACGATGCGGCCGCGCTCGTCGCGCTCGACGGTGACGTCGGCGGGGTTGAGCCACTGCTTCTTGCCGCCTTCGAGCTCGCGGTAATAGGTCTCGGCCACGACCATGCCCTGGGTGAGCAGGGCGGTGAAGGGCTCGGACACCTTCACCAGGCCGCAGTCGCGCATCGCGCGGGTGAAGAAGCGCGAGTACAGCAGGTGCAGGATGGCGTGCTCGATGCCGCCGATGTACTGGTCGACCGGCGCCCAGTAATTGACCCGTTCATCGACCATCGCCGCGGCGTTGTCGGCGCAGGCGTAGCGCAGGAAGTACCACGAGGACTCGACGAAGGTGTCCATCGTGTCGGTCTCGCGCTTCGCCGGCTTGCCGCACTTCGGGCAGCTGCACTCGTAGAACCCGGGCATCTTCGCCAGCGGCGAGCCGCGGCCGGTGACGGCGACGTTCTCCGGCAGCACGACCGGCAACTGGTCGTCGGGCACCGGCACGTCGCCGCAGGCGTCGCAGTGGATCATCGGGATCGGGCAGCCCCAGTAGCGCTGGCGCGAGATGCCCCAGTCGCGCAGGCGGTACTGCACGCGCTTGGCGCCCAGGCCCTTGGCCGCCAGATCGGCAGCGATGGCATCGACCGCGGCCTGGAAATCCAGCCCGTCGTACTTGCCCGAGTTCACCAGGCGGCCGTACTCCGCATAGGCGTCCTGCCAGGGCGCGACGGTGTCGGTGTAGGCGTCCGAGCCCACGACCATGCGGATCGGCAGCGAATATCTGGTGGCGAAGGCGAAGTCGCGCTCGTCGTGCGCCGGCACCGCCATCACCGCGCCTTCGCCGTAGCCCATCAGCACGTAGTTGGCGACCCACACTTCGAGCAACTCGCCCGACAGCGGATGCACCACCTTCAGCCCGGTCGGCATGCCCTTCTTTTCCATCGTCGCCAGATCGGCCTCGGCGACGCCGCCGTGCTTGCACTCGTCGACGAAGGCGGCCAGCGCCGGGTCGATCGCTGCGGCCTGGGCGGCGAGCGGATGCTCGGCGGCGACGGCGACGTAGGTGGCGCCCATCAGGGTGTCGGCGCGGGTGGTGAACACCTTCAGCACGCCGTCGTGGCCGATGCTGGTGGCGTCGTAGGGGAAGTGGATCTCGACGCCTTCGGAGCGGCCGATCCAGTTCTTCTGCATGAGCTTGACCTGCTCGGGCCAGTCGGGCAGATCGTCCAGCGCGGCGAGCAGCTCTTCGGCATAGGCGGTGATCTTCATGTAGTACATGGGGATCTCGCGCTTCTCGACGAGTGCGCCCGAGCGCCAGCCGCGGCCGTCGATGACCTGCTCGTTGGCGAGCACGGTCTCGTCCACCGGGTCCCAGTTCACCGTGCCGAGGCGCTTGTAGATCAGGCCCTTCTCGTACAGGCGGGTGAACAGCCACTGCTCCCAGCGGTAGTACTCGGGCGTGCAGGTGGCCAGTTCGCGCGACCAGTCGATGGCGAAGCCGAGGCGTTTCAGCTGCGCCTTCATGTAGTCGATGTTGGCGTAGGTCCACTGCGCCGGCGGCACGTTATTCTGGATCGCGGCGTTCTCCGCTGGCATGCCGAAGGCGTCCCAGCCCATCGGCTGCAGCACGTTGAAGCCCTTCATGCGGTGGAAGCGCGCGAGCACGTCGCCGATCGTGTAGTTGCGCACGTGGCCCATGTGCAGCTTGCCCGAGGGGTAGGGGAACATCGACAGGCAGTAGTACTTGGGCTTGCTCGCGTCTTCGGTCACGCGGAAGGCGTCGGTGGATTCCCAGTGCTGCTGGGCGGCCGTTTCGACGGCGGCGGGCTGGTATTTGTCCTGCATGAGCGTGCGTGCGGGCTTCAAGACGTTGAAAGCGCGCGAGTATACCGCGAAGGTGGGGGTGGGCGCTTGGCTAAGCGGCGGCGGGCAGGCGACAAAAAAATGGCATCCGGCCGGGGGGCGGGATGCCAAATCTCCATTGCAGGAGAGGAGGGAGACAATCAAGGGTGGCCCGCGGTGCGGGCGGGCACTCACGCGGCCTTGCGCGGAAAGCCGGCGCTGCGCTGCCAGTTGGCGTTGAGGGCGGCGAACACGTCTTCCATCGCGAGCAGCGGCAGGCGCCACATGCGGTTCTGGCTGCGCACCAGCGGCGTCACCTGCGGCGCGCACAAGGTGCTCTGTTCTTCCTCGAGCAGGCGGGTGAAGATGTCCATGCTCGCGCCCCAGTATTCGGAGTTGCCGACCCAGCCGGTTTCGGCGGTGGCCTGGCGCACGGCCTTGCGCCACAGGGCCTCGGCGCGGTCGATCGAAACCCCCGCTTTGCGGGCGTACCAGGGAAGCAGTTTGGGCGTCTTCATGATCCATTCTCCTGTCGGGCCGGGTCTCGGCACCTGTGCCCGGACAGCTTTCTGAGCGGTCCTGCGTGGGCGCTTTGTTGTGTCGCAATATAGAGCGCGATCCGGAATTTTTAATTGATTTTACGCAAGTCTAGAGTCGAGACCTGTTAAAAGGTTCCTCTCTTACAGACTGAAATGCTGCTGTGCACAATTCAACTGTAGACGAACTGGCCTGACCTGCACGGACGATGTTGCTGCAAAGCAACAGCCCGTCTGCCGGCTGATCCGGCATCGCCCAAGGCCCGGCCGTGCGCCGCAGCGTCTGCGCGCAGCGGTTTACAATGCACGGCCAACGAGGACCACCGATGTCGAACCTGCTTGCCAATCTCAACACCGAACAACACCAGGCCGTGACCCTGCCGCCCCAGCATGCGCTGATCCTCGCCGGCGCCGGCTCGGGC
>JANJTU010000320.1 GCA_024710965.1 Thauera sp. | reverse complement strand
CTTCATGGTCGCGCGCGTGGCGCCGACGAAGAGCTTGCGCATGGTCAGCTCGTCGATCGCCTCGAAGTCGATCTCGGTGAAGATCACGCAGGGCGCGGACTGGCCCTTGAAGCGGTAGACCGAGTCGATCAGCAGCTCGCCCGGGGAGTGCTCCGGCTCGCCGAGCAGGTCGTAGCGCCCGGTGAAGGCGCGCAGGCGGTGCGGGCCGAGCTGGGCGAGCGGGGTGAAGCGCGAGTGTTCGCGGCCGCGGAAGGTCAGCAGCACGATCATCTCGCGCCGGAAGCCGAGGCCGAGCGCGCGCGTGATCGCGCGCTTGGTCGCCTCCAGCAGCCCGTCCTCGCCCTGCCAGGCGAGCACCTCCGGCGCACTGTCGGCCACCGGGCTGCCGGCGCGCACCGGCGCCGGCAGCGGCAGGCGGGCGTTGAGCAGCGCCAGCACGTCGGCCGGGCAGCGGTAGTTGGTGTCGGCAGTGATTCGCACCCAGCCCGGCAGCGCCACCGGCGGGCGGCCGTAGAGGTTCTGCAGCGGGTCTTCCAGCCACCATGCCCGGCCGCCGGGCGCGAGCAGGGCGAAGAGGGCGTCGCGCCAGGCTTCGGCGAAGTCCTGGCCCTCGTCCACGATGAGCTCGTCGAAGCGCCAGGCCGGCGCCGGCTCGGCCGCGACCAGCGCGGCGAACTCGGCCTCCAGGCGGCGGAAGGCACCGGGCGCGCCGAAGGCCGGGCGGCGGCCGGCGTCGCGCAGGCGGCGGTCGCACAGCTGGTGGTAGGTCGCCACTTCGCCGCCGCTCGGGGCGATGCGGGCGAAGTGGTCGGCGAGCGGGCGGTTGTAGCAGACGTAGAGCGGGCGCCGCCCGGCGGCGACGGCGTCGGCGTAGGCGGCCAGCGCGAGCTGGGTCTTGCCGCTGCCGGCGGTGGCGACGACGTGCAGGCGGTGCGGCGTGGCCTCGATGCGGCGCGCCCACTCCGCCAGCCCGCCCGAGAGCCGTGTCGTGAGCTCGTCGGCGCGGCCGGCGCAGGCCTGCACGTCGGGCACGAGCTCGAGCAGTTCGGCGAAGAAGCGGTGCAGCGCCTGCAGCTGTGCGGTGTCGGCCGGCGGCTCGCCGTCCGGGATGCGGGTCAGCGCGCGCACGATGGCGGCGAACTCGTCGCGCCGGCTCGCGTCGACGATGCGCGCCGGGTCGAGGCCGGCGGTGCCGGGCTGGCGCACGTGGTAGTCGGGACAATGCAGCAGGGTGTCGAGCTGCGGCTCGGCGCCGTCGAGCAGCGGGCGCAGGCGGCTGCGCAGGGCGTCGGCGCTGCGCGCGAGCTCGACGCTGAGGGCGCGGGCGCGGCGCTTGCCGGGGCGCATCAGGCCTTCGGCGGTCTCGTCGAGGAAGCCGGCGTGCTGCTCGATCAGCAGCACCCGCCCGCCCGGGCCGACGACGGCGAAGCCGATCTCGCCGAAGATCGTGCGCTGGCCTTCGGCGCGCGTCCAGTGCAGGCCGTGGTAGACCGCGTAGTCGGACGGCAGCGCTTCGGCGAGCAGCGCGAGCGTCTTCAGTTCGCGCGCGCGGGCGCCGTCGGCAGGGAGCTGTTGCCAGCCTTCGGGGTGGATGCGGGCCATGGCGGGAGTCCGGTGAAGGGGGTGAAAGTCCTGCGGTGGCAGGGGCGTCCGGCAAGCGGCCGCGCAAGCGCATGCGCTGCGGCAGGGGCATTTCTGCCGCGCGGGCATTTCGTCCGCTTGCCCCCGGGTGCGCGGGCCGGTGGCGCCAGTTTAACGGCCGATGCGCTATTCTCCTGCGCTCGCCATGCGCGGCGCCGCTGCGCCGCGCGCCGGAACCGGACACCATGGAAACGCTGAAGGTCTTCATCACCCTGCTCGCCCTGATCAACCCCTTCGGGGCGATCCCGATGTTCCTCGGCCTCACCGCGTCGCAGTCGCCCGGCCAGGTGCGCAACACGATCAACACCGCCGCCATCGCCACCGCGATCGTCATCGGCGCGTCGGCGCTGTTCGGCCAGGCCCTGCTGGGCCTGTTCGGCATCTCGATCGCCTCGCTGCAGGTGGGCGGCGGCGTGCTGCTGTTCATCCTTGCGCTGAACATGTTCAACGCCGAACCGGGCCGCATCCGCTCCACCCCGGAGGAAGAGCACGAGGCCGCCGAGCGCGCCAACATCGCCGTCGTGCCCCTGACCATCCCGCTGCTGACCGGGCCGGGCACCGTCAGCACCGTCATCATCCACGCCGAGCGCACGCAGCACTGGTGGGAGATGCTCGTGCTGCTGCTGATCGGCGCGGTGATCGGCGCCATCGTCTGGGTCTCCTTCCGCATGGCCGGGCGCATCAGCCGCCTCACCGGCCAGACCGGGCTCAACATCATGACCCGCCTGATGGGCCTGGTGCTGGCGGCGCTGGCGGTGGAGTTCATCGCCGACGGCGCGCGCACGCTGGCCGCAGGCTGAGCCGCGGCGGCGCAGGGATGTTCTCGCTCGCCTTCTCCAACCGCCTCGAGATCCTGCTCGACATGCTGCTCGCGCGCCTCGCCGCCGAGCGGCCGGGGCCCTTCGGCCAGCGCCAGGTGGTGGTGCCGAGCGCGGCGCTGCGGCGCAAGGTGGAGCTCGCGGTGGCCGACCGCGAGGGCGTCGCCGCCAACCTGCGCTTCGACTTCCTCGCGCAGTGGCTGTGGCAGCAGATCGGCTGCGTCGTGCCGGTGCCGGAACGCTCGCCCTTCGCCCCGGCGCTGCTGGCCTGGCGCATCTACGCGGAGCTGGAGCCGGCGCCCGCCGTCGGCGCCGACGCCGCCGGGCGCGGCTGGACCGCCGCTCATCCGCGCCTGGCGCGCTACCTCGCCGGCGCCGACGCGCGCATGCGCTTCGAGCTCGCCGAGCGCATCGCGCGCGTGTTCGACCACTACCTCACCTATCGGCCGCAGTGGCTGGCGCGCTGGAGCGAGGGCCGGGGCAGCGTGCTGGAGGCGGACGCGAGCGCTGCCGCGCGTGCCGACGAAGCCTGGCAGGCCGCGCTGTGGCGCCGCATTCGCGAGGCCATGGGCCTGCGCAGCGAGCACCCGGCGACCGCCTTCCTGCGCGCGGTGACGGCGATGGATCACGATGCGCTCACCGCCACCGGCCTGCCGCGCAGCGTGCATGTGTTCGGCCTGCCGGCGCTGCCACCGCT
>JANJTU010000318.1 GCA_024710965.1 Thauera sp. | reverse complement strand
CACGACCGCCCGGCGTCCGCCGGGCGGCCTTCCTCAAAGGGGCCATCGCCGCCCGGCCGCAGCAGGCCGGCGGCGGCTCGCCCGCTCAGGACGAGACGCCGCTCAGGCGCGCATCGATCAGCTCGATCCAGTGCCGCACCGGCGTCTCGGTGCCGGCCTGGAGGTGGCTGATGCAGCCGATGTTGGCCGAGGCGATCAGGCGTGCGCCGCCGGCCTGCAGCGCCTCGAGCTTGTTCGTGCGCAGGCGCGCCGACAGCTCCGGCTGCAGCAGCGAGTAGGTGCCCGCCGAGCCGCAGCACAGGTGGGCATCGCGCACCGGCGTCAGCTCGTAACCGGCCGCGGTGAGCAGCGCCTCCACCGTGCCGCGGATGCGCTGGCCGTGCTGCAGCGTGCACGGTGCATGCCAGGCGAGCGGGCTCTTCGGCCCCGGCCGGGCGGCGAGCACGGCGTGCAGCGCCTCGGCCTCGGCGGCGACCACTTCGCCGATGTCGCGCGTCAGGGCGACGATGCGCGCCGCCTTCCCGGCGTAGGCCGGGTCGTGCTGCAGCATGTGCGCGTAGTCCTTGACCTGCACGCCACAGCCCGAGGCCGTCATGACGATCGCCTCGATCTCGCCGCGCTCGACGGCCGGCCACCAGGCGTCGATGTTGCGCCGGGCGTCGTCGCGGCCGCCGTCCTGGTCGTTGAGGTGGAAACGCACCGCACCGCAGCAGCCCGCGCCCGCCGCCTCCACCAGCGAGATGCCGAGCGCATCGAGCACGCGCGCCGCCGCGGCATTGATCGACGGCGCCATCGCCGGCTGCACGCAGCCGGCGAGCGCGACCATGCGCCGCGCATGGCGGGCGGTGGGCCACGGCCCGGCCGGGCGCAGTTCGGGCACCTTGTCGCGCAGCGTCTTCGGCAACAGGCCGCGCACCGCGCGCCCGGCCTTCATCGCCAGCCCGAACAGCTGCGGCCGGGGCACGAACTCGCGCAGCACACGGCGCGCGAGCGCATCGCCGCCGCTGCGCGGCACGCGCTCCTCGACCAGGTGGCGGCCGATGTCGGCCAGGCGGCCGTATTGCACGCCTGACGGACAGGTGCTCTCACACGAGCGGCAGGTGAGGCAGCGGTCAAGGTGCAGGCGCGTCTTCTCCGTGACCTCGGCGCCTTCGAGCATCTGCTTGATCAGGTAGATGCGCCCGCGCGGACCGTCGAGCTCGTCGCCGAGGAGCTGGTAGGTCGGGCAGGTGGCGGTGCAGAAGCCGCAGTGCACGCACTTGCGCAGGATCTCGTCGGCCTCGCGCCCCTCCGGGGTGTCGCGGATGAAGTCGGCAAGCTGGGTCTGCATGGTCAGAACTCCCGGTAGAGTCGGCCGGGATTGAAGATGCCGGCAGGGTCGAAGGCGGTTTTCAGGCGACGGTGGATCTTCATCAGCGCATCGGGCAGGGGCTGGAACACGTCGCCGTCGCGGTCACCGCCGCGGAACAGCGTGGCGTGGCCGCCCACGGCCGCCGCGGCACGGCGGATGTCCTCCGCCCCTGCTGCGCTCCTGAGCCAGCGCTGTGCCCCGCCCCATTCGATGAGCTGGTGCCCGCCCAGCTTCAGCGGCGCGCTCGTGCTCGGCACCGACAGGCGCCACAGCGGCGCGTCACCGGCGGTGGCGAACCAGGGCGCGGTCTGTTCGCGCAGGTCGCGCCAGCAGGCCGCCGCCTCGTCATCGGCGAGACGCTCGCCCCCGAGGCGCCCCGCGGCGGCACGAACCGCCGCCTCGGCGCCCGCCAGGCGCAGCTGCAGCACGCCGTCGGCCCAGGTCGAGGCCGACACCGGCAGCGGCTGGCCGCCCCAGCTGTTCAGGCGCTCGATCGCGGTCGCCTCGTCGAGCTCGAAGCGCAACGTCGCCTCGGCCACCGGGCGCGGCAGCACCTTCAGCGACACCTCGAGGACGATGCCGAGCGTGCCCAGACTGCCCGCGATCAGGCGCGAGACATCGTAGCCGGCGACGTTCTTCATGACCTGGCCGCCGAAGCGCAGCACCTCGCCGCGGCCGTCGAGCAGCTTCACGCCGAGCACGAAGTCGCGCACCGCGCCGACGCTCGCCCGCCCCGGGCCGGCCAGGCCGGCGGCGACACAGCCGCCGACGGTGGCCGTGGCGCCGAAATGCGGCGGTTCGAAGGCGAGACCCTGGTTCTCGCCCGCAAGCAGCGCCTCGAGTTCGCGCAGCGGCGTGCCGCCGCGCACGGTGACGACCAGCTCGGTGGGCTCGTAGCTGACGACGCCGGCGTGGGCGCCGAGCTCGAACACCTCACCCGCCGGCCGGCGGCCGAGGAAATCCTTCGTGCCGCCACCGCGCAGCTGCAGCGGCCTGCCGCTCGCCGTCGCGATGCGCACGCGCTCGGCCCACTCGGAAATGATTGCTGCCGAATTCTCACTCATCGATCCATCGCCTCATCATGCTCGCCGCGCGCCTGCGCGGCACTCGCTGTTTGCTCCCTGCCCCCGGGCCGGGGCCGCACGCTGCGCGCGCCCGCCCCTCGCAGCGCCAGCCACGCGCCCACCAGCGACAGCACCGGCGCGGCGACCAGCAGGAACTGCACCCAGGCCTTGTCCGCCATGTGGCCGCCCGCTCAGAAGCGCGGCAGCTCCGGATAGGGGACGTGCCCCTTGCTCACCCGCATGCGGCCATATTCGGCGCAGCGGTTCAGGGTCGGAATCGCCTTCCCCGGGTTGAGCAGGCCGACCGGATCGAAGGCGGCCTTGACGCGGAAGAACTGGCGCACCTCCGGCGGGCTGAACTGCGAGCACATCTGGTTGATCTTCTCGATGCCGACGCCGTGCTCGCCGGTGATCGTGCCGCCGAGCGCGACCGACAGCTCGAGGATGTCGGCGCCGAAGGCTTCGGCGCGCTCGAGTTCGTCGGCCTGGTTGGCATCGAACAGGATCAGCGGGTGCAGGTTGCCGTCGCCGGCGTGGAAGACGTTGATGCAGCGCAGGCCGTAGCGCTCTTCCATCTGCTGGATCGCGGTCAGCATCTCGCCCAGGCGCTTGCGCGGAATCGTGCCGTCCATGCAGTAGTAGTCGGGCGAGATGCGCCCGGCGGCGGGGAAGGCCGCCTTGCGCCCGGCCCAGAACTTGAGCCGCTCGGCCTCGTCGCGCGAGACGCGGATCTCGGTGGCGCCGCCGGCCTCGAGCACCGCGCGCACGCGGCCGATCTCCTCCTCCACCTCCTCGGGCGTGCCGTCGGCCTCGCACAGCAGGATCGCCTTCGCGTCGAGCGGGTAGCCGGCGTGGACGAACTCCTCCACTGCCGCGGTGGCGGGCTGGTCCATCATCTCGAGGCCGGCGGGGATGATGCCGGCGGCGATGATCTGCGCCACCGCCTCGCCCGCGCGCACGACATCGTCGAAGGCGGCGAGCACGCACTGCGCGAGCTGGGGCTTGGGCACCAGCTTCACCGTCACCTCGGTGACCACCGCGAGCATGCCCTCGGAGCCGGTCATCAGCGCCAGCAGGTCGTAGCCGGGCGCGTCCAGCGCGTGGTTGCCGAACTCGACAATGTCGCCCTCGATCGTGATGCCACGCACGCGCAGCAGGTTGTGCACGGTGAGGCCGTACTTGAGGCAATGCACGCCGCCGGAGTTTTCCGCGACGTTGCCGCCGATCGTGCATGCGATCTGCGAGGATGGATCGGGCGCGTAGTACAGGCCGTGCGGGGCCGCCGCCTCGGAGATCGCCAGGTTGCGCACGCCGGGCTGGACCACCGCGGTGCGCGCGTGCGGGTCGAGGTGCAGGATGCGGTTGAAGCGCGCCAGCGACAGCAGCACGCCCTGCGTGTGCGGCAGAGCGCCACCCGACAGCCCGGTGCCGGCGCCGCGCGCGACCACCGGCACGCCGAGCGCGTGGCAGGCGCGCAGCACCGCCACCACCTGCTCCTCGGTGGTCGGCAGCGCGACCACCAGCGGCAGCGCGCGATAGGCGGCGAGGCCGTCGCACTCGTAGGGGCGCAAGTCCTCGGTTTCGTACATCAGTGTGCCCGCGGGCAGCACGCGGGCGAGCGCCTCGACCACGCGCGCCTTGTCCACCGCGGAAAAGTCCCCCTCGCGCTCGCCGAGGACGACATCCTGCTCTGCATTCATGCTCGCTCTCCAAAGGTTCCGCTGCCGGCGGAGCCGGCCCGGTCTGCATCCATTGCCCCAAGGCCCTGCCCGGCGCCCGGCACGTCGCGCAAGGCAACATCGAGCCGCTGCGCCGCCGCGACCAGATGGGCGCGCGCCGCCGCCCCGGCGGCAGCGGCATCGCCGCGGCGGATCGCCTCGTAGATCCGCCGGTGTTCGGCCTGCGCCTGTGCCGCGCGGCCGGCGCGATGCCCGTCCTCGTCCCAGGTGGGCATGCGCGAATCGGAAAACTGCCGCCCCATGTAGGCGAGGAAGCGCTCGAGCTGGCGGTTGCCCGAGGCCGCCGCGACGGCGACGTGAAAGGCGTCGTCGGCGGCAGCACCATCGCGGCCGCCGGCGAGCGCGCGCTCCATTTCATCGAGGGCGCGCTCGATGCGCGCCAGCGCCTCGTCGGTACGGCGCAATGCGGCGAGCTCGGCCGCACCGCTCTCGACCATGCAGCGCAACTCGAAGACGTCGGCGACGTCGCCGCCGCCCGGCTCGGATTCGCGCATCAGGCGGAAGCTGCCCTCGCCCGGATGGGCGGCGACGAACGCCCCCAGGCCCTGCCGCGTCTCGACACAGCCTTCGGCCTTCAGGCGCGAAATGGCTTCGCGCACCACCGCCCGGCTGACACCGAAGCGCTCGCACAGCGCCTTCTCGGTCGGCAGCTGGGTGCCCGGCGCGAGGCCGAGCTCGCGGATCCAGGCCTCGATCTGGTGCGAGACGCGGTCACTGAGCCGGGGCGGGCGGTCGAGCGGGGCGGCGAGCATGGTCATCTGCTTGTCTGACAAGTTAGGAGGAAATACTAGATGCGGAAAACGTCGGTTTGCGATAGGGGTTTACCCGCAGCCCCTTCTGGACAGCAAGCCGCCGCCCCGCCCGGCCTCCCGCCCCCGTGCGCAACGCTTGCGGCGGAGACGGCGGGCCGGCTTTGCTACCATGCCGGTTCCGTTCCGCATCTTCCGATCGCCATGAGGCCACGTGCCGCCGCCGCGCGCCTGCTCCCCTTCCTCGCCTGGCCGCGACAGTGGGCCGAGCACGGCGTGCGCGGCGATCTCGTCGCCGGCGTCACCGTAGCCCTGGTGCTGGTGCCGCAGGCGCTCGCCTATGCGAAGCTGGCCGGCCTGCCGCCCGAGATCGGGCTCTACGCCGCGCTCGCACCACTGGTGATCGCGGCCCTGTTCGGCTCCTGCCCGCAGCTGTCGACCGGGCCGGTGGCGCTCACCGCGATGCTCACCGGGGCGAGCATCCTGCCGCTCGTGGCCGGCGGCGGGCACGATCCGGTCGCGCTCGCATTGCTGCTGGCGCTGTTGTCGGGGCTGATCCAGGTCGCGCTCGGCACGCTGCGCCTGGGCTGGCTGCTGAACCTGCTCTCGGTACCGGTGCTGATGGGCTTCATCAATGCCGCAGCGCTGATCATCTGCCTCACGCAGCTCCCGCCGCTGCTCGGCCTGACGCTGCCGAACTCGCAGTCGCTGCTGCTTGACGTCGTCCGCACCCTGGCCGCGGCCGACGGCCTGTACCTGCCCGCGGCCGCCTTCGGCCTCGGCAGCCTGGCGGCGCTGATGCTGCTGAAGCAGCACCTGCCGCGCCTGCCCGGTGTGCCGCTGGTGGTGGCGCTGGCCACTGCGCTCGCGGCCGCCACCGGCTTCGCCACGGGCGGCGGCGCGGTCGTCGGCGACGTCCCGCAGGGGCTGCCGGCGCTGAGCCTGCCCGAGACGCGGCCCGAGCTCGTCATGGCCCTGCTGCCGGCCGCCTTCATCATCGCCCTGATGAGCTTCATGGAGGCCGCCTCGAGCGCGAAGCTGATCTCGGGACGCACGCGCGCCGCCTGGGACCAGGACCAGGAGCTGATCGGCCAGGGCCTGGCCAAGCTCGGCGCCGCCTTCACCAGCGGCATGCCGGTGAGCGCCTCGTTCTCGCGCTCGGCGCTCGCCTACGCGAGCGAGGCGCGCTCCGGCCTGTCCGCGCTGGTGACCGCGGCCGCGGTGGTGCTGAGCCTGCTCTACCTCACCCCGCTGTTGTGGCATCTGCCCAAGCCGGTGCTGGCGGCGGTGATCCTGCAGGCGGTGATCGGCCTGCTCGACTTCAAGGTGCTGGTGCGCGCCTGGCGCGCGAGCCGCGACGACGGTGCCGCCGCGGCGCTGACTTTTCTCGCCACCCTCGCCTTCGCCCCCAACATCCAGAACGGCATCTTCACCGGCCTGATGCTGTCGCTCGCGCTGATGCTGTATCGCGGCATGCGCCCGCGCGTGGCCCTGCTCGGCCTGCATGCGGACGGCACCTATCGCGACATGGAGCGTTTCGGCCTGCCGCATCCGCACCCGAACCTGGTGATCCTGCGCTTCGACAGCCCGCTCACCTTCGTCACCGCCGCCCCTTTCGAGGACGGCATGCTGCGCGCCGCCCGCGCCCAGCCCCGGGTCAAGCTCGTGCTGGTGTCGGGCACCGGCATCAACGACATCGACGCCACCGGCCTGCACACGCTCGCCGGCCTGATCGAGCGCTTCCGCGCCCAGGGCCAGGACATCGCCTTCTGCGGGCTGAAGAAGCAGGTCATCGATGTCATGGAGCGCGACGGCCTGTGGGCCCGCATCGCCGAGCGCGCCGCCTTTCGCACCGAGCATCACGCCCTCGACGTGCTGCTGCCCGAACTCGCCGGCGACGCGCAAACCTGAGGAGGCCCCGACGATGGCAGCGGAGATCCAGATCGGCCTCATCCTCGCCGCCGGCCTCGTCCTCTTCCTCTGGGGCCGCTGGCGCCACGACATGGTCGCCGTCGCCACCCTGCTCGCCTGCGTGCTCGCCGGCCTGGTGCCGGCCACGGCCGCCTTCTCCGGTTTCAGCCACCCGGCGGTGATCACCGTTGCCTGCGTGCTGGTGCTGAGCAACGCCCTGCAGCAGAGCGGCGCGATCGACGTCCTGAGCCGGTCCCTGCTGCCTGCCGCGGCGGGACCGACCCCGAGCATCGTCGCGCTGACCGCGCTCGCCGCCGTGCTGTCGGGCTTCATGAACAACGTCGGCGCGCTCGCGCTGCTGATGCCGGTGGCGGCGCAGCTCGCCCAGCGCCTCGACCTGCCGGTCGGGCGGGTTCTGATGCCGCTTGCCTTCGGCTCCATCCTCGGCGGCATGACGACGATGATCGGCACGCCACCGAACCTGATCGTCGCCGATTTTCGCGCCCAGAACGGCGGCGGCAGTTTCGCGATGTTCGACTTCACCCCGGTCGGTGCCGCGGTGGCGGTGGCCGGCGTGGCCTTCATCGCCCTCTTCGGCTGGCGCCTGGTGCCAGCCCGGCGCCGCAGCGGAACGGAAGGCTTCGCCTCCGGCCACTACCTCACCGAAGCGCGGCTCGACCCCGGCGCACGCGCGATCGGCATGACGCTGCGCGAGGCGCGCGCCGCCCTGCGCGACGCCGACGCGCAGATCGTCAGCCTCGTGCGCCAGGACGTGCGCCTGGTGAATCCGCACCATGGCCACCGCCTGCGCGAAGGCGATGTTCTCGCCATCGTCACCGACCCGGCAGCGCTCGCCGGCGCCCTCGACACGCTCGGCCTCAAGCTCAAGGAAGACAAGCCCGAAGCCGTCGACGGCAAGGCGGACGCGGACGCCGGGCTCGGTTCGCCGGCGGCGGACGAAGCCCGCGCCGGCGACGACGACGAGGTCGTGCTGACGGAACTCGCCGTGCTGCCGCAGTCGGCCCTCGTCGGCCGCTCGGCCACCGAGCTGCGCCTGCGCGACCGCTACGGCATCAACCTGCTCGCGGTGTCGCGCCAGGACCAGCGCCCCCTCGCCCGCCTGAGCGCAGTGCGCTTCACGCCCGGCGACGTGCTGCTGATGCAGGGCACGGACGAGTCGATCGCCGAGTTCGCCGCCGCCAGCGGCTGCGTGCCGCTCGCCGAACGCAACCTGCGCATTCCGGACCGGCGCAAAGCCCTGCTCGCCGGCGCGGTGATGCTGGGCGCGATCGGCGCCGCCACGCTCGAGTTGCTGCCGGCGGCGGTGTCCTTCACCCTCGGCGTGCTCGCGCTCATGGTCGGGCGCGTCGTGCCGCCGCGCAACGTGTACGACGCGGTGGACTGGTCGGTGATCGTGCTGCTCGCGGCGCTGATGCCGGTCGCAGGCGCGCTCGAGAGCTCGGGCGCCGCACGCGCCGTTGCCGGCCTGCTGCTCGAGCACGTGGCACAGGGCAGCGCGGTTCTGGCGCTGCTGGCAATCCTCGTCGTCACCATGACGCTGTCCGACCTGATGAACAATGCCGCCACGGCGGCGATGATGTGTCCGGTCGCGCTCGGTGCGGCGCACCAGCTCGAAGCCAGCGCCGACCCCTTCCTGATGGCGGTGGCGATCGGCGCCTCCTGCGCCTTCCTGACCCCGATCGGGCACCAGAACAACATGCTGATCCTGGGCCCTGGCGGTTTTCGCTTCGGCGACTACTGGCGCCTCGGCCTTCCGCTCGAGGCGCTCGTCGTCGCCGTCAGCATGCCCGTGCTGCTCGCCGTGTGGCCACTGTGAGGCGGGCGGCGCAACCCGCCGCCCGCAGCGCAGGCCGGCGCGGCCTTTGCACGGCCACCGCGACGCGCCGCTCCCGGATGCGCGGAAGCGCTGTTTTAATTGACTTTTCCACCCCGCGTATTTAAAGTGCGCGATTCTTTGCAAACCCATCAACTGGAGCAGCACCATGTACGCGGTGATAAAAACCGGTGGCAAGCAGTATCGCGTTGCCGCTGGCGAAAAGATCAAGGTAGAACAGATACCGGCCGACGTGGGTTCCGAGATCACGCTTGACCAGGTCTTCATGGTCGGCGAAGGCGAGTCCGTGAAGATCGGCACGCCGGTGGTCGCCGGAGCTTCCGTCAAGGCGACCGTGGTTTCCCACGGCCGTCACGACAAGATCAAGATTTTCAAGATGCGCCGCCGCAAGCACTACCAGAAGCACCAGGGGCATCGTCAGAACTACACCGAGCTTCGCATCGAAGCGATC
>JANJTU010000299.1 GCA_024710965.1 Thauera sp. | reverse complement strand
CTGATCTTCATCAACTGCATGGAAAAGCTCACCATGAACAGCCCGCGGGAAACCCTGCGGGTGCGGCTCAAGGCCGCCATGGACCATGGCATCGACGGCATCACGCTCGCCGCCGGCCTGCACCTGGGCTCCTTCGCCCTGATCGAGGACCACCCGCGCTTTCGCGACGTCAGGCTCGGCATCATCGTCTCCTCGCTGCGCGCGCTGCAGCTCTTCCTGAAGAAGAGCGCGCGCACCGGCCGCCTGCCCGACTACGTCGTCGTCGAAGGCCCGCTCGCCGGCGGCCACCTCGGCTTCGGCATGGACTGGGCGCAGTACGACCTCGCCACCATCGTCGTCGAAATCCGCGACTGGCTGCGCGAGCAGCAACTCGACATTCCGCTGATCCCCGCCGGCGGCATCTTCACCGGCAGCGACGCGGTGAACTTCCTCGAGATGGGTGCCGCCGCGGTGCAGGTCGCCACCCGCTTCACCGTGACGAAGGAGTGCGGCCTGCCGCCCGACGTGCAGCAGCACTACTTCAAGGCGAGCGAGGACGACATCGAGGTCAACCAGATCTCCCCCACCGGCTACCCGATGCGCATGCTCAAGAGCAGCCCCGCGATCGGCAGCGGCATCCGCCCCAACTGCGAGGCCTATGGCTACCTGCTCGACGCCTCGGGCAACTGCCAGTACATCGAGGCCTACAACCGCGAGGTCGCCGCCCATCCGGACGCACGCAAGATCAAGGTGCGGGACAAGACCTGCCTGTGCACCCACATGCGCAACTTCGACTGCTGGACCTGCGGCCACTACACCTACCGCCTGAAAGACACCTCGCGCCGCGACGACAGCGGCGACTACCGCATCCTGTCGGCCGAGCACGTCTTCCACGACTATCAGTACAGCACCGACAACCGGATCGCGCTGCCCGACTGAGCCGGTCGGCTGCGGCGCACCCCGCGCGCCGCGGCATCGATGCAGCTGCGGAGAGGGCATTGTTCCTCGTCCGCGGGCCCTCCGGGGTGCATACTGCCGTCATTTCTACACGGACGGGCACCCCGATGAACATCGTCATCGTCGACGACACGCCGCTGAATCTGGTGTTGATGACCAGACTGGTGGACCGGCTGGCCGGCGTCGAGGCCAGGGCCTTCGAACGTGCCGCCGACGGCCTCGCCTGGTGCGAGTCGAACGAGCCCGACCTGATCATCGTCGACTACATGATGCCGGAGTGCGACGGCCTGGAATTCATCCGCCGTGTGCGCTCCTGGCACCACCACGAGGACGTGCCGATCCTCATGGTGACCGCCAACGACGAGCCCAAGGTGCGCTACGAGGCGCTCGAATGCGGCGCCAACGACTTCCTCAACAAGCCGGTCGACGCGCACGAGTTCGAGCCCCGCGTGCGCAACATGCTCAAGCTGCGCGAGGCGCATCTCGCCACCCGCCAGCGCGCTGAAGCCCTTGCCGTGGCGGTGCGTCAGGCCACGGCCGACATCCTCGAGCGCGAGCGCGAGACCGTGATCCGCCTGGCGCGCGCCGCCGAATTCCGCGACCCGGAAACCGGCGTCCACATCCAGCGCATGGCGCACTACAGCGCCGTGATCGCGCGCCTGCTGGGGCAGCCGGCGGCGTTTGCCGAGCAGATGCTGCTGGCCGCGCCGATGCATGACGTCGGCAAGCTCGGCATCCCCGACTCGATCCTGCTCAAGGCCGGCCGGCTGACGCCCGAGGAGTTCGCGGTGATGAAGCGCCACCCGGTGATCGGTCACGACATCCTGAAGGACTCCTCATCCGGCGTCCTGCGCCTGGGCGCGAGCATTGCGCTCTCGCACCACGAAAAGTACGACGGCAGCGGCTACCCGCACGGCCTCGCAGGCGCGGCCATCCCGCTCGAGGGCCGCATCGTCGCCGTCGCCGATGTCTTCGACGCCCTGACCTCGGTGCGTCCGTACAAGCCCGCCTGGCCGCTGTCGCGCGCAATCGCCTTCCTGCGCGACAGCCGCGGCCAGCACTTCGACCCCACCTGCGTGGACGCCTTCCTGCGCGGCTGGGACGAGATCGTCGACATCCGCCACCGCCTGCAAGACTAGCCGCGACCGGGACACGGCGGGCGCCGCACCCGGGCGGCAGCCAGCATCGTCAGGCGTGGCGCTCGATGAGTTCCACCTTGTAGCCGTCCGGATCCTCGACGAAGGCGATCACCGTCGTGCCGTGCTTCATCGGCCCGGCCTCGCGCACCACCTTGCCGCCGCGCGCGCGAATTTCGTCGCAGGCCTTCTTCGCGTCGGGCACTTCGAGCGCGATATGGCCGTAGGCGGTGCCAAGTTCGTATTTGTCCACGCCCCAGTTGTAGGTCAGCTCGATCACGGCGCCATCCTGCTCGTCCTGGTAGCCGACGAAGGCGAGCGTGAACCGGCCCTCGGGGTAGTCGTGGCGACGCAGCAGGCGCATGCCGAGCACATCGACGTAGAAGGCGAGCGCGCGGTCCAGGTCGCCGACGCGCAGCATGGTGTGAAGCAGTCTCATGATTCGGTCCTCTCGTTCGGTTGGGTCAATCGACGGCTAAGCCTCGGCCTTGCTGGCCGATGGGGTCGCTGTCGCCCGCGTGGCGGACGCCGATCAGCGGCAGCGTCGCGGCCGCTGCGCGCAGCTGCGCACGCGCCGTGCGCCACGCCGGATACAACGCCTCGACTACCGCCCAGAAGCGCGGCGAATGGTTCATTTCGACCAGGTGGGCGACTTCGTGCGCGACGACGTAGTCGATCAGCGCCGGCGGCAGGTGGATCAGCCGCCAGTGCAGGCGGATGCCGCTGCGGCTGCTGCAGCTGCCCCAGCGCGTCTGCGCGTTCGACAGCCGCACCGCCGGCACGGGCAGTTGCAGGCGGTGGCAGTATTCCTCCACTCGGCCGCGGTACCAGGCGAGCGCCCGCGCCTGAAGGGCGCGCAGCAGCGCTCGGGTCGGATCGATCCCGGCGGGGAGGACGAGTTCCTCGCCGCCGTCCGGCCCCAGGCGCCAATGCGTGCGCCGGCCTTCGGCCACGCGCAAGGCCAGCGCGCGCCCGAACAGCGGCAGCTCGCCGCCGTCCTCCACCGCCAGGCGCGGCGCCGCCGGCGTCTGCGCCCGGGCCTGCAGGCGGTCGAGCAGCCAGCGGCCATGGCTGCGCACGAAGCGATCGACCTCGTACAGGCTGGTGCGCAGCGGCACCGCAACGCGCGCGCCGCGGTGATCCACCTGCAGCGCGAACGAGCGCCGCGCCGAACGGCGCAGCACGAGCTCGACGCGCGTGCCGTCGATCATGACCACGTGCGCCTGCTCGCTTGCGGCAGCGCCCACGCGGGCGTTCAGGCCTTGTCCGCCCACTCCAGCCCGCGCTCGACCATGTCCGCCCGGATGCGCGCCATCGCCTCGGCGACGCGCGCCGCGCTGCCCTTCACGCCGAGCTCGATCGAGCGCCGCTCGCCCTCGCCGGCAAGCGTCGGCAGGCTGAACAGCGTGGTGTCGGGAAAGTCCGCCGTGATCTGCCGCATCAGGCCGATCAGCTGGCCCTCGTAGGCATCCCACACGGTGATCGCCTGCTCGACGTAGTCCTCGGCGTGATGCAGGTGGCGGTAGCGGCTGTCGAGCACCCACTCCACCATCGGCCAGGCCATCACCGGAAAGCCCGGCGTGAAATAGTGCTCGCGGATGGAGAAGCCCGGGATGCGGTTGTAGGCGTTCGGGATGATCTCGCTGCCCACCGGATAGACGCCCATCTGCAGCCGCTCGGGCGTGATCTCGGCGCCGAAGCGGGCGCGGATCTCGGCCTCGGCCTCCGGGTGCAGCGCCAGATCCACACCAAGCGCCGCGGCGGCGGCCTCGCGCGTGCGGTCGTCGGGGGTGGCGCCGATGCCGCCGAAGCTGAAGACGACGTCGCCGCTGGCGAAGCTCTGCCGCAGCGTGTCGGTGAGGCGGGCGAAATCGTCGCCGACGTAGCGCGCCCACGCCAGCTTCAGGCCGCGCGCACCGAGCAGCTCGATCAGCTTCGCCAGGTGTTTGTCGCTGCGGCGGCCGGAGAGGATCTCGTCGCCGATGATCAGGGCACCGAAGTTCATTGTGGATTCCGCGGCAGGTGGGCGGACGCGGGGTCGAGCAGCGCCACGCCGTGGTTCAGGCGCTCGCGGCGCAGGGCCTCGAGCAGGTAATGGACGAAGGACAGGCCGGAGAACGCCGGGGCGATCACGTTGATGACGGGCACGTAGGCGAGCATCGCCCCAGCGCCGCCGAGCAGCAGCATCGGCGCACGCTGCGCGCTGCGCAGGCGCTCGAGCTCGTCGCGGTCGGCGTGCAGCATCAGGGCGTCGTAGCCGAAGGCGCGCTGGTTGAGCCAGCCCGTCAGCAGGATCGATGCCACCAGGCCGACGCCGGGGATGAGCCAGAACGGCAGCGAGAGCAGGAGGGCGACGACGAACAGCACGCCGGCGACGACCGAGTTCCACGCGCTGCCGAGGTTGGAGCCGCCGCGGCGCTGCTCGAGATCGGCGTAGTCGCGCCGCCCGACGCGCTCGAGCATCAGCGGCAGCGCGATCGCCGCGACCAGCAGCGCAGCGGTGACATAGACCAGCGGCACGAGGGCCAGGGCGACGGCGATCTTGACCAGCACCAGGGTCACGGCCGCGGTCGCCTCGGAGGCCGACAGCCAGCCGCCGACCCAGGACCAGCCGCTGATCCAGGCATAGAGGCCGTCGGTCACCGGCGTCCACGCGAGCACCGCGAGCACCGTCCACAGCAGCATCGACAGCAGGCCGGGCCACAGCAGGTGCCAGAAGATGTCGCGCCGCACGAGGCTGCGGCCGGCGCGACCGAGGGCGACGATGATCTCCTTCATGGCGATCGCGGCCTCAGCGCGGCAGGCCGGGCAGGCCGCCCGGCATCATGCCCTTCATCGCCCGCATCATCTTGTGCATGCCACCCTTGGAGAACTGCTTCATCACCTTCTGCGTCTGCTCGAACTGGTTCAGCAGACGATTGACCTCCTGCACCGTGACTCCGGCGCCCGCGGCAATGCGCCGCTTGCGGCTGGCCTTGAGCAGTTCGGGTTTGGCACGCTCGAGCGGCGTCATCGAGTTGATGATGCCCTCGATGCGGCCGATTGCCTTTTCCTCCGCGCCGCCCTGCAGCTTGTCGGCGGCCTGGGCGAACTGCGCCGGCAGCTTGTCGAGCATCGACGACAGCCCGCCCATCTTGCGCATCTGGGCGATCTGCTCCTTGAAGTCGTTGAGGTCGAAGCCCTTGCCGGTCTTGAGCTTCTGCGCGAAGACGCGGGCCTTCTCCTCATCCACGCCACGGCGCGCCTCCTCCACCAGACCGAGGATGTCGCCCATGCCGAGGATGCGGCTGGCCATGCGGTCGGGGTGGAAGGGCTCGAGCCCGGAGAGTTTCTCGCCGACGCCGGCGAATTTCAGCGGCTTGCCGGTGACGTGGCGCACCGACAGCGCCGCGCCGCCGCGCGAGTCGCCGTCGAGCTTGGTCAGCACGATGCCGGTCAGCGGCAGCGCCTCGTTGAAGGCACGCGCGGTGTTGACCGCGTCCTGGCCGAGCATCGCATCGACCACGAACAGCGTCTCGATCGGCGCCACCGTCGCATGCAGGGCCTTGATCTCGGCCATCATCGCCTCGTCGATGGCGAGGCGGCCGGCGGTATCGACCAGCAGCACATCGACGTGGTGCTTGCGCGCATAATCCAGCGCTGCGAGGGCGATATCGACCGGCTTCTGCTCCGGGCTGGAGGCGAAGAAGCCGACCCCGGCCTGCGCCGCCACCGTCTTCAGCTGCTCGATCGCCGCCGGGCGGTAGACGTCGGTCGACACCACCAGCACCTTCTTCTTCTGCTGCTCGTGCAGCAGCTTGGCGAGCTTGCCGGTGGTGGTGGTCTTGCCCGCGCCCTGCAGGCCGGCCATCAGCACCACCGCGGGCGGCTGGGTGGCGAGGTTCAGGCCTTCGTGGGCGCCACCCATCAGCGCCTTCAGCTCGTCGTGCACGACACCGACCAGGGCCTGGCCGGGCGTCAGCGAGCCGACCACTTCCTGCCCCACCGCCTTCTCCTTCACCCGCGCGACGAAGTCCTTCACCACCGGCAGGGCGACGTCCGCCTCGAGCAGCGCCATGCGCACCTCGCGCATCGCCTCCTGGATGTTGTCGTCGGTCAGGCGCGCCTGACCGCGCAGGGTCTTGACGACTTTTGACAGGCGTTGGGTGAGGTTGTCGAGCATGATCGGGGGCGCCTTCGTCGGGGTGACTTGGAGTAAACTGCAGCTACGTATGCACACGATTCTACTTCATCTGCTTCCCGCCTCGCTTTACGCTGGCCTGGGCCTGCTTTTCTGGCGCAGCTGCTGGGCCGGCAACGCCGCTCCCGCGGGGCGCGAATGCATGTCGTCGCGCGAGCGCCTGATCCTGCTCGCCGCCCTGCTCGCCCACGGCTTCGCGCTCCACGTCTCCATCTTTCCCGGCGCGCAGATGCGCTTCGGCTTCGGCGTCGCGCTGTCGCTGATGGTGTGGCTGGCGATCTGTTTCTACTGGGTGGAGACACTGTACACGCGGCTCGACGGCCTTCATGCGGTCGCCATGCCGGCAGGCGCGGTCGCAAGCCTGGTGCCGATGATCTTCCCCGGCGAGCACGTGCTGGCCAACGCCGCCTCGCCCGCCTTCCGCGCCCACTTCGTCGTCGCGATGCTCGCCTACAGCCTGTTTACGCTCGCCGCCCTGCACGCGATGCTGATGTCGGTCGCCGGGCGCCAGCTGCACAACGCCCGCTTCAGCCGCCTGCTGTCGGGCCTGCCGCCGCTGCTGACGATGGAGGCGCTGCTGTTCCGCCTCATCAGCATCGCCTTCGTGCTCCTGACGCTGACCCTGGCCAGCGGCGTGCTGTTCTCCGAAACGCTGTTCGGCCAGGCCTTCCGCGTCGACCACAAGACCGTGTTCGCCTTCGTCTCCTGGCTGCTGTTCGGCGCCCTGCTCGTGGGCCGCCAGTTGTGGGGCTGGCGCGGCCGCATCGCGCTGCGCTGGACGCTGGCGGGCTTCGTCGCGCTGCTGCTCGCCTACGTCGGCAGCCGCTTCGTCATCGAGGTCGTGCTCGAGCGTGCGGGCTGACCCCCCCCTGCGAGGATGACGACGGCCCGCTGCACGCGCCCGCACCGCCGCGCCGGCCGCGGCCGGCACCAGGGCAAGGGCGCGCCGTGAGCCGCCCAACCCCCACTGCCGGGAAGGCCTTTACAAGGCTGGAGGTGGCGTGCAACATCGGCCGCAAACCATTCAAGGGCGCGGCATGGCGGCATCTTCCCAACCTGTTCTGAGCGGCTTCGCGCGGGCACTCGTACAGCATGGAAGGCTGTCCGAGGCGGACGCCCTCGCCTGCTCGCGCGAGGGCGCGGCGGGGGCCAATGCCTTCATCGTCGAAGTGGCGCAGCGCGGCCTGATGAGCACCGCGGCGATGGCCCGCTTTGCCGCCGACACCTTCGGCTACCCCCTGCTCGACATCGCCGCATTCGACCGCGCGGTGCTGCCCGGCGACGCGGTCGACCGCAAGCTGATGCAGAAGCACCAGGTGGTGGCGCTGGCGCGGCGGCAGAACCGCATCCTGCTCGCCATCGCCGACCCCTCGAACATGCGGGCGCTGGACGAGATCCGGTTCCAGACCGGGCTGCAGCTCGAACTCCTGATCGCCGAGGCGGACAAGCTCGGGCAGCTTGCCGAGGCGCTCACCGAGTCCACCGAGAAGGCGCTGCAGGAGCTCACCGGCGACGAGTTCGACATGGACCTGCTGAGCCAGGAGGGGCCCGCCGAAGCGAAGGAGGAAGACACCAGCGACGTCGATGACGCCCCGGTGGTGAAGTTCATCCAGAAGGTGCTGATCGACGCGATCAACGAGGGCGCCTCCGACATCCACTTCGAGCCCTACGAGAAGTACTACCGCATCCGCGTGCGCACCGACGGCGTGCTGCGCGAGATCGCCCAGCCACCGCTGGTGCTGAAGGAGAAGATCGCCGCCCGCATCAAGGTCATCTCCCGCCTCGACATCTCCGAGAAGCGCGTACCCCAGGACGGGCGCATGAAGCTGGTGCTGTCCAAGAACAAGGCCATCGACTTCCGCGTATCGACGCTGCCGACCCTGCACGGCGAGAAGATCGTCATGCGCATCCTCGACCCGAGCTCGGCCATGCTCGGCGTCGACGCCCTCGGCTACGAGCCCGAGCAGAAGACGGCGCTGCTCGAGGCGGTCAGCCGCCCCTACGGCATGATCCTCGTCACCGGCCCCACCGGCTCGGGCAAGACGGTGTCGCTGTACACCTGTCTCAACATGCTCAACAAGCCGGGCGTCAACATCTCCACGGCCGAGGATCCGGCCGAGATCAACCTGCCCGGCATCAATCAGGTCAACGTCAACGAGAAGGCCGGCCTCACCTTCTCCAGCGCGCTGCGCGCCTTCCTGCGCCAGGATCCGGACGTGATCATGGTGGGCGAGATCCGCGACCTCGAAACCGCGGAAATCTCGGTCAAGGCCGCCCAGACCGGCCACCTGGTGCTGTCGACCGTGCACACCAACGACGCGCCGAGCACGCTCGAACGCCTCAAGAATATGGGCGTGGCGCCGTTCAACATCGCGTCCTCGGTGATCATGATCACGGCGCAGCGCCTGGCGCGGCGGTTATGCTCGTGCAAGAAGGCGGTCGACATCCCGGTCGAGGCCCTGCTCGAAGCCGGCTTCAGCGCCGAAGACCTCGACGGCAGCTGGCGACCGCAGGGCCCGGTCGGCTGCGAGCGCTGCAAGGGCAGCGGCTACAAGGGCCGCGTCGGCATCTACCAGGTCATGCCGGTGAGCGAGGAGATCGCCCACATCATCATGACCGGGGGCAACTCGATGGACATCGCCGCCCAGGCGCAGCGCGAAGGGGTGCGTGATCTGCGCCAGTCCGGCCTGCTGAAGGTGAGGCAGGGCGTGACGTCGCTCGAAGAAGTGCTGGCGACCACCAACGAATAGGAAGGAAGTTCGATCTCATGGCCACACCAAGCCGGGCCGCACGCGCCAGCGGGCCGAAGGAAGACCTGTACAGCTGGGAAGGCAAGGACAAGACCGGCAAGCTCATCCGCGGCGAGATGCGCGCCGGCGGCGAGGTCGTGGTGCAGGCCATGCTGCGTCGCCAGGGCGTGCTCGTCACCCGCATCCGCAAGCAGAAGCTGTCGCGCGGCCGTCGCATCACCGACAAGGACATCGCCCTCTTCACGCGCCAGCTGGCGACGATGATGAAGTCGGGCGTGCCGCTGCTGCAGGCCTTCGACATCGGCATCAAGGGCTCGGGCAACCCCTCGCTGTCGCGCCTGCTCAACGAGGTGCGCAGCGACGTCGAGACCGGCTCGAGCCTGTCCCAGGCCTTCGCCCGGCATCCGGTCCATTTCGACAAGCTGTTCTGCAACCTCGTCGCCGCCGGCGAGCAGGCCGGCATCCTCGACAACCTGCTCGACCGCATCGCCACCTACAAGGAAAAGATCCTGGCCATCAAGGGCAAGATCAAGTCGGCGCTGTTCTACCCGGCCGCGGTCGTGGTCGTGGCCGCGCTGGTGATCTCGGTGATGATGCTGTTCGTGATCCCCGAGTTCAAGAACGTGTTCACCAGCTTCGGCGCCGACCTTCCGGCGCCGACATTGATGGTGATCGCGATGTCCGACTTCTTCGTCGACTACTGGTACGTGCTGTTCGGCATCATCCTCGGCACCATCGTCGCCATCAGCTGGAGCTACAGGCGTTCGCCGGCGATGCAGGTCGCGGTCGACCGTGCCGTGCTCCGGCTGCCGGTGATCGGGCCGATCATCCGCAAGGCGACGGTGGCGCGCTGGACGCGCACGCTGTCGACGATGTTCGCCGCCGGCGTGCCGCTGGTCGAGGCGCTCGATTCGGTCGGCGGCGCCTCGGGCAACCACGTCTACTTCACCGCAACCAAGCAGATCCAGAGCGACGTCAGCACCGGCACCAGCCTCACGGTGGCGATGCAGAACTCGGACGTCTTCCCCACCATGGTCGTGCAGATGGTGTCGATCGGCGAGGAATCCGGCCAGCTCGACGCCATGCTCGCCAAGGTCGCCGACTTCTTCGAGCAGGAGGTCGACGACGCGGTGTCGGGCCTGTCGCAGCTGCTCGAGCCGATCATCATGGTCTTCCTCGGCACCGTCATCGGCGGCCTGGTCGTCGCCATGTACCTGCCGATCTTCAAACTTGGCTCGGTCGTCTGACTCATGCTCGAACTGCTGCGCGACCCGGTCGCCTTCACCACGCTCGCCACCCTGCTCGGCCTCTTCGTCGGCAGCTTCCTCAACGTCGTCATCCATCGCCTGCCGAAGATGATGGAGCGCGACTGGCACGCCCAGGCCGCCGAACTGCGCGGCGAGCCGCCATCCGATACCGGCGAGCGCTTCAACCTCGCGACCCCGCGCTCGCGCTGTCCGCACTGTGGCCACCTGATCGGTGCGCTGGAGAACATCCCCGTCGTCAGCTACCTGCTGCTGCGCGGGCGCTGCAGCCATTGCGGCGCCGGCATCAGCAAGCGCTACCCGATCGTCGAGACCCTGTCCGCCCTGCTCTCGGGCTACGCCGCCTGGCACTTCGGCTTCGGCCTCGCCGCGCTCGGCGCGCTGCTCTTCATCTGGACGCTGGTCGCGCTCGCCTTCATCGATCTCGACACCCAGCTGCTGCCCGACGACCTGACCCTGCCGCTGCTGTGGCTGGGCCTGCTGTTCAACCTCAGTGGCACCTTCACCGATGTGCAGGGGGCAGTGGTCGGCGCCATGGCCGGCTATCTCGCCCTGTGGTCGGTGTACTGGCTGTTCAAGCTCACCACCGGCAAGGAAGGCATGGGCTACGGCGACTTCAAGCTGCTCGGCGCGATCGGCGCCTGGCTCGGCTGGCAGGTGCTGCCGCTCACCATCCTGCTGTCATCGCTCGTCGGCGCCGTGGCCGGCATCGGGCTCATCCTTGCCGCCCGCCACGGGCGCAATGTGCCGATTCCGTTCGGCCCCTATCTCGCCGCCGCGGGCATGATCGCCCTGTTCTGGGGCGAATCGATCACGAGCCGCTATCTCGGCATGTTCTGAGCCACCGCCCACCGCGGCTCGCCGCCGCCAGGCGGCAGCCGCTGCCAAGCCGGGCGCGGCTTGAAATCCGCCCGCCGCAGCCTCATCTGAAGGCCTGTGTCGAAGTCTGCGGGCTTCGCCTTTTTCCTTATGCTGCATTGCGTTAGACTTGCGCACTTGTTTTCGGGAGCTTGCCATGCCCATCTATGAATACCGTTGCCCGACCTGTGGTTTCCAGAAGGAACATCTGCAGAAAATGAGCGCTGACGCGCTCACCACCTGCCCGTCCTGCGGCGCGGCGGGCTACGCCAAGCTGCTGTCGGCGGCCGGCTTCCAGCTCAAGGGTTCGGGCTGGTACGCCACCGACTTCAAGGGCGGCGGCACTGCCCCGGCGGCGGCACCGAGCGCACCGGCACCGGCCTGCGGCGGGGGCTGCGCCTGCCACTGAGGTCCGCGCCGACGTTGGCTACCGACGCTCGCCCCCGACGTTCGCCCCCCTCCTGCACCGCAGCTGTCGGCCGCGGACGTCGCCCCATGACCGGCCCGCCTCTCGGGCCCCAAAGATGACTTTGTGAAGAAATACCTCATCACCGGCCTGCTGATCTGGATCCCGCTGGCGATCACCTTCATGGTGCTGGCCTGGATCGTCAACACGCTCGACCGGCTCATCGTCTGGCTGCCGAACGGCCTGCAGCCGCAGGAAGTGCTCGGCTTCAACATCCCCGGCGTCGGCCTCATCCTCAGCGTGCTGATCGTGTTCGCCACCGGCCTGGTGGCAGCCAACGTGCTCGGGCAGAAGCTCGTGCAGATCTGGGAGGCGGTGCTCGCCCGCATCCCGGTGGTGAAGTCGATCTACTACAGCGTCAAGCAGGTGTCGGACACGCTGTTCTCGAGCAGCGGCCAGGCCTTCCGCAAGGCGCTGCTGGTGCAGTACCCGCGCGCCGGCGTCTGGACCATCGGGTTCCAGACCGGCACGCCGGCCGGCGAGGTGCGCCGGCTGGTCGGCATCGAGATGGTCTCGGTCTACGTGCCGACCACGCCGAACCCGACCTCGGGCTTCTTCCTGATGGTTCCGCGCGCCGAGACCATCGAACTGGACATGACCGTCGACGAGGCGCTGAAGTACGTCGTCTCGATGGGGGTGGTCGCACCGGCCGATCGCCGTCGCGCCACGAGCGTCGCGGTCCATCGCGGATGAACTGGAGAACATCGATGCGCAGTTGCTACACCGGTCAGGTTTC
>JANJTU010000254.1 GCA_024710965.1 Thauera sp. | reverse complement strand
GTGGCGCAGGTGGTTGGCCGGATCCATGAAATGTGCCAAAGGCACTTCGAAGGCTTCGGCAACTTCGAAACTGTCGAGCGTGATCTCGAATGGCGGATGCACCAAGCCCACTACCGGCGTCACGCAAAAGCCGGTGCCAGTGAGATGGTCGGGCAGCGCCCCAAGCAGTTCGATGGACCGTCGAGCCAATCCGATCTCTTCATGCGTCTCGCGCAGGGCGGTCGCCTCTGGCGATTCGTCGCCTTCCTCCACGCGCCCCCCCGGAAAGCTGATCTGCCCGGGATGATGATGAAGGTGTGGTGTGCGCTTGGTCAGCAATAGCGAAAAATCGCCCCTCCTAACCACCAGCGGCACGAGCACCGCAGCCGGAGTGTGCGCCTGCCGTTGCACTGTCTGCGGCCAGTCGCCATTCGCTCGCTCAGTCGCTGCCCTTGCCAGCAGGGATCTCAGATGCTCAGGGCGCAAAAGAGCGTTAACCTCGCTGCCCACAAACACTTCCTCCGATACGATATTGAGGAAACCGCAACGTCCATCCACCCGTCAGCATCGGGCATCATGGGGTCAATAGCGCTTTTGCAGCATCAGCCTGTCGCCGTCGCGCTGCCACTGTGTCCGGTTCAGGAAACTCATACCGAGGAGTACGAACGGCAGGTCTGATTCAAGCACTACAGCGTCGACACCATGCAGTTTCAGCCCGCCTATCGCAACACTGTCGAGTTGTATCCGCCATCCTCGGGTGACACCGCTGGCCGTCATAGTCTTAACGGGCTCGCCCGCAGTGTAATCAAGCCCTAGGCGCCTGGCCTCGTTGGTGCCGAGTGAAACAAGCGTCGCTCCCGTATCGACCACCATTCTGGCGCTGCTCCCATTGATCCAGCCAAGTGCGGCAAAATGGCCCTGCGTATCCACCTGGAGATGATAAACCTCGCGCCCGATGCTTCCTTGGCGAACCGCCCCATCTCCCAGGCGCAGCTTCACCCTACGCCCATCCATTTCGACAACCACGGCGTCCGCCCCGATCGCGACCAACTGCACTCCTTCCGGGCTAACCTCTCCGACCGAGAGCGTCCTCAGCTTCCCGTCGCCGACAACTAGGACCGCCTTGCGACTGAATAGTCCCACCAGGGCGACTTCGAGCTGTGCGCCCTGCACCGTTGGCGCCGCCGCAACAATCAGCGTCGCCACAAGCAAGGAAAACCCGTCCCCCACCATCATCGCGTCTCCATTGCAGCCGTCAGTTCCCAGCAGATGCTACACGTCAGGACGCATCGCGTGTCACGACCGGTAGATCGACCCGCACAACGTACTCGTAGCCATCGAGCCGATGGCTGATCGAAGCTGCAGCGTCGAAGTGCAGACTCACTCGCTCCCGGATATTGTTCAGCGCCATCCGGTTCCCACGCGGAGAGTGACAACCTTCGGTCACGGTATTGCGCACCTCGATCCGGAGTCGGTCGCCCTCGCGCGTGGCAATGACCCAGACATCGCCCCCTGCCAGGGCCGGCTCGACCCCATGGCGCACTGCGTTCTCTAGCAACGGCTGCAGGATCAGCATCGGAACGAGCGGATCGCACGCAGCTTCACCTTCACCACCCTGCTCACCCGGCAGCCCCTTCTGCATCCAGTGTAGGCGGAAGCGTTTACCCAAACGTAACCGCTCAATTTCAGCATAGGATCGCGCCAACTCAAGTTCTCGACTGAGAGGAACCAAGCCGCGCTCATCGGTCAGCACTGCCCTGAAGAGATCGGACAAGTCCAGCAGGGCCCGTTCGGCCATCGCAGAATCCCGGCGCAACAGCATCAACACCGTATTGATGCTGTTGAACAAAAAGTGTGGGCGAATGCGCGCCTGCAAGGCGATCAGCCGGGCCTGCACCAGGGCGGGCGAGAGCGCTCTCTGGCGCCAGTCGAAGTAAGCCAGCAGCAAACCACACAAACCGGCCGCGAGGAATGCCGAGCGCAAGGCACCGGGGGCCACCTCCTCACCGAGCCACCTCCGCCCTGCGAGTACGACCGCCGCCGCAGCAAGCGCTGAAACAGCTACTGTCGCCCAAGTGCCGCCCCGATAATCAAGCTTTCGTAGCCAAGGTGCAAGCACGAACAACAAGAGGACGACCCAGAGCACCACGACCTCGAAGAGCGGATTCCAGTTTGCGAGCTGGTCGATGGCTGCGGGCAGGGTTGGAGTCGCAATCAGGAATGCGAGCAGATTGCACACCTCGGCCAGCACCAATATCCGTAGCAGTACCCCAGGATTGCGGAAATCAGGCAAGCACACCGCGGCCTGCAAGCCGCCATCGCCCACCTCGCCGCGATGTGTGTCTGGCGTTGGCGCGTGGCTGTCTTCCCCTCCATCCGTCATTCGCTCCCCTCCTCTCGTCGCACCAACGTTGCCATCCTGCCATCGACTGACCGAATCTTGCGACAAGGAGGACGATTCATGGAACGAACCCTGCCTCGAGAGCGCTCGTCGTCCGCGCGGGCCGGCTTCTCGTTGATCGAGTTGATGGTCACCATCGCCGTGCTCGGGATCATCGCCACGATAACCGCCCCGAACTTGATCGACATGATCGACAAGCGGCGGGCCGTCGGCGCAGCGGAGGAAGTCGTCTCGCTTTTGCATCTTGCTCGCTCCGAGGCGATCAAGCAGTCCCGTCGGATACGCGTGACCATTTCGGAGGGAGCAACTGGCGCGTGGTTCATCGGACTGTCGCAGGGCGCCGCCAACTGCAGCACTGCTGCGGACTGTCAGATCAGCGAAGGGGGCGTAATGCTGACACGGATGAGCAATGCATCGCGCTACCCGGGCGTGGCTCTCGACGCTAGCCTTGGCAGCATCACCTTCGATGCGCGCGGACTCGTCAGCGGGGTTGCGGCGGGTAGCAATGCAGAACTCAACCTTGCCTCCGAGCGCGACTGGCAGGCCCAAGTCGAGATCAATCCGATCGGGCGCATCCAGATCTGCGCGCCATCGGGGGCGAAGAACGCTGGCGGATACAGGCTTTGCCCGGCGCAAGCCGTGGTCGAGACGGATGCGGAGGGCGGATCGTGAAACAAGCGCACAGCCGGGGTTTCTCACTTGTTGAGCTCATGGTCGGCCTCACCGTCGGGTTGTTCGTGCTCGCCGGCGTGGGAGCGGTCTACGTCACCACCACACGCAGCAGCAGCGAGACGTTGGTCGCCAACCGACTCAATCAGGAGATGCGCGCATTGCTCGACGTCATGGATTTCGACCTTCGCCGCGCGGGCTTCGGTGTCACCGACGCCGCGTCGATTGCGATCCATAACAATGGCGCCTGCATCGTGTACCTGTATGAATTCGCTGGCGCACCACGTCATTCAGGGTTTCGCCTCGACCGAGGCCAGATCGAGATGAAAACTGGCGGAACGCTGGCCGATTGCACATCCGGCACATGGGAGGCGATCACCGACTCAAGCATGATCACGGTCAGCACGCTGACCTTTGCCGCCGGCAACTCGGAATGCTTCGATCGAATCACCACTGCCGGCATCAACTGTGACGACCTAATTGCCGGCGTCGAAGCACGCCGCATCGACATCACCCTGAACGCCCGCCTGACCTCGGATGCCGCTGTGGCCATGCAGGCAAACGAATCGATCAAGGTCCGGAACGACAGGGTCATGTGACAGGCAGCCGAGGACACCACAATGCTAAACGCACCCCAAGCATCTTCCCGCTCCCCGGCAAGCGGCCAGGGCGGTGCTGTCGCCCTGCTTTTCTCCGTGGTCGTCCTGATGGTTGCCACGTTGACCACATTCGTCGCCTCACGCTCGACCGTGATGGAACAAAGGCTTGCCGCCAACCATACGAGAGCACGGATCGCCTTCGAGCACGCCCAGGCCGGGCTCGATTACGCTGCGCGCCGGTTTGCCGGCGGCGTCAACGTTGCTGATACCAGCACTTCCATCAGCTCCGCTTTCGCGACCGACAACAGCAACTTGGCGGACGTCGTCCGCGTTGCCTTCTGCGCACCGCAGGCTGACGACTTCAGTTGCGCAAATACGCCTACGGATGCCAACCCAGTCCAGAACTGTGCCCCGCCAAGCGGCGAATTTCTCACGCGTCCGTTCGTCGTCGCCTGCGGCTGGAGCGATGACGTCTCGGCGCGACAGATGGTCGTGCAAAGGTTAAGCGGGAGCCCCGCCTTCCCGACGGGGGCGGTGAACAATCCGGTCACCACGCCGGCCTCGGCCGGCATGGGCGGAAGCTTCACGGTGGTCAACTACTTCAACAACCTGACCTACTGGACTGGCGGCAACCTCGAGTACGGCAATGCCACCGTGAAGAGCTTTGTGCGCAAGCCGGGCACTATGCCAGCCGATTACAGCACAGAGTCCGGCAAGGCCGACATCTACAAGAGCTACCAGCTCGCAGAAACGCTGGGAGATCAATGTGCAATCGTCAAGAGCGGTCAGGATCGCGTCTATAACGGCCAGTGCAAGGCGCCGACCAACAAGGATACAACCCATCTGGCACAGTCCACCGACAAGGGGAGCAACGCCAATACCATCGGTGCGGATGTCGTCGACAAGGACGTCAACCTCGCCGGCTTATCCGAGGCAGGTTTTTTTCGCCAATTTTTCGGCCTCGATAAGACCTCCTATATGAACGACATCACTGGCCAGGTGCTCAGTCCCACCGAGGCCGCAAGCAAGTTGCCGGATACGTTTGGGGAAGTTGTCTGGGTTGACGGCGATCTAAACCTTACCGGCGGACCGATCGGCTCTCTGGACCGCCCAGTCGTTCTGGTCATTGACGGCGACCTATCATTGGGCGCCGGAGTCGATTTCTACGGCGTTCTTTATGTTGCCGGCAGCATGAGCGGCAACGCCAATGGGAATATCTACGGGGCAGTCCTCGCCTACGGTGGAACAACCAACCTCAATGGAAACCCCACGATCGTTTACGACGAAACCGTCGTCGGCAATACCCGGCATATCGGTCGGCGAACGATCACACCGGGGACGTGGCGCGACTGGACGATTGAGTGACGATAATGCGGGTAACGAGGCTGATCATGTCCAGGAAGAAGAGCGCTCTCGGTGTTGCCCTGATCGAGGGGCTTGTTTCCATTCTCGTGCTTTCGCTGGGGATTCTCGCGATCAGCAAGCTGAACTCACACTTGATGAGTTCGGCCGGCCTCACCAAGAGCAAGGCGGAAGCGATCCAGATCGCACAGAGCAAGATCGAGGAGTTGCGTACGAGAATACTCCAGGCGAGCTTCACCAGCATTACGAGCGGTGAGGGAACAATCAATGGAAAGAATGCTGCATTCGCCGTAGCGTGGAATGTTTCTACGCCCGATGCGGCCATACCATTGAAGACACTGACGGTATCGGTGAACTGGACGCCTCCCTCAAGCAGCGTAGCGGGTGTAGTCAAGGAAGAGAGCGTCAGCATCAGCACCATCCTTAACTGGACGAACCCCAAGCTGCTCAGCCATCTGCAAGACGGCATCCCCCCCTACTCCAACAGGCTGAAACCGCCCATCGGAATCGCGAAGCGTCCGGCAACGCCGATCAATCGCGGTCCCGGCCAACCGGGGGTGTACAAGGATGGCGACAACACGGAACTGCGTGATGCTGACGGTAACGTTCTGCTTGTTCTGGAACCTGATGACCAGGGAGTTGCACGCGACTTCGCCACCATCAGCGGTCGAGTGTACTTCGACCTCAACAATCTGAAGAACAGTTTCAACCCGGCAGATGTTTTCATCACGACAACCGCCGAAGGTCATTGCTTCCCGAGCACCAGCAGCAGCATCTCCACACAACTTAGTACGTCGTCCGATTACAGCACCCTCAAGTACTATGATTACACCTGCTACGTGGGCCAGGGTTGGTATGCCAACGTAGCCATTCAGAACATGGCCTCGACTGAGGTCAACGTCTGCGTGGGCGATCCAGGTTTCGCGGCCACCACGACGATGAACTACTGGACGACATTGCCAATCGCGCAACCCGCGTCGCGCCGCGTATATCGCGGATACAAGAGCAAGGAAGGAAGTCCCACCGGATACTTCATCACCGGGATCGAGGACGGCGGCGAATACCCCAGCGATGGCATGCCACATCCCTCCAATTTTGGCCATTACGGCAACTCCAATACCGATTACTTCAGCCACCACTTCTTGATCACCGACCTATCGGGCCAGGCCAGTTGCCAGACAGTGATGAGCGCTTTCGGCCAGACGTTCGTCAAGAATGCCGGGGCTGCTTTGTGCCTCTCGCCGGACGACGACAACGCGGAAGACAAGTGCCCCAAGGTCTGGCCAGGCTGGCCACAGTTCATTGGCGCTGGTGCAGGCGATTTTGGTAGCGGTGACACGAGCGGCGACACGGGTGATGGCGGCACAGAAGAGGCGACGACGTGCAGCGGCACGATCACCGGGACGGCTGCAAGCGCAAGCGTGACGATCTCGGTGGGTACCACCACCTGCTCGATCGGGGGCACAAAGATCAAGAATTATATTTGCGGGGTCAACGCAACCGCGGGCTCAACAGTCACGGTCACCCAAGATGACAAGGGGACGATCACGACGAAAGCGGTGGAGTCCTTCGAGTGCAATGCAATTCACACCATCAACTTCGCGCAGTGACCCAAGGAAGCAGGGGCGCCGCATGCCAGTCCTTTCGACGCGCCGTGGGGAAAAGGCATCCGTGACCTCATTGCCCCCGGCGGCGCGCGAGAACCCATCATCGAGGAGGATGCGACGAATGATGTCTCTCAGATCGAAGAATACTGGCTTCACACTGATCGAGGCGATGATCGTGGTCGCGATTATCGGCATCCTCGCGGCAATCGCCTATCCAAGCTACGTCGAGTACGTCCAGCGGGCGAGACGAGCCGACGGTCAGGATGCGCTGTTGAGGGTCGAACTCGCCCAGGAGAAATGGCGTGCGAACCATACGACTTATGGGTCACTGACCGACATTGGGGTATCGTCGGCATCCGCGGAGGGCTTCTACACCATCACAATCACAGGCAACACGGGCACTGCTTACACCGCCACGGCGAGCAGCACCGCGGCCTTGGCCGGCGACTGCCATACCCTTACTTTGACGATTTCTGCGGCAGGACAAAGCCGCACGCCCACTGCGTGCTGGCATTAGCGAACCTTGGTGCCAAGGGCCCCCAGCCGTGACAGCGGGCCGGATCAGGCCCAAGTGTCAATAATTCCGCCCGCGGCGCCAATTGGACGCGTGGGCGCCTCCGGGATTGCCTGCAAGAGCTGCCTCGCGCTTTGTTCCTGCAGTTCCAGTGCCTTCCTCAAAACTGACACGGAGGTCTGCTCCTGCAGCCGGGTCATGCCATTGGCGGAAGCCGCTGCCGCGATAGCCGAGACGTCCATTGGGCTCCTTGCCTGTGGGCGCAACCTGCGTGCTCGCCTTGGCCGACTGGCCGTCGGAGCGATTACGTTCAGTCCCGGAAGTTACCGTACTGCAGCGGAAAGTCCGTGATCTGTTTCTTCACCAGCGCGATCGCCTCCTGCAGCACGTCGCGCTTCGCGCCCGAGACGCGCACCGCATCGCCCTGGATGGCAGCCTGGACCTTCAGCTTGCTGTCCTTCAGGAGCTTGACGATCTTCTTTGCCAGGTCCTGATCGACGCCGACGCGCACCTTCACTTCCTGCTTGACCTTGTTGCCGGAGATCTTCTGCACGTCTGCATAGTCCAGGCAGCGCACGTCGACGTTCTTCTTCGTCATCTCGGGCAGCAGGATCGTCTTCATCTGCTCGAGCTGGAAATCGCTGTCGCCGAACATCGTGATCAGCTTGTCGCCGAGCTCGAGCTTGGCGCTGGTGCCCTTGAAGTCGTGGCGGCCGGCGATCTTGCTGTTGGCGACATCGACCGCGTTGCGCAGCGACGGTTGGTCGACCTCGGACATGATGTCGAAAGACGGCATGGCAACGGCTCCCGCTTCAATCAGCCGAAGTGGCAGATGTAGTGGTAGGGCTCGCCGCTCACTTCGATGTCGAAGCTCGAGTTGGCGGGCACGTTGAAGGATTCGCCGGCGCCGTAGGTCGTCCACTCCGCCTCACCCTTCAGGCGCACGCGGCAGCTGCCGCCCACGCCTTCCATGATCTCGGGCGCGCCGGTGTTGAAGGTGAGCGATGCGGGCAGGATCACGCCGATCGACTTCTTCGTGCCGTCCGCAAGCTGGAAGCCATGGCTGACGCACTTGCCGTCGAAGTACACGTTGGCCTTGGTGGTGACGGCGACGCCGTCGAATTTCTCCGTGATGCCCATGAAAACGAGATTCCTTATTCGATGCCGAGCAGCTTCTGGATGAAGCCCTTGGCGATGAAGCCGATGAAGCCCAGCCCCAGGCCGATGAACATCCACATCGCGCCGTACTTGCCGGCCTTGGACTCCTTGGCGAGGTTGCCGATGATGAACAGCATGTAGATGATCAGCGCCGTGAAGCAGACCTTGAGCGAGATGTCCTCGAACTCGGCGATCGTGAGGCCGAAAATCAGTACGTCGTTGTCCATCACCGGTGTTCCGTCCGCCCCTGTCGCTTAGCCGCGTCTTGCCTTCGCATTGGCCGCGATGCGCATGCGCAGCGCGTTGAGGCGGATGAAGCCGTGGGCGTCCTTCTGGTTGTAGGCACCCTGGTCGTCCTCGAAGGTGGCGATCGTGGGGTCGAACAGCGAGTCGGTCTTCGAGTCGCGCCCGGTGACGATGACGTTGCCCTTGTAGAGCTTGAGGCGCACCCAGCCGTTGACGGTCTGCTGCGTGTGGTCGATCAGGGCCTGGATGGCCTGGCGCTCCGGGCTCCACCAGTAGCCGTTGTAGATCATGCTGGCGTAGCGCGGCATGAGGTCGTCCTTGAGGTGGGCGACTTCGCGGTCGAGCGTGATCGACTCGATGGCGCGGTGGGCCTTGAGCAGGATGGTGCCGCCCGGGGTTTCGTAGCAACCGCGGCTCTTCATGCCGACGTAGCGGTTTTCCACCAGATCCAGCCGGCCGATGCCGTGCTTGCCGCCGAGCTCGTTGAGCTTGGCGAGCACTTCGTGCGCTTTCAGGCGGGTGCCGTTGATGGCGACCACGTCGCCCTGCTCGAACTCCAGGTCGACATACTCGGCGGCGTCCGGCGCCGCCTCCGGCGACACCGTCCAGCGCCACATGTCTTCCTCGGCCTCG
This sequence comes from Thauera sp., assembly GCA_024710965.1. Classification (GTDB taxonomy): domain Bacteria; phylum Pseudomonadota; class Gammaproteobacteria; order Burkholderiales; family Rhodocyclaceae; genus Thauera. Next base: position 6,247 of record JANJTU010000254.1, on the reverse strand, counting down.
GCGGCCGGGTTTTCGAGGTGGCGGCCTTCGAAGGAGATGTGCAACAGGTTGGCGTCCATCGAAGACGGCGAGCCGCCCTGCTTGTGCTTCATCTCGATCGGGATGCCGGCCTTCTCGGCGTAGGCGAGCAGCTTCTCGCGCGACAGCAGGTCCCATTCGCGCCACGGCGCGATCACCTTCACGCCCGGCATCAGCGCGTAGTAGCCGAGTTCGAAGCGCACCTGGTCGTTACCCTTGCCGGTGGCACCGTGCGACACCGCGTCGGCGCCGGTGGCGCGCGCGATCTCGATCTGGCGCTTGGCGATCAGCGGGCGCGCGATCGAGGTGCCGAGCAGGTACTCGCCCTCGTAGATCGTGTTGCAGCGGAACATCGGGAAGACGAAGTCGCGCACGAATTCTTCGCGCAGGTCGTCGATGAAGATGTTCTCCGGCTTGATGCCGAACTTCAGCGCCTTCTGGCGTGCGGGCTCGAGCTCCTCGCCCTGGCCGAGGTCGGCGGTGAAGGTGACCACCTCGCACTGATAGGTGTCCTGCAGCCACTTCAGGATGACCGAAGTGTCCAGCCCGCCCGAATACGCGAGCACTACTTTCTTGACGTCGCTCATGCTGTTTTCCTGTTTCTCTCTTTCTTGCGCGCACGCCCGTGCGCGCTTGATCCGGGGTCAGTACTCGATCTGGCCGAGCACGAGGTATTCCATCAGCGCCTTCTGTGCGTGCAGGCGGTTCTCGGCCTCGTCCCACACCACCGATTGCGGCCCGTCGATGACCTCGGCGGTGACTTCCTCACCGCGATGCGCCGGCAGGCAGTGCATGAAGACCGCGTCCGGCGCGGCCACCGCCATCATCTCGGCATCGACGCACCAGTCGGCGAAGGCCTTCATGCGCTCATCGTTCTCGGCTTCGAAGCCCATCGAGGTCCACACGTCGGTGGTGACCAGGTGCGCGCCCTTGCAGGCCTCGAGCGGATCGGCGAACTGCTTGAAGTGGTCGGTGCCGTAAAGGCCGGCGCGCTCGGGTTCGACCTCGTAGCCCGGTGGCGTCGACACATGGACGTGGAAGTCCAGCAGTTCGGCCGCCTGCAGCCAGGTGTTGCACATGTTGTTGCTGTCGCCGACCCAGGCCACCGTCTTGCCCTGGATCGAGCCGCGGTGCTCGATGAAGGTGAAGATGTCGGCGAGGATCTGGCAGGGGTGGTATTCGTTGGTCAGGCCGTTGATGACCGGCACGCGCGAGTTGGCGGCGAAGCGCTCGACGATGTCCTGCTCGAAGGTGCGGATCATCACCAGGTCGCTCATGCGCGAGATGACCTGCCCGGCATCCTCGACCGGCTCACCGCGACCGAGCTGCGAATCGCGGGTGTTGAGGTAGATCGCCGAGCCACCGAGCTGCTGCATGCCGGCCTCGAACGACAGCCGGGTGCGGGTGCTGGCCTTCTCGAAGATCATCACCAGCGTGCGGTCGAACAGCGGGTGATAGGGCTCGTAACGCTTGTACTTGTCCTTGATCCACTTCGCGCGACCAAAGACGTACTCGTACTCTTCGCGGCTGAAATCCTTGAACTGCAGGTAATGCCTGATATTGCCCATGAACGCTCCCTCAGCCCTGCGCGAGGAACTCGCGCACCAGTGGCGCCAGCATCGACACCAGCGTCTGCGCATCGGCGGTGGTATAGGTCAGCGCCGGCAGCAGGCGCACCACCCGCTCTGCAGTCACGCTGATCAACAGGCCGCGCTCCGCGGCACGCCCCATCAGCACGCCGCACGGCCGGTCGAGCTCGATCCCGATCATCAGCCCGCGGCCGCGAATATCCACCACGCCCTGCACGCCCTCGAGCGCTTCGGCCATGCCCCGGCGGATCGCCTCGCCAACAGCGACGGCGTTCTGCATCAGGCCGTCGTCGGCGATGGTGTCGAGCGTCGTCAGCGCGGCGACGCAGGCGAGCGGGTTGCCGCCGAAGGTGGAGCCATGATTACCCGGCCCGAACAGCCCCTTGGCCAGCCCGGCGGTGACACAGGCGCCGATCGGCACGCCGGATGCCAGCCCCTTCGCCAGCGTCATCACGTCGGGTTTCGCCCCGGCGTGCTGCCAGCCGAACCAGGTGCCGGTGCGCCCCATGCCGCACTGCACCTCGTCGCAGATCAGCAGCCAGCCACGCTCGTCGCACAGCGCGCGCAGTTCGCGCTGGAAGGCCTCGTCCGCCACGTTGACGCCGCCCTCGCCCTGGATCATCTCGAGCATCACGGCGACGACGTTGTGGTTGTGCTCGGCCACCTGGCGGATTGCGCCCATGTCCTTGTACGGGACGCGGATGAAGCCCTGCACCAGCGGCTCGAAACCGGCCTGCGCCTTGCGGTTGCCGGTCGCCGACAGGGTCGCCAGGGTGCGCCCGTGAAAGGCGTTCTCCATGACGATGATGTGCGGCACCTCGATGCCCTTGCGGTGGCCGTGGAAGCGCGCCAGCTTGATCGCCGCCTCGTTCGCCTCGCAACCGGAATTGCAGAAGAACACCTCGTCCATGCCCGCCAGCTCGGCGATACGGTCGGCGAGGCGCTCCTGCAGCGGAATGCCATAGAGATTGGAGGTGTGCAACACCCTGGCGGCCTGGTCGGCGATGGCCTTGACCAGCCGCGGATGGTTGTGGCCAAGGGTATTGACGGCGATGCCGGACAGGGCATCGAGATAACGCTTGCCAGTCTCGTCGTGGAGCCATACGCCTTCGCCGTGCGTGAAGGCGACGGGCAGCCTGGCGTAGGTGTTCATGACATGGGACATGGGGGACCTCGATCGGAACGAGAAGCCATAAACGCGCACGGCGGCTGGTGCCGCCGTGCAGGAATGAGACGAAATGTTAAGCCAAAACAGGTTGGCCTGTATATATGGCACATCGCCCACCCATCGCCGGCATTCGCCGGCCAACGCTGCGCTTTTCTGCTAGAATGCGCCGCGTTTTGAGCGCCGCCCGCCTCTCCGGCCGGCGGTTCTTGCGCCCCCGTAGCCGCCATGGCGTGACATATGAATCAGAAGATCGAAAACTTTGTCATTATCGGGGTCACGAGGGAAGGAAAGAAATTCCGCCCGAGCGACTGGGCGGATCGCCTCTGCGGCGTCATGTCGGCCTTCGGCGCCGACCACCGCATGATGTACTCTCCCTACGTGCGCCCCGGCTGCACCCTCAAGGGCGACAAGACCGTCCTGGTCGATGCCCGGCTCTATGACATCGAGCCACTCGCCTACAAGTTCCTGATCAACTTCGCCAACGACAACAATCTTCAGATCGATTGGATAGGCGACGCCCCGCTCTGAACTCCGTCGCGACCGGCGGTGCGCCGCGGGCCGCAACCAACGCTGCAGGCACGATTCAACGACAAGCCGACAACAAAAAGGCGACCCGCAGGTCGCCTTTCTTGCTTCGCAGCCGGGCTGCGGAACGCGTCGCGAAGATCAGACAGCCATGGCCTTGACCGCGGCCGACAGGCGGCTCTTGTGGCGGGCAGCCTTGTTCTTGTGGATGATCTTCTTGTCGGCAATGCTGTCGATGGTGCTCATCGAGGTGCGAAAGACCGACTGAGCCGCCGCCTTGTCGCCACCCACGATGGCCTTGCGCACGGCCTTGATCGCGGTACGCAGGCGGGAGCGAAGACTGGCGTTGTGAGCGCGAGCCTTGACTGCCTGACGGGCGCGCTTGCGAGCTTGTGCCGAGTTGGCCATAAATTCGATTCCGTTTTGGTGGTTCTAGAAAGTCCGCGATTCTAGCTGTGGCCACCGCCCGATGCAAGCATGATTTGTGCTGCATCGATCGTAATTGCGCTTACCGTACCGCAACCGCGCGGCTATGATGCGCGCTTCGTCCTTGCCGGCCCCGCCGCAATCCCGCATGAACCTGCTGCGCGCCCTCGCCACCGTGAGCGGCATGACCCTGCTGTCCCGGATTCTAGGCTTCGTCCGCGATTTCGTCATCGCACGCGCCTTCGGCGCCGGCCTCGCCACCGACGCCTTCTTCGTCGCCTTCCGCCTGCCCAACCTGCTGCGCCGGATGTTCGCCGAGGGGGCCTTCTCGCAGGCCTTCGTCCCCATCCTCGCCGAGTACAAGAACCGCCAGGGGGCGGAGGCGACGCACACCCTGGTGAATCGCGTCGCCACCCTGCTCGGCCTGGCGGTGGCCGTGGTGGCGGCACTCGGGGCGCTGGCCGCACCCTTGATCATCTACGTCTCGGCGCCGGGCTTCTCCGGCGACGCGGGCAAGTTCGAGCTCACCGTCGAGCTCACCCGCATCACTTTTCCGTACATCTTCTTCATGGCGCTGGTGGCGCTCGCCGGCGGCGTGCTCAACACCTGGAGCCGCTTTGCGATCCCGGCCTTCACGCCGGTGCTGCTCAACCTCGCCTTCATCGGCATGGCGCTGTTTGCCGCACCGCATTTCGAGCCGCCGGTGCTGGCGCTGGCCTGGGCGGTGTTCCTCGGTGGCGCCCTCCAGCTCGCGCTGCAGGTCCGCCCGCTGATGAAGATCGGCATGCTGCCGCGCTTCGATCTCGACCTCTCCGACCCGGGCGTGCGACGCATCCTGAAGCTGATGGCGCCAGCGATCCTGGGGGTGTCGGTGAGCCAGATCTCGCTCCTGATCAACACCATCTTCGCCTCCTTCCTGGAAAGTGGCAGCGTGTCCTGGCTGTATTACGCCGACCGCCTGATGGAATTCCCCGCCGGCCTGCTCGGCGTCGCGCTGGGGACCATCCTGCTGCCCAGCCTGGCCAAGCTGCATGCAGACGAAAAGACGGAGGAATTTTCCTCCCTGCTCGACTGGGGCCTGCGCCTGACCCTGCTGCTGACCCTGCCGGCCGCGCTCGGGCTGGCGCTGCTGGCGGTGCCACTGGTGTCCACGCTGTTCAACTACGGCGCCTTCTCCGCCACCGATGTAATGCAGACGCGCAGCGCGCTCGTCGCCTACAGCATCGGCCTCACCGGGCTGATCCTGGTGAAGGTGCTGGCGCCGGGCTTCTACGCCCGCCAGGACATCCGCACCCCGGTCAAGATCGCGCTGATCACCCTGGCGGCGACCCAGCTGATGAACCTCGCCTTCATCGTTCCACTGCGCCACGCCGGGCTGGCCCTGGCGATCGGCCTGGCCTCCTGCCTGAACGCCGGGCTGCTGTTTCGCGGCCTGCGCAAACGGGCGATCTACATGCCGCAGCCGGGCTGGACCGTATTCATGCTCAAGCTGCTCGCGGCACTGGCGGTGATGGGCGGCGTCCTGTGGTTCGGCAGCGGGCCGGAAACCCAGTGGGTGCAGAGCGGCGGACTGGAACGTGGCCTGAAGCTGGCAGCAGTGGTCGCGGGCGGCGCCCTCGCCTACTTCACCACCCTGTTGGCTCTCGGTTTCCGCCTGCGCGACTTCCGCCGCCGCGGCGCCTGAGGCGCGGCCCGCGAATCAAGGCACCGGCGGCAGCGCAATCAAATCGCTGCGCCGGGCGCCGGCGGTGAACGCGCGACAGTCGTCGAGAAAGCAGCGGATCGCCGCGCTGTGGTACTTCCCCTTGTGCCAGGCGAAGCTGAACTGCCGGCGCAGATCGAGCTCCGGCGTCTCCAGCGCCACCAGGCTGCCACGCCGCAGCGCATCGCGCAGCGCCAGCCGCGACAGGCACCCCAGCCCCAGCCCGCTCTCCACCGCACGCTTGACCGCCTCGGTGTGCTCCAGTTCGAGGCGTGGCACCAGCCCGCCGGGGCGATGGCGCAGCGCTCGATCGAAGGTTTCGCGCGTTCCCGAGCCACGCTCGCGCAAAATCCACGGCTGCGGCGCGATCTCATCCACCGCCACCGCCTGGCGTCCGGCCAGCGCATGCGAGGGCGCACAGAACACCACCAGCTCGTCATCGACCCACGGCTCGAGCTCGATTTCGGCATCCACCACCTGCCCTTCGACCAGGCCGAGGTCGATCTCGTAGCGCAGCAGCATCGCGGCGATGCTCGCCGTGTTGTGCACCTGCAGCCGGACCCGGCTTTCCGGATGGCGCTGCAGGTACGCCGACACGATCAGCGGCAGCAGGTAGTTGCCGATCGTCAGCGTCGCCCCCACGCGCAGGTTGCCCAGCCCACGGTCACTGCGCACCAGGGTCTCGATCTCCTCGGCACGGTCGAGCAGCTCCACCGCATGCGGCAGCAGCAGGCTGCCCTGCTCGTTCAAGCGCAGGCGCTTGCCCCTGCGGTCGAACAGCTGCTGCTCGAACAGGCTCTCCAGTTCGGCCAGCGCCGC
>JANJTU010000247.1 GCA_024710965.1 Thauera sp. | reverse complement strand
ACGGCGTCATGGCTGCCTGCCCTTGCTGGCGGCGGGCCGCTTCGAGACCCCGGCGGCGTCGAAGCGCAGCACGCGCTCGGCCTGGTCGTCCTTCAGCGTCACCGCCGCCGCGTCGATGCGGACGACGACTGCATCGCCGATGCGCTCGCCGCGGCGCACGGTGTTGCCGTCGATGACCGCGTAGCGGTCGTCGGCGCCGATGCGCGTGGCCTGCAGCCGCTGCGGCGCGGCCGGGGGCGGTGCCGCATGCACGGCGACGGCGGCCGGGGCGGCTGGGCTGGGCGGGCGCAGCGGGTCGGGGATGTCGGCGCTCGCGGCGGCCGGCAGCGCGGTGCCGGCCAGGCAGAGCAGCGCCGCGATCCGCGGGCGACGGTGTTGCGCGGGGTGGTCAGACACCGATCCAGTCCTCCTCGAGGCTCAGGGTATGCAGGCGGAGGATGAATTCCGCCTCGGGGTAGTGCTCGCTGCGCACCGAGAGCAGGTCCCAGTTGAGCTGCCAGGGCAGCTGCTCGACCGCCCGCAGGTAGGCGAGCAGGGCGCCGTAGTCGCCGCGCAGCTGCAACTCCACGCCGCGTTTCCACACCTGGGTGCGCGCTTCGCTCGGCCGGGCGGCGTCGGCGCTGGCCTTGCCCGCTTCCCTGGCGCCGCCGCCGGGGGCGTCCTTCGCGGCGACGGCGCCGGTATCGATGCGGGACGGCGGCAGGCTGCGCAGGCCTTCGAGGCGCAGGCCGCCGGTGCGGGTGACGAGGGCACGCAGCACGCGGCTCATCTCGGTGGCGGAGATGAAGCGCGCGACCGCCGCAGCCAGGCGCGTGTCGGCCTGGCCGAGCTCGTGCCGCAGCGTGCCCAGGCGCGCCTTGACGCCGGCGTCCGGATCCACCGCGAGGCGGGCCTCGAGTTCCGCTTCCTGCGCCTTGAGCGCAGCCAGGCGGGCGCGGGTGTCGGCCAGCCGGGCCTGGTCGGCGCCGTGGGCGCGGCGGGCGGCGTCGATGAAGAAGGTGTCGGCGAGCGCGACCACGGCCGCCAGCGCGACCACGAGCAGCATCACGCGCTCGCGCAGGCTGCGGCCATCGATGCGCCGGAGCAGGCCGAGCCACAGCGCCTTCACGGGTGCACGCCCTCGAGGCCGATGCAGGGTGCGGGGCTGGCGGCGGTGCCCGTCGAGGTGGCGGCGGCGCTCGCCAGCGCGCGCGCCGCGTTGTTCGCCGCAGCGTTCGCGACGCCAGTGGTGGTGGCGCTGGTCGTCGTGAGGCAGCCGGCGGCGATGCGGAAATCGAGCCAGCGCGGCTCGGCGCTGCTGCGCGCGATCACCAGGTCGCCGAAGGTGAGCCCGGCGAAAGCCTGTTCGGTGCCGAGCGATTCGAGGTAGGCGGGCAGCAGGCCGGGCTCGAGCGTGCTGCCACCGAGCGCGACGTCCGTGCCGCCATTGGCGACGACGATGCGGGTGAGCCACAGGCCTTCCGGGCGCTGGCGGCCGAGTCCTTCGAGGTAGGCCGACAGACGCTGGCCGGTGCCGGGCGCGATCGTGATCGCGGTGATGCGCCGCAGGTAGTCGAGCCGCTCTTCCAGGCGGCGGGCCTCGAGCGCCAGCCCCGGGTCGGGCTTGTGCGCCTCGAGCCGGGTGGCCAGCTGGGCGACGGCGGCGCTGCGGGTCTGGAGCTCGGCGTCGAGCCGCGCCAGTTCGGCGCGCGGTGCCTGCAGGCGGTGGTTCATCCAGAACGCCACCAGCGCCATGACGACGATCGCCGCCGCGCTCGCGAGGACGAGCTGGATCGCCGGCAGTACCGGCTTGCGTTCCCTGAGCTCGTCCTGCAGGAGGTTGATCTGCTGCCGCATCGCCCGGTTCATGCGCAGCCCAGGGCGCCGCCGAGGGCGAGCGGCATCAGCTCGTGCGTCGGCTCGGCCGCGTCCAGGCCGCGAACGAGCTCGGCGGGCGTGACGAGCTGCGCGGCGACGCCCAGCGCCGAGGCGATGTGCTCGGCCAGGCGCTGCAGCTCGATGCCGCGGCCGAGCACGAGCAGCTTCTTCACCGGGCCCTGGCCGAAGTGGCTGTCGTAGTAGTCCATCGTGCGCTGGGCCTCGAGCGCGATGCGGTCTTCGAGGTCGGAGTGGCCGCTGAATGCGCCGCCGCCGGTGGCCCGCGCCAGCGCCTCGAGGCCGTGCTCGAGCGTGCGCGCGAAGTAGAAGGTGTCGTCACGGCAGATCTGCAGCACGCCGCGCTGGGGCAGGAGGTAGAGCAGCGCGGTGGTGTCGCGGCGGTCGAGCGCGCGGCTGAGCAGGTTGCGCAGCGCGAACTCGGGGATGTCGATGCGCCGCAGGTCGAGTCCGGTGGCCTGCAGCGTCGCCACCAGCGGCTTGAGCCGGCTGATGCGCGCCGCCACCACCTGCGCCGGCTCGATGCGCTTCTGCCGCGTGGGCGGCGCGTCGAAGCAGTCGATCACGGCGTCGGCGGGCGAATGGTCGAGCACGTCCTTCAGGCGCCAGCGCAGCGCGGCGCGCTGTTCGTCCGCGGGCACGTCGGGCTTGTCCACCTGGTGGATCTGGTAGCTGCCGTAGTTGAGCGTGAGCGTGGCCGGCACGCCGTGCAGCTGGCGCGCCGCGACCCACTGGGCGAGCGCCTGCAGGTTGCGCGCCGGCTCGGCGCCGACGGCGTCGAGGCGGGACAGCAGCTGCGGCGGCTGGCCCGCCTCGGGGCGGACATGGACGGCCGTCACCGCATCGTCCGAGACGACGATGCCGGCAAGGCCGGCGGCCGATGACCGGCCGCGTTTTCCCAACCCGAAACGCATGCCCAGCAAGACGACTATTCCCCCCTGACTGCCTGGTGCTGCCCGCGCAGCCGGCGGATTATGCCATCCATTACATTTTGTAGTGATTTGATCGGGCGCGACCGTGTGCGATTGTTGGCGCCCGGGCGCAGAAGACAACCCGCGCCGAGACCATGCGTCACGCTGGCGGCGGCACGCCCGGCCGCGCCACGCGCCGCGGTGGCGGCCGTGCCAAAGGCCAGCGGGCTGCGCTAAACTGCCGTGACGTCAATCGAGGTGGTTCCGGCACCGTGACGGTGCGCAAGAAAAACAAGCAACCATCTGCGAACCACCCCGAACGATGCGAGGCGCATCGGGCTGTCCCGGCCCGGGCGCGACCTGCGGACCCGCGTCCGCGCTACTTCAAAAATACCTACCTCACAGTTCCGAGAGGGGAGAGCACATGGATCAGGATTTCATCGCCGCGGCGCTGGACTATCACCGTTCACCGACGCGCGGCAAGATTTCGGTCGTCCCGACCAAGACGCTGACCAACCAGCGTGACCTGGCGCTGGCCTATTCGCCCGGCGTCGCCGCGGCCTGCGACGCGATCGTCGCCGATCCGGCCGAAGCCTTCGAACTCACCAGCCGCGGCAACCTCGTCGCCGTCGTCACCAACGGCACCGCGGTGCTCGGCCTGGGCAACATCGGTCCGCTCGCCTCCAAGCCGGTGATGGAAGGCAAGGGCTGCCTGTTCAAGAAGTTCGCCAACATCGACGTCTTCGACATCGAGCTGGCGGAGAACGACCCGGACAAGTTGATCGAGATCATCGCTTCGCTCGAGCCCACGCTGGGCGGCATCAACCTCGAGGACATCAAGGCGCCGGAGTGCTTCTACATCGAGAAGAAGCTGCGCGAGCGCATGAAGATCCCGGTCTTCCACGACGACCAGCACGGCACCGCGATCATCTCGGCCTCTGGCCTGATCAATGGCCTGAAGGTCGTGGGCAAGGACATCGGCGAGGTCAAGATGGTGGTGTCGGGCGCGGGCGCGGCGGCGATCGCCTGCCTCGACCTGATGGTCAGCGTCGGCCTCAAGCGCGAGCACATCTACGTCTGCGACTCCAAGGGCGTCATCTACGAAGGCCGCGAGGCCAACATGGAGCCGACCAAGGCGCGCTACGCGCAGCAGACCGCGGCGCGCACGCTGGGCGACGTCATCGAGGGCGCGGATGTCTTCCTCGGCCTGTCCACCGCGGGCGTGCTCAAGCCCGAGATGGTGGCGAAGATGGCCGCGCGGCCGCTGATCTTCGCGCTCGCCAACCCGAACCCCGAGATCCTGCCTGCCGACGCCAAGGCGGTGCGCCCGGACTGCGTGATCGCGACCGGCCGGTCGGACTTCCCGAACCAGGTCAACAACGTGCTGTGCTTCCCCTTCATCTTCCGCGGCGCGCTCGACGTCGGCGCGACCACGATCAACGAGGAGATGAAGCTCGCCTGCGTGAAGGCGATCGCCGAGCTGGCCGAAGCCGAGGCGAGCGACATCGTCGCCAGCGCCTACGGCGGCCAGGAGCTGAGCTTCGGCCCCGAGTACATCATCCCGAAGCCCTTCGATCCGCGCCTGATCGTCAAGATCGCGCCGGCGGTGGCGAAGGCGGCGATGGAGTCGGGCGTGGCGACGAAACCGATCGAGGATTTCGACGCCTATGTCTCCAGCCTGAATGCCTTCGTGTACCAGTCGGGCATGGTCATGAAGCCGGTGTTCTCGGCGGCGAAGCGGGTGCCGGCCGAGCAAAAGCGCGTGATCTACGCCGAGGGTGAGGACGAGCGCGTGCTGCACGCGGTGCGCGTCGTGCTCGACGAGGGGCTGGCCCGTCCCATCCTGATCGGCCGCCCGGAAGTGGTCGAGATGCGGATCAAGAAGATCGGGCTGAACCTCGTGCCCGGGCGCGACTTCGAGATCGTCAATCCGGAGTCGGACCCGCGCTACCGCGAGCTGTGGACCGAGTACTACCAGCTCATGAGCCGCGACGGCGTCACCCCCGACCTCGCCAAGACCAAGATCCGCCGCGACACGACGCTGATCGGCGCCATGCTGCTGCGCCGCGGCGACGCCGACGCGCTGGTGTGCGGCACCTTCGGCACCTACGACTACCACCTCAAGCAGGTGCAGGACGTGATCGGCCTGAAGCCCGGCGCCAAGCAGTTCGCGGCGATGAACCTGCTGCTGCTGACCAAGCGCATGCTGGCGGTGACCGACACCTATGTGAACGAGAACCCGAGCGCCGAGGAAGTGGCCGAGATCGCCCGCATGGCGGCCGAGGAGCTGCGCCGCTTCGGCATCGAGCCGAGCGTGGCGCTGCTGTCGCACTCGAACTTCGGCAGCTCGAACTCGGCCTCGGCGCGCAAGATGCGCCGCGCCGGCGAGATCCTGCGCGAGATCGCGCCCGACCTGAACTGCGATGGCGAAATGCACGGCGACTCGGCGCTGTCGCAGGACATCCGCGACAAGCTGCATCCGGACTCGACGCTGAAGGGCGAGGCGAACCTGCTGGTGATGCCCAATCTCGACGCCGCCAACATCTCCTTCAACCTGATGAAGATGGCCAACGGCGACGGCGTGTCGGTGGGCCCGATCCTGCTCGGCGCGGCCCAGCCGGTGCACATCCTGACGCCGTCGGCGACCGTGCGCCGCCTGGTGAACATCACCGCGCTGGCGGTGGTGGACGCGCAGGAGGCGCGCAGCGCGGGTGTGCGCTGACGCGCTGCGGGCGGGGAAGCTCCCGCCCGCGACACGAATCCTCACCGCTTGAGCCAAGGGCAGTCGCTATCATGACTGCCCTTGTTCTTGTCGGAAGGATCGCGATGCTACGCAGACTTCTCGCCGGCGGCGCGCGTGCGCTGCTGCTCGCCGCCGCCCTGCAGGCCGTGCCGGCGCAGGCCGCGGGCTGGCTGCTCGCTTCCACCGAACCGCGCGTGGTGCCGGGCGAACTGTTCGAGGTGATCGTCGTCGGCCTGCCCGGCGGCGCCGAGCTGCCGGAACGCCTGCCAGCCCAGATCGAGCTGCCCGACGGCGGTGCGCGCATCGCACTCGAACTCGTCGCCACCGCGCCCGCCGACGCGCGCAGCCAGCAGCGCCGCTACGCCGGGCGCTGGCCGGCGGAGGTGACCGGCTTCGCCACGCTGTCGTTGCAGGAGGCAGCGTCCGCCCGCCTGGTGCTCGATGCCGCCGCAGCCACGCGCACCGCGGTCGACACCGCGCAGGCGGGGAGCGTGGCGCCGCTTGCGCCGGTGGCACGCGATGCGGCCACAGCCGGGCCGGTGGCGCCTTCCGCGCTCGGCTTCCACGAGCCGATGTACTTCCTCGTAGGCGGCAACGACCCGGCCTCGGCGCGTTTCCAGTTCAGCTTCCGCTACCGCCTCACCGATGGCCAGGGCGTGCTCGACGAGCGCTTCCCGGTGGAGACGGGGCTCTACTTCGCCTTCACGCAGACTTCGCTATGGGATCTGGAGTCCGATTCGCGCCCCTTCCGCGACACCAGCTTCCGCCCCTCGCTGTTCTACCGCTGGATGCTGAGCGACCCGGAGGATGGCGCCTCGGTGGCGCTGTCCGGCGGTTACGAGCACGAATCCAACGGCAAGGACGAGGCGTCCTCGCGCAGCATCGACACGCTGTTCCTGAAGGCCGAGGGGCGCTACTACCTGCCCGACGGCCGTATCTACTTCGGTGTCGAGCCCAAGGTGTGGGCCTACCTCGACCGCGACGACAATCCGGACATCACGCGCTACCGCGGCTATGGCGAACTCGGCCTGCGCCTGGGCAGCGACGACGGCGTGATGCTGACTGCGCTGTTGCGCCGCGGTACGGCGGGCTACATGCGCCGCCAGTTCGACCTGAGCTATCCGCTGCGGCGCAGCGTGTTCTCGGGCGTCGGCGCCTTTGCCCACCTGCAGTACCTGAGCGGTTACGGCGAGACGCTGCTGGGCTACGATGAGCGCCGCGACCCGCAGGTGCGGATTGGCGTCTCGCTCGTGCGCTGAGGCCGCCTGGGCTTGCCCAGCGTCCCGGCGCCGGAGGAGGCCGGGATGGGCCGGGCGATCCGCGTCCACCGCGGCATGGCCGCGACGATCCTGCTGCGCCTGATCGGCGCGCGGCACGATCCCCGGCTCGGGTAAAATCCGGCCCATGACTGCCGCCCAGACTTCCCCCCGCATTGCTCCCAGCTCGCCGCGCTTCGTCCACCTTCGCCTGCACACCGAGTATTCGATCACCGACGGCATCGTCCAGATCGACCAGGCCATCGCCAGCGCCGCCGCCGACGGCATGCCGGCGCTCGGCATCGCCGACCTCGGCAACCTGTTCGGCATGGTCAAGTTCTACAAGGGCGCGCGCGGCAAGGGCATCAAGCCCATCATCGGCGTCGACGCCTGGATCCAGAACGAGGCCGAGCGCGACAAGCCGTCCCGCGTGCTGCTCGTCTGCCGCAACCGCGCCGGCTACGGCCAGCTGTGCGAGCTGTTGACGCGCGCCTACCTCGACAACAAGTACCGCGGCCGCGCCGAGCTGCGCCGCGACTGGTTCGAGGGCGGCGCGGCGAGCGAGCTGCTGTGCCTGTCGGGCGCGATGCACGGCGACATCGGCCTGGCACTGGCGAACGGCAACGCGGAGCTGGCCGAGCAGCTTGCTGCCGACTGGGAGCGGCTGTTCCCGGGCGCCTTCTACATCGAGCTGCAGCGCGCCGGCCACCCGGGCACCGAGGCCTACATCCGCCAGGCGCTGAGCCTCGCCGGCAAGCTCGGCCTGCCGGTGGTGGCGACGCATCCGGTGCAGTTCCTGCAGCGCGAGGACTTCAAGGCGCACGAGGCGCGCGTGTGCATCTCGCAGGGCTATGTGCTGGCGGACAAGCGCCGCCCGCGCGACTTCACCGAGGAGCAGTACCTGAAGAGCCAGGACGAGATGTGCGCGCTCTTCGCCGACATCCCGGAAGCGCTCGAGAACGCGGTCGAGATCGCGCGCCGTTGCTCGCTGACGGTGCAGCTGGGCAAGAACTTCCTGCCGCTGTTCCCGACGCCGGAAGGCATGAGCCTGGACGACTTCCTCGTGCAGGAGGCGAAGGACGGCCTGGAGCGCCGCCTCGCCCAGCTCTACCCGGAGCCCGCGGAGCGCGAGCGCCAGCGCCCGCGCTACGAGGCGCGGCTCAAGTTCGAGACCGACACCATCATCCAGATGGGCTTCCCCGGCTACTTCCTGATCGTCGCGGACTTCATCCGCTGGGGCAAGCGCAACGGCGTGCCGGTGGGCCCCGGGCGGGGCTCGGGCGCGGGCTCGCTGGTGGCCTACTCGCTCGAGATCACCGACCTCGACCCGCTCGAGTACGCGCTGCTGTTCGAGCGCTTCCTCAACCCGGAGCGGGTGTCGATGCCCGACTTCGACATCGACTTCTGCCAGGACAACCGCTACCGCGTCATCGA
>JANJTU010000216.1 GCA_024710965.1 Thauera sp. | reverse complement strand
GCGGTCGTGTAGTGACCGTGGATGTCGATGATCATGCCTTGTCTCCTTTGTTCCAGACCGAGGTGGGTACCATGACTTCGCCGCGCATGATCAGGCGCGCGGTGCGCAGCAGGGCGGCGCGGGTGACGTTCTGCGGGTCGGTGGGGTCGAGCTCGAGCTCGACCGAGAATTCGCCTGTGGGATGCTCGACCGACACCGACTTGACGCTGCCTTCGGGCACCACGGCGATGCCTTCGGTGACCGCGCCCTTGAGCACGCAGGCGGTGGCGACGGTGACCGCGGCGAGCACGCCGATGGCGTCATGGCAGACGTGCGGGATGAAGCTGCGCGTGCTGAGGCTGCCGCCGTGCTGGGCAGGGGCGACGAGCGTCATCTTCGGGAAGTTCTTCGCGCTGACGTCGCCCAGGCCCATGGCATGGCCGCAGGCGAGGCGCAGGCGCTCGATGCGGGCCTTCAGTTCGGTATCGGCATTGAGCTCGGCGACGCTCTCGTAGCCCGTGCGGCCGACGTCGGCGGCGCGCAGGATCACCAGCGGCATGCCGTTGTCGATGCAGGTGACTTCGACGCCATCGATGACGTCCTTGACCTTGCCGGTGGGCAGCAGGCCGGAACACACCGAGCCCGCGGTGTCGAGGAAGTTGATCTTGATCGGCGCCGAGGTGCCGGGCACGCCGTCGATGCGCGCGTCGCCCTCGTAGGCGACGCGGCCGCCCGGCGTGTGCACGGTGATGTCGCACTGCATGTCGGTGTTGAGCGTGAGCACGCGCAGCGTCGTGGTGTCACCCTGCGCCTGCGCCAGCCCGGTCTCCAGGGCGAAGGGCACGACCGCGGCAAGCATGTTGCCGCAGTTGGGCGTGGTGTCGACGCTGTCCTTGTCCGGCTGCAGCTGGGCGAAGAGGAAGTCGAGATCGACGCCGGGCACGGTGCTGCGGCGCACGATGCCGACCTTGCTCGTGAGCGGGTGGGCGCCGCCGAGGCCGTCAATCTGGCGCCGGTCGGGTGAGCCCATCACGGCGAGCAGCACGCGGTCGCGCGTGGCCTGGTCGGCAGGCAGGTCGGATTCGGCAAAGAACGGCCCCCGTGAGGTGCCGCCGCGCATGAAGAGGGTTCGGATGGGGGTCTGCATGGCTCGCATTCTGGTCAGGGGCACCTCCTTACAATAGGACGCAATCCATCTATCAGCTATCGAACCGTGCTATAACTTATCTCGACATATCGCATCCGCAGCCTGGCAGTACCCTCCCCCCGCATGCGCGCTCCACGCCCGGAAGCAGCCGTGCGCGCCGCCAGCCAGGTGACGGAGTCGCACTTCGAACGGGAAGAGCATGGACCTGAAGCAGCTTGGCTATTTCGTCCGCATCGCCGAACTGGGCAGCTTCACGCGCGCCTCGATCGCGCTCGACATTGCCCAGCCGGCGCTCAGTCGCCAGGTGCGCATGCTGGAGGTGGAACTGCGCCAGAACCTGCTCGTGCGCAACGGCCGCGGCGTGACGCTGACCGAAGCGGGCAAGGTGCTGCTCGAGCACAGTCGTGGCGTGCTGCACCAGATCGAACGCCTGCGCGAGGAGCTGTCGCGCGTGCGCGGCGCGCTGTCGGGCCGGGTCGTGGTCGGCATGCCGCCCAGCCTGTCGAAGGTGCTGACAGTGCCGGTCACGCGCGCCTTCCGCGCCCGCATGCCCGACGCCGCGCTGTCGATCACCGAAAGCCTGTCGGTGACGATGCAGGAATCGCTGGTCTCGGGCCGGCTCGACATCGCCCTGCTGTACAACGCGCAGCCCTCGCCGGACATCGACCTGCGGCCGCTGCTGAACGAGGAACTCCTCCTCGTCCAGCGCCGCGAGGATGCCGCCGGCGAGACACCGATCGCGCTGAAGGACCTGCCCCGCTTTGCGCTCGTGATCCCGAGCCGGCCCAACGCGATCCGCATGCTGGTCGAAACCGAGCTCGGCAACCTCGGCCTGCACCCCAATATTTCGCTCGAGATCGACGGCGTGAGCGCGATCCTCGACCTCGTCGCCGACGGCGCCGGCTACGCCGTGCTGTCAAAGAACGCGGTGCTGACCTCGACCCGGCCCGAGCGTTTCGCCACGCGCACGATCGTCGGCCCGGGCCTGCTGTGCAAGCTGTCGCTCGCCGTCAGCTCCCGCCGCCCGACCACCGGCACGCAGCAGGCGATGCTGGAATTGCTGGAGGAGATCGCGACCAGGCAGCTCGGTACGAGCTGACCCGCAGCCGCGGTTCGCGCGCGTCGAGCCGACAATCGGAGAACCGCCTTTCGGCGCAGAAGACAAGAAAAAAGCCCATGAATTCATCATGGGCTTCGTTCAGATGCTGGCGGAGACGGAGGGATTCGAACCCTCGATACCGTTTTTGACGGTATGCTCCCTTAGCAGGGGAGTGCCTTCGACCTCTCGGCCACGTCTCCATCAGGAGGCGCGATGATAGCGAGTTCGCGCCGCCCGGTCAATTTCCATTCAGCGGATTTATCAGGCTTGCGCGTCCAGGCCGAAGGCCTTGTGCAACACACGCACCGCGAGCTCGAGGTACTTCTCGTCGATCGCCACCGAGATCTTGATTTCCGAGGTCGAGATCATCTGGATGTTGATGCCCTCTTCGGCCAGGGTGCGGAACATCTTCGACGCCACGCCCGGGTGCGAGCGCATGCCGACGCCGACGATCGACACCTTGCACATCGTGTTGTCGCTCTCGATCGCGCGCGCGCCGATGTGCTCCTGCACGCCCTCCAGCACCTTCACCGCCTTCGCGAGATCGCCGCGGGCGACGGTAAAGGAGAAGTCGGTCGTGCCGTCGTGGCCGACGTTCTGGATGATCATGTCGACGTCGATGTTGGCTTCGGCGACCGGCCCGAGGATCTGATAGGCGATGCCGGGCTTGTCGGGCGCGCCGACGACGGTGAGCTTGGCTTCGTCACGGGCGAACGCGATGCCGGAGATGACGGGCTGTTCCATGTTGGTGTCTTCCTCAACGGTGATGAGTGTGCCCTCGCCTCCCTCTTCGAAACTGGAGAGGACACGCAGCTTGACCTTGTACTTGCCGGCGAATTCGACCGAGCGGATCTGCAGCACCTTCGAACCGAGGCTGGCCATTTCCAGCATCTCCTCGAAGGTGATTGTGTCGAGTTTGCGGGCTTCGGGGACGATGCGCGGGTCAGTCGTGTAGACGCCATCGACGTCGGTGTAGATCTGGCACTCGTCGGCCTTCAGCGCGGCGGCGAGCGCCACGCCGGTGGTATCCGAACCACCGCGGCCAAGGGTGGTGATGCTGCCGTGCTCATCCACGCCCTGGAAACCGGCGACGACGACGACCTTGCCTTCGTCGAGGTCCTTGCGGATCGGCGCTTCATCGATGTTCAGGATGCGCGCCTTGGTGTGCAGCGAATCGGTCAGGATCTTCACCTGGCCGCCGGTATAGCTCTTCGCCGGCACGCCGATGTCCTCGAGCGCCATGCACAGCAGGCCGATCGTGACCTGCTCGCCGGTGGACACGACGACGTCGAGTTCGCGCGGGCTGGGGTTGGTCGCCACTTCCTTGGTCAGGGCGATCAGGCGGTTCGTCTCGCCGCTCATCGCCGACACCACCACCACCACCTGGTGACCCTGCGCGCGGAACTTCTCCACCTTGCGGGCGACGTTCTTGATGCGCTCGGGACTCCCCACCGAGGTGCCGCCGTACTTCTGAACTATCAGTGCCATCGTCGTATCCAAGTGCTTGTGGATAAAGCACGGGATTCTAGCGAAAGGCGACAAGTTTTGCAGGACAACGAGGGTGGCGTCGCCGGGCCTGTCTCGATCGGGTATTTGTAACGCTTAGCAAAATGTTTACCTCACGCGACATTGTATGTTGAGAGAATACTGATCTATACTTTAGTCACCCTATGACTTTAGTCATAGAGCCCCCGATAGAAACGATGCTGCCGTGATCAGCAACTCTGGGTTCGACAGCGCTCATAAAGGAATTCGCACCATGAAAAGCACCGAAAACATCGATGTCCGTGAGATCCGCCGCAAGCTCGGGCTGAACCAGTCGCAGTTCTGGTCCAAGATTGGCGTCACCCAGAGCGGTGGCTCGCGCTACGAGAGCGGCCGGAACATCCCGCGCCCGGTGCAAGCCCTGCTGCGCCTGGTCCACATCGAGCAGATCGACATCAACAAGGTCAAGAAGGACGACGTGGATGTGGCCGAGTACCTCAAGGCCACCAACCCGGAGCTCTACAAGTCGCTCAAGAAGGAAGCCCGCGCCAAGCGCAAGGAACGCTGAGCCGCGTGCCGCGCAACGCTCAGGGGCTGACGCGAACCGTCAGCCCTTTTTCTTTGATGCGCGCCGCAATGGCTTCCAGCTCGGCCGCCTCGAGCGGCGCCAGGTGGGCCGCCTCGGGCTGCATCGACTGGCGCGCGATACCGTACAGCAGCACCCCCTGCAGGCGCGCCGTCCCCGCCCTCTCCAGCACCTGCAGATAGGCGGCGATGTCCGCCTCGTCCGGGGCACGGCCATCCCAGCGGAACATGCAGGTCTGCACCCAGGTCGGGCAAAGCCCGGCGCAGCGGGCCAGATTGCGCGCCACCGTGTCGGGATCGAGACGAACGCCGTTGATGCGCTCGATCGCCGCGGCCGTGCCGGCATCAACCTTGAACCACACCTCCCCGCCCGCTCCCCCCAGACGGCGTATGCCCTGCTGCACGCGCGCCTGCGCCAGCAGACTGCCGTTGGTGATCAGGCGCAGCGGCACCGCGTCGGCGTCGAGGCCCGCTTCCTGCCGCAAGCGCAGCACGAGCGCTACCGCCTCGGGGAACGCCGCCGCGCTGGTCGGCTCGCCGTTGCCGGAAAAGGCGATGTCGCGGATCACCCGCAGCCCTTCGGGCACGAAGCGTTGCATCCAGTCGCCATGCACCAGATCGGCGAGAAAGCCGCGCAACTCGTCCTCCAGCCGCGCGAGGTCGATCTGCGGCGCCTTGCCGCGCACCAGGCCGGGAACCTGGCAGTAGGCGCAGTGCCAGTTGCAGGCATTGTTCGGATTGAGGTTGATCCCGACCGACACGCCGCCGGCGCGCCGCGACAGCACTGGGTAGACGTAGGTCAGCCCGGCCAGATCGCGGTCGTGGTTGCGCACCGAGAGCGCGGCCGCCCGCGGGGAAGGAGAAGAAATCATCGTCAGCTCAGATACTTGCGAAAACCACCCAACAGAACAGGAGACGCCGCGGTGCTATAATCCGGCGCCCTTCCAACGAGGTCAGCCATGCGCATCACCCGCCGACTCGAATTCGACGCCGGACACCGGATTCCCGATCACGCCAGCCAGTGCCGCCACCTGCACGGCCACCGCTACGCCCTCGAAGTCACCCTGTCGGGCGAGATCATCAAGGCCGACGGGCTGCCGGTCAATGGCATGGTGATGGACTTCGCCGACGTCAAGCGCATCGCCAGCGAACAGGTCGTCAGCGTCTGGGACCACGCCTTCCTCGTCCATCGCGGCGACACGCGGGTACTCGACTTCCTCGCCACGATGCCCGACCACCGCACGGTGGTGCTCGACGTCGTGCCGACTGCCGAGAATCTCGCGGCCGAAGCCTTTCGCATCCTCGACGCCGCCTATCGCGACACCTACGGCAACCACCTGCGCCTGGAGCGGGTCCGCCTGTACGAAACGCCCAACTGCTGGGCCGATGCCGTGCGCGGCTGACCCTACCGCTGAACCCTACCGCTGCCTCCGCGCCCGCCCTGCCGGGCGGGCCGCAGCGGGCTCAGGCCGCGTAGCGCCGCAGCCGCAGCGCAAACTCCTGCAGCTGCTCGATGCCGCTCTGCTCGGCGCGCGCCACCCAGTCCTGCAACTGCGCCAGCAACTGTTCGCGGCTCGCGTTCGAACGCGCCCAGATGGCGGCGAGCTCCTCGCGCATCGTCACCACCGTCGACAGGGCCGGGCTCTGCCGCACCACGCCCTGCAGCTGTCGTTTCTGTTCGTCAGCGAGATTGCGGTCCTCGCCCGACAGCACCCAGCGCTTGAGCGCGCGGGTGTCGAGGCGGCCGCCGTGGGCCGCCTTCAGGCGCTTGATCTCGTCACTGCACACGCGCTTGAGCGAGGCCACGTAGCGCGTCATGACGTCGTAGCGGTGGGTGACGATCGCCTGCAGCGTGTCGAAGTCCGGCGCGGATTTCGCCTCACCGAACTTCGGCACCGGGATCACTTTCTTCGCCCGCGCCAGGCCGAGCAGTTCGAGGATGCGGATGTACATCCAGCCGATGTCGAACTCGTACCACTTCGCCGACAGCTTGGCCGAGCTGGCGAAGCTGTGGTGGTTGTTGTGCAGTTCCTCGCCGCCGATCAGGATGCCCCACGGCGCGATATTGCGCGATGCGTCGGCGCAGTCGTAGTTGCGGTAGCCCCAGTAGTGGCCGATGCCGTTGACGACGCCCGCCGCCCACAGCGGAATCCACAGCATCTGCACCGCCCAGATCGTCAGCCCGATCGGGCCGAAGGCGACGAGGTCGAGCACGAGCATGGTCGACACCCCGAGCACGGAGTGGCGATAGACCCGGCGCTCGAGCCAGTCGTCCGGCGTACCGTGGCCGTAGCGCGCCAGCGTCTCGGCATTCCTCGCCTCGGTCCGATACAGTTCGGCGCCTTCGAGCAGCACCTTGCGGATGCCGCGTGTCTGCGGGCTGTGCGGGTCTTCCGCGGTTTCGCACTTGGCGTGGTGCTTGCGGTGGATCGCCGCCCACTCCTTGGTCACCATGCCCGTGGTCAGCCACAGCCAGAAGCGGAAGAAGTGGCTCGGCAGCGGATGCAGCTCAAGGGCACGGTGGGCCTGATGGCGATGCAGGAAGATCGTCACCGAGGCGATCGTGATGTGGGTGAGAACCAGGGCCACGATGATGTAGCCCCACCAGGGAAGATCGAACAACCCGGTGTACATGCGGATGAATATCCTTTTATCAGAACACGATGGTGACGCCTGCGGGGCGCCGACCGAAGGCAGGCGCCGTCACCCGGCCGTCGTCGCGCCTTGCGACGATGCCTGCTTGCCGGCGCCATGAAGTGCATCGGACAGGAATCCGCGGCACACGTTCCGCCGCCGCCGCATTCATCGCACGGTGCGCATGCCGCGTCCCCGGCGTGGGAGCCCTGCCGGCCCCGCCCGAGTCCGCGTCCGCGGACGGCCTCAGGGCTTCCAGGGCAGGCGGCGGATCGGCGTGGCGTCGGCGCGATGCCGCCGCCAGTTGTCGCGGTAGGCCCGCGCCAGCTCGCAGTGGCCACGCAGCACGAGCATGTTCTCGGCGTTGCGGTTCTCTGCTGACCAGGTGAAGTTGTACGACCCGGTCAACACCGCGCAGCCGGGGCCGTCGGCATCGGCAATCAGGACCTTGTTGTGCGCCGCGCTGTAGCGCGTCTCGAGCGCCACCGGCACGCCGGCGGCCAGCAGGCGCGGCAGCGCGTTGCCCTTGGCCCGGCGGTTCATCTTCGCATCGGCCAGCACCTCCACCTTCACCCCGCGCCGGTGCGCGGCCACCATCGCGTCGGCAATCGTGCGGCTGGTGAAGGCATAGGCCTGCACCTGCAGCGAGCGCCGCGCACCGCGCACCACGTCGATCAGCACCCGCTCCGTATCGTCGCGTGGGGAAAAGGCGAGCTCGATCTCGCCGCGCGCCGCAAAGCGCTGGCTCGCCTGCACCGCCGTCGCCGGCACGGCGAGCAGGGTCGCGAGCAGCACGACGGCGCCCACGCCACCGCGCTCACGCATCGGCCACACGCTCCAGCACCGCGGCGAAGAAGCCGTCCGTGTCGTGGACGTGGGGCAGCAGGCGCAGGCGTTCGCCGGTCGCGAGGCGCACGCCCTGCTTGTCCAGCACGGCCTCGGCCGACACCGGGCGGAACTGCGGATGGGCGGCGAGGAAGGCGTCGACGATGCCGTCGTTCTCCTCCGCGAGCAGGCTGCAGGTCGCGTACACGAGGCGCCCGCCCGGGCGCACCAGGCGCGCCGCCGCCCCCAGGATCGCGCCCTGCTTGGCCACCATCTCGTCCACCGCGGCCGGCGACTGTCGCCACTTCAGGTCCGGGTTGCGCCGCAGCGTGCCCAGGCCGCTGCACGGCGCATCGACCAGCACGCGGTCGGCCTTGCCGGCGAGCCGCTTCACCTTGGCGTCGTTCTCGTGCGCGATCAGCACCGGGTGGACGTTGCTCAGGCCGGCACGCGCCATGCGCGGCTTGAGCTTGGCGAGCCGCTTCTCCGACACGTCGAAGGCGTAGAGGCGGCCGGTCGAGCGCATCATCGCGCCCAGCTGCAGGGTCTTGCCGCCGGCGCCGGCGCAGAAATCCACCACCAGCTCGCCGCGGCGCGGCTGAACGAGCAGGCCGAGCAGCTGGCTGCCCTCGTCCTGCACTTCGAAGCTGCCATCGACGAAGAGCGGGTGCTTCTGCAGCGCCGGCTTGCCCGCCAGCCGGATCGCCTGCGGCGACAGCGCGCCCGCCTCGGCGCCAATGCCGTCTGCGCGCAGGCGGGCGAGCACCGCGTCGCGGTCGGCCTTCAGCACATTCACCCGCAGATCGAGCGGTGCCGGTCGGTTCAGGCCGCGCGCGAGCGCGAGCAGGCCGGCTTCGTCGTGGCTGGCCAGCAGGCGGTCGGCGAGCCAGTCGGGCAAATCGGCGCGCTCGGCCAGGCTCGCCTCACCCAGCTCGGCCGCCTTCAGGCCGGCGATCCAGTCGCGCTCGGTGGCCGAGGCCAGGCCTTCGAAGCTGCGCATCGGCCAGCCCTCGCCACGCGCGAACCAGGCCAGCAGCAGTTCCCGCGGCGTCGCCTTCGCCCCCGCCAGCCGGCGCAGCCAGCGCAGGCGGCGCAGCACGCCGTACACGGTTTCGGCGATGAAGCCGCGGTCGCGGTGGCCGAGTTCGCGGTTATCGCGGAAGTGGCGCGACAGCACGGCGTCTGCCGGGTGCTCGAAGCTCAGCACGGCGCCCAGCGCCTGCGTGGTGTGGATGAAAAGCGCGCGCGACACCGCGCCTTCGGAAATCTTGTCGGGTTTGTTCATGTTGTCCGTTCAGTTCGTGTAGAGATCGGCCACCGGCGCGACCTCTTCCTTCAATTCGATCATGTCCGCCGCGGCCGCAGTGCCAGGTTCGCTGTCGCCCTGCGCGGCCGAAGCCTCCGCCGCGCCCGCCTCGACCGGCGTCAGGCGCAGCTGGATCGCCTGCTGGTCGAGCACTTCGCCCTCGTCATCGGCGACGCGGATCCGCACCGGCAACATGCCGTAGCGGCTGGCGAGCCAGATGTCGATCGTCAGGCTGCCGTCCTCGGCCTGCGCGCGCAGACGCAAGGTGTCGAGACGCCCGATCGGCAGGCGCGCGGCCTCCGTGCCCACCACCTCCAGCAGCGCCGGCTTGGCGCTCTTGTTGCTCAGCACCGTCAGGGTGGTCGGCAGGCCGCCCGCGCCGACGATCCCGACCTGATGCCACAGGCTGAGCACGTCTTGGTCGCCCGGCAGGATACGCGCCGTGCGCGGCTCGCGCCCGCCGCGGCGGATCGTGGCCTCGCCGGCCTGCCAGTCGAAATCGACCGCATCCGAAGCGCGGCCGCGCTGCTCCACGGTAAAGCGCAGCGGCCTGAGCCCGCGCTCGCCGACTTCGCCCTCGCTGCGCTGGGTGTAGTGGAAGCTGCGCATCAGGGCGGCCACCCCGGTCGTCTTCAGCTCCACGCTCATCTCGTAGCGTTTCGTGTCGTGCGACCAGGCGTGCCGCGCCTGCCCCACCTCGAACCCCTCGTCGCCGAGCATGACCCTGAAGACGATGCTGCCCCGCCTCGGCCAGCCGTCCATGTCCGCCTCGTCGAAGGCCGCGCCCGCCAGCGCGTCCACCTGCGGCAGCGGCGCCCCCACCGGCGCGTCCTTGACCGCCGCGGCGACGCCCGCCGGGGCAGGCGACGGCATCGCAACCTCGACCGCCGGCGGCGCTGCGGCAGGTGCCGCGCGTGGCGCCGGTCTGGGCCTGGGCGCCGGCTTCGCCACTGTCTTTGCTGCCGCAGACGGCGGCGGGGCGGCCGGCTGCTGGGCAGGCATCTTCGCCGGTGCGGCGGGTGCCGGCGCAGGCTCCGGCAGTGGCAGCGGTGGCGCGAGCAGACGCGCCTGCACGAAGGGCTCGGGCAGGTCCGGCCGGAGCGGCGTGGTCAGCCGTACGTCGATGCCCCCCAGCAGCACCGCATGTGCCACCAGCGAGACAGCGAGCGCCAGCCAGGCCGGACGGACGATCACGCCAGCTCCTTCAGCCGTCCAGCGCCGGCACCGTGCAGCCGCCGCCGGCTGCCGCTTCGCCACTCAGGCGCACCCGGCCGTGCGCGTCGAAACCGATGCGCCCGTCCACGAACCAGCGCACCGCCTGCGGATAGATGCGGTGCTCCTGCGCCAGCACGCGCGCCGCGAGGCGCGACTCGTCGTCGTCCGCGAGCACGGGCACGACGGCCTGGATCACGATCGGCCCGCAGTCGAGCGTCGGTGTGACGAAATGCACCGTCGCGCCATGAACGCGCACGCCGGCTTCGAGCGCGCGCCGATGCGTGTGCAGGCCGGGGAAGGATGGCAGCAGCGAGGGGTGGATGTTCATCAGCCGGCCTTCGTAGCGGCGCACGAAGTCGTCGGTGAGCACGCGCATGAAGCCGGCGAGCACGACGAGCTCCGCGCCGTGCGTATCGATCGTCTCGGCCAGCGCGGCGTCGAAGGCTTCCCGCGACGGGAAGGCCTTGTGGTCGACGACGGCGGTGGGGATGCCGCGCGCGGCGGCAAATGCGAGCCCTTTCGCGTCCGGGCGGTTGCTGATCACCGCGGCGATGCGCGCGCCCGGAATGCCCGCGTTAACGATGGCTTCCATGTTGCTGCCGCGGCCGGAAATGAGGATGACGATGGACTTCATGCAGGTTTCTTGGCGTTCGTTTCGGATGCGCGCTTGCGCGTCGGGGGAATGGGACAGGGACCGGCCGGCCTGGTTCCGCGGGCGGGCGGAGGGCTGCATGCGGCGCGTGGATTTCCGCCAATGATACCGGAAGGGGGCCGCGGCCCCGAAACCCGGCCGCTGCCACGCGGCGACCGGAGCCCGGACGGACTCCGTATAATTGCGCGTTGCATCGCGCTTTCCCCCGCCCCCATGCCCTCGATCCACCTGCTGTCCGACCTCCTGATCAACCAGATCGCCGCCGGCGAGGTCGTCGAACGGCCGGCCTCGGTGCTCAAGGAGGTGCTGGAGAACGCGGTTGATGCGGGCTCGCG